>JBAQUG010000461.1:0-7237 GCA_049297395.1 Victivallales bacterium | reverse complement strand
GTATAAATCAGTTCAAGACCCACGTAATCCTACGAGTGTCTTTCGCTGCCCCAGCAAACAGGAACATACTTCATTGGGAACTACAATCTTTTCAGATTACATATTTAACGCACTGGTACTTGGAGTCTATGAATGGAATATAAAACCAAGCAGGCGGTCCCGTATCAGGCAGCCGTCGGCCGTGATGATATTGGCAGATGCCTATGATACCAAGGATATTAACGTTCCCGTGTGCATGATCTGGCAGACAAATCAACTGGTTGCGACAAGCGGTTGGCTTGGCTATACACAGCACAAATTGACGGTTAACGTGTTGTATGGAGACGTACACGTTTCCCCATCCAAATTCCCAGGCGAGACAGCATCAATTGTTTTGAATCCCAATTGATGGAAGAACCAACAGGAAACAAAAGGAGAATAAAAAAGATGAGTTTTTTTTCAAAGAACGTACTTTTAAACACTAAAGTATTATCGCTTTGCGTCTGTATATCCATTGCGGCATGTGTCGCATTTGCGGAGCCAAAACAGCAACCATCCGGACCGACAAAGGGGGCATGGGGGGACAAGGCGAACACGAAATCCCTGTCCGTGAGTGATTTCGGCGCGGTTGGCGACGGCGTGACAGATGATACGGCCGCGATTCAAGCTGCTGTTTCCTATGCGGCTGGAGCTTCGACAAAAATCATCTTCCCTCTCGGAACATTTAAGGTGACGTCGCAGATAAACATTCCCGTTGATAACACGCGGATGCTTGAGATTGACGGGTGCGGCGCCTCCATCCTGCCAGCCATCGGATCTTCAGGAAGCGTGTTCAGGGCTTCAAACAGGAAGATAGATTATCAGTCAAGCATAACCATAAAGAACTTTGTTGTCACCTCGACAATCAGTGACCACAGCAACCCCACGCCGCTCCAGGCAAGATCGTTTGTGGAATTCAACGGGGGCGGTTTCATCAACGCAACGGTTGAGAAGATACAGTCAAATAATACAGTCACACTTGGCGCCGTTGTCTGGTTCTCCGACGTCAATTATGGATTTGCGGATGGCATCACGGTGCAAAATATAAACGTCTCCTACGGCGCGCACGTCGCCTTCATTGTGGCAATAACCCGGCGGCCCGATGGATCCGATGATCCAAGAACCCATTCGCACGATCACTCCAGATTCATCAATCTGTTCAATGCGAGCAACAGCGGTGCAGTAGATTTTGGGTCATGGGAAAAGACAGTGACATATGCCAGCGGAGAGCAGGGGTGTATCCTGCTCGACGGCGTAACTCTCTCAGACTCTCATATCGGTCCCTGGTGTATCGGTAACCCGCATGTCATTCTGGGCAAGAATGGAGCAATCATCTTCCGCTCCATTATTGAAGGAAGTTACAACGAACTCTACCAAAAGAGTTCAGTGGTTGGCCCATTCGGAGCGCCTGTGTCCATCAAATGCGATCTTGAGTCTTGTATCGTCCAGACTCCAAGGCAATATTTTGATGCACTCTCCTTTGCTAAAACCGCCCATATCTATGTTGGCAAAGCAGTAAATACTAAGTTTGAAAAGCCTGGGATTTCCAAGGTTGGTGCTCCCATAGCCGCCGCAGATCGGTTTATTGTTTTTTCCCCAGGATCCTACGGCAACTATGTGGATGCGTTCTGCATGTATTCGTATGCGGACAAAAAGTTGACCGACACGTGGTCAGTACATCCATCACAACTTGTCCAGGGGCCGGCCGGGGCAGCCAAGTACAATAATTTCAGGGAAGCAAACTTAATTCAGCCGTCTGCCGCATTAGGAACATCTTTCAGCAAAAATGGCGATTTCCTCCTGGCGACCATCCCGGCCTACAACCTCAACTCAAATGACGTGATCACCATACGGGGTTCAGCTCTCACGGCGGGCGCAAAAGGAAGCAGTGTGCGGATGTCAGCCTCGATTGATGGGACTTCATCGACAACGCCTGCCATGAAAATTGACACAACTGCCGGGAATGAAGTATTTTTTGAACTGAATCTACGCTTCACGGGCAGCACCGACAAGACTTTCGCCCCCAAATCGTCGTATTGGGGCTCCAACAAGGCGGAACGTGCTGGATCGGTTATTATCAACACAAATGGTGGAAACGCAATTGGTCCGGTGGACATAGTCAACAAGGACATGCAGATTTGGCTTCATACATCGGATCTGGTTGATGCGATAAAATTGACCGGACTTACCATTGAACACAAGTCCGGCAACTTCCAATCGATAGTGTCACGCGGATTGCCCGATTCGCCGGTGAGATCCCTGAAGACAGCCGACTTGGCGAAGCGATTGGTTGATGGGGATGCCGCGCAAGTGGTGGATAGCGAGAAGATCTCCCCCGACTGGGTCGCCGAGCACTTCCTAGTCAGTTCCGCACCCCGCATGGGCATCAATCTCGACATTCCGGCGGACGGTACGTACCAGTTAAGCGTCGGCTACATATTTGGCGGCGACTTCGGCGATGTGGAAGTTTCGGTTGACGGGAAATCAGCGGGTCATCTGGGCGATCTCGAAGCGCAACTGCATGGAACAGTCACCATCCTGCCCAAGCCTATTTCGCTTCCAAAGGGCAGGGTAACCATGAGCTTTGAACAAAAAGGGGGGAAACGGATAGGTTTGATTTTCGTGCAGATCACCCCGGTTCTGCAGGACATTGCGGCCAAACAATGGATGGTCATTGGCCCCTTCATCGCAAAGGATTCGCAGGTGCTCGATGTAAAGACGGGGCGAGGGATGAGTGATATATATCCCCCTGAAGTGAAGCGAGACTTCGACGGATCCATTCCTTTGGGCGATGGGAAAACAACTAGGTGGCAGGCTATGGCTGGTGAGAATGACTTCATTGATCTCGGGGGGAAATTCAAACGCACGCTGGGGTGCATCAGCTATGCGGTCACTCACATCTATTCGCCCAAGGTTTGCACAGTGCGTCTGGCGTATGAAATGGATTATTGGATGAAGCTCTGGCTCAACGGGAAAATTGTTCAGGATCACACGATGCGTGACGGAACGCCAATCAAGGGACAGTTCACGCTGGATGTGGAACTTCAGCCGGGCTGGAATGAACTGCTGCTCAAAGTTTCTTCAGGCAGCAAAGGCAATGGCTTCTGGATGAGTATCAACAATCCGGGCGATTTACGCTTCTCCCCGAAACCGGAGACACCATGAACTTGGAGGCCGCGATGCAAAATCCTAATTATCTGAGAAGTGTCGGTAAACGTCTTTCCAAAGAAGGTTTTCCGGGAGGGAGCGGGCAATGAAACATCAACATCCAAATGTCCTGTTCATCTTGTCTGACGACCAGCGTTTCGACACCATCGGCGCCCTTGGCAATCCCAATATCCACACTCCGACGCTGGACTGTCTTGCCAACACGGGATTTGCATTCCATCGTCATTTCTGCACCACGCCGATCTGCACGCCGGCAAGAGCCGAGATACTTACCGGACGTAACTCCTTTGCCAATGGCGTGCCATGGTTTGGCATGCCGATACAACCAGAACTGACGTTGCTGCCTCAAGCTTTCCGTGATGCGGGCTATCACACCATACACGTTGGCAAGTGGCACAACGATGGGCATCCTCGCGACAAGGGGTATGATCGAGTCCGTTGCGCTTTCGGCACCTCGGATAATTTGTATCCATACCACAGCCATGGACATCACATGCGCTTCCAGGAGGCGGAAAGAGAGTATGAAGGACACAGCACCGAGATCTTTACCGATGCGGCAATCCGGGCAATCGAATCAGCTCCAGTTGATCAGCCATGGTTTTGCTATCTGGCTTATCACGCACCGCACGACCCGCATGTCAGTCCGGAGCCGTTCGCCTCGATGTATGATCCGGAGCGGATGCCGCTGTTTCCCGATTATATGCCGGAGCACCCTTTCGACAACGGTGATATGACCATCCGGGACGAACAGCTTGAGAACTGGCCTCGAACACAGGAGTCCATGCGTCGGTACCGCGCCAGTTATTACGGCATCATCACCCATATGGACTGGCACATTGGCCTGTTGATCAACAAACTTCGTAAGCTCGGCAAGATGGAGAATACCCTCATTGTCTTCACCAGTGATCAGGGATTGGCGGTGGGAAGTCATGGGCTGCTTGGCAAGGAGAACATGTATGACCATAGCATTGCCGCTCCGCTTGTCTTCTGCGGGCCGGGTGTTCCAGCGGGGGGGCGTTCGACAGCCTTGAGCCATCATGTGGATCTTTTCCCAAGCCTGTGCGAGTTGGCAGGTATCACCAGACCGGCCACGGCATCAGATGGATTCAGCCTTCTTCCTCTTATGCTGGGAAAACAGGAGCGCGTCCGCGATTCGGTGCTATGTGAATTTTACAGTCCGGAGGAGCCTGGACAAGCGTTGCGTCATTCTCAACGTGCCATCCGTACCGAACGCTGGAAGCTTTGCTGGTTTCCCCTGATCCGGAGGTATTTGTTGTTCGATGTCATGCATGATCCATGCGAGATGTCCGATCTTCTCGCCGGATGGCGAATCCGGCGGCGATTGGCCGTAGACTCCGGCTGCCCTGTGTGGAGCAAGGATGCATGGGCGACGCCTGATACAGGTCCAAAATATACGGAAGCTATGATTCAAGATGTTGCAGACGATCTTCACTCACGGCTTATCGCCCAGATGAAAAGCCACGGAGATCCACTGTTGGCGATTGAGACTCCTCCGCGTCCAATGCATTGCCGGTGAAGGTGGATGAAGTTATTTTTGTAAGAAGAGTATGGAAGAATCTTTAGACGAAAGAATAAACATGTATGAAAACTCTTAGAAGCCTCCAAGTCCATCTGGACTTCCACACGTCGGAGCTTATGCCGGACGTGGGAGGCCTTTTTGACGAGAAGCAATTCCAGCGCGCCCTCAAGCTGGGGCATGTGAACTCGATCACAGTCTTCGCGAAATGCCACCATTCCTGGTCGTACTATCCGACAAAGGTTGGAATGCCGCATCCCACGCTCAGGACGGACCTGCTGGGCCGGCAGATCAGAGCCTGCCACGAAATCGGCGTGCGCTGCCCGATCTACATCACCGTAGGCTGGTCGGCGAATGACGCGGAAATGCATCCGGAATGGTGCGCCCGCAAAAAAGACGGCTCAATTGCGACGATCAACTTTGATCTGTCCGCCAAGCCGGAGACGGCGAAGCCAATCGTATCTTGGAAATACCTGTGTCCAGGCGGAGGTTATCGCGACCTTATTCTGGCGCAGACCCGGGAGATATGCGGGGCATATCCTGCAGACGGATTCTTCTACGATATCTGCTTCAATCCCGCAGTATGCTACTGCGACAGATGCCGTGCCGGGATGGCAAGTGCAGGAGTCGATATGGAGAACGAGGACGCGGTCAGGAATCACACCAGGAACAAATGGGTGGAACTGATGCGCATTTGCAGTGAAATCATCAAATCGTCCCATCCCGAGGCATCCATCTTTTTCAATGGCGGTGCAAACATGGAGACTCCGCAGGAAGTCCTGGACAACCAGACGCATTTCGAGATGGAAGACCTGCCCACGACATGGGGCGGATACGACAAGTTTCCGTTGCGCGCCCGGAATCTCCGCCGCCATGGCAAGCCGTATCTGGCCATGTCTGGAAAATTTCACACCATGTGGGGCGAGTTCGGCGGATTCAAACACCCGGACGCCATCCGCTACGAAGCCGCCGCCATGGTCGCCTACGGCGCATCCTGCTCGTTCGGAGACCAGATGCATCCGTGTGGCAGGATGGATCTTGACACCTACCGTAATATCGGTGCAGGGTACAGCTACGTGCGCAAGATCGAATCGTATGGGATCGGCGCGTTACCGCTGACCAATCTGGCGCTGATCCCCGGGACTGGCCCAGGGCTGACGGCGGATGCTATGGCCCACGCCGAGGGCGTCGCATCGATGCTTCTGGAGACGCAGCACGACTTCGATGTGGTTGAGCCCGGCGATGATCTGTCGAAGTTTCAAACGGTCATACTTCCTGGAAGCCGTTTCCTGTCTGCGGAGTTCGCAGCCAGGCTCAATCGGTACGTGCGACATGGCGGCTCGCTTCTGGTGCTGGGGGAGTCCGCGCTTGAGGCGGGGAAGGACTCGCTGCTCTTCGATGTCGGTGGAGAGTATCTTGGACCGGCCATGTACAAGGAGGATTACCTGGCGGTCGGCCCGCTTCTTGGCAAAGGGCTGGTGAGCTCGCCGTTCCTGAACTACACGGCTGCGATCCGGGTGCGCCCCACCGACGGGCGCGTACTCGCAGCCATCCACGAACCGTACTTTGACAGGACGTACGGGCATTACTGCTCGCACCAGAACACGCCGAACCGATTGGAACCTGCCGAGCACGCAGGAGCGCTGGGAAAAGGACGGATCATCTTCCTGCCGCATCCCCTCGGCAAGATGTATCACGAGCATGGCGCGCGCGTCCACCGCGACCTCTTCATCAACGCCCTGGACCGTCTCCACACAAAACCGTTCCTTCATACATGTCTCCCCAGTTCGGGACGGGCAACCATGATTTCACAGCCCCGGCAGCGAAGACATGTCGTTCACCTGCTCTATGCCCCGCCGCTCAAGAGGGGCCGCTGTCTGGTCATTGAGGATATCCCGGTACTGCGTGACGTGCCGGTGTCCATCCGGGTTCCGGAGAAAATCAAGAGGGCGTTCCTGCCACTCACCAGGGAAGAACTATCATTCAAAATGCGCAAAGGTGTTCTTGAAGCCGTTGTTCCGGAAATGCGCATGCATCAGATGCTCGCACTGGAGTGGGAGTGAACAATGAAATATCAACGATAAACTTTGGAGGTATTATGAAAAAGTGCCGGTTTACGCTCATAGAGCTGTTGGTGGTGATTGCGATCATCGCAATCCTTGCGGCGATGCTCCTGCCGGCGCTGCAGAATGCCAGGGAGTCCGCCCGTTCGCTGTCATGTCTGAACAATCAGCGCCAGCTTGTGCAGATGTCCTTTAATTTTGCAGGTGACTACGCTGGTTATACGCCTCCGGCGCTGTGGTACAGGACTCCTGGAGACTATGTCGATCCCTACTTGTCATATAAGGACTACAATCTTTCGTCTTATGGACTGAACAATGAATGCCTGAAATGTCCCAGCGTACCCGCGCTGACCGGACGGGCTTATGGAATCAACATGTATCTCGTGAGCGGTCCTCCCGATGGGTGGGGGCCTGGTGTAGGCACTTATTTCTGGGAACATGGGAGATACAG
>JBAQUG010000460.1:0-12767 GCA_049297395.1 Victivallales bacterium | reverse complement strand
GCTCTGCTCCCTGGAATTCAAGGAGAAGGAATACAAGATTCCCCAGCAGTATGTCGAGGACATGCTTGACGGACTCGCGGCGAACATGGCAGGCGGCGACAGGAAGAAGCTCGAGAAGAAGGCGCTTGCGGAAGGGCTGACCTTGAACGATCTCAGGATGAAGGCGCACGAGAAGATCGCGGTAGACATCCTTGTTTTTGAATTCTGCTACAGGAATGTATTTATCACCCCCAGGGAGGTGAACGATTATTATCAGAAAAACGCCGGTGAGTTTTCAAAGGCCCCTCAGATCGAACTCCAGGTCCTGCTCCTTAAAAAGGATGGAAAATTCAAGGATGAATTTGATGGGACACTCGAGAAGATAAAGCCGGACGCAGCCAAGGCCGACAAGGAGATATTCACGACTCTCGTCAAGCTCTATTCCGAAGGGCCTGATGTCGCAAAAGGCGGAAACATCGGATGGCTTGAGGAATCAAAGCTCAGGCCCGAGTTTGCCGCCGCCATCAAATGTATTGGAAATGCTTCGGTCACAGGGCCTGTCCAGGCCGACGAAGGAGTTTATTTCATAAGGATCTCCGATCGGATGGGCGCCAAGTCGAAGGCGTTTGAGGATGTGAGGGATGAAATCTCTGAAAAGCTTACGAAGGTCGAAAAGGAGAAACGCTATAATGATTATATGAACAGGCTGAAGGAAAAGGCCGTCATCAGATATTTCATAGATGAATGAAAGGTTTTTATGGACCTGCTGGAAACACAGCTGAAGGAGTTTGAAAAGCTCGACATACCTTGTTATCGCGAAAAGGATTTTGATGCTTTCTGGAAGGGGGCGATGAAGAAAGTTGATTCCCTGCCTCTTAACGTAAAAAGCAGGAAGCTTGATTATCCGATAGGCAAGATGGATGTCCGTGATCTTACCTTTGAAGGGCTTGACGGGACTGAGATTTCGGCCTGGCTGATTCTTCCCCCCGAGGCTAAGGAGTCAAAAGTGCCTGCGATAATCCATTGCCATGGCGCCGGTGGAAGCAAAGGCGAGCCGGAAAACTACGCGAATTGGATTCTGATGGGGGTGGCGGTCATAGCGTTCGACTACAGGCTGCAGGGAGGGAAGACTGGAACAAAAAGCGGTTTCTCCACATGGTCGACCAATGAATGGCTCGCGATTGGAATCCTCGACAGGGAGGACTCGTATATCTACAGGATGATCACCGACTCGCTCAGGGCTGTCAGACTTGCGCGCGAAACCAAGGAGATTGATCCGGAGAGGATTGCAATCACGGGAGGAAGCCAGGGAGGCGGAATGGCCCTTGCTGTTGCGGCATTCGACGATTCAGTCAGGCTCTGCATGGCGGATGTTCCCTCGAACTGCTGGCTGGAGAAAAGGGTTTTTGCAAGATCCGGCGGCGGCAACCAGATCGCTGAATTCATAAGGAGGCATCCGGAATGCCTGGAGCAGGTCATGAAAACGCTGAGCTATCTCGACAATCTCAATTCCGCAGGGAGGATCAAGTGTCCTGTCCTTGTTTCGTGCGGTCTCAAGGATCCAGTATGTCCTCCTGAAACTGCTTATGCTGTCTACAACAAGATCAAATCAACCAAGAAGATGATGGCTTATCCATTCAACGAGCATGAGGGCGGCGGCGCCACGCACGGCCGTGAGAAGCTGAAATTCTTCAATCATTACATAAAATAAAGCCAGCAGTCAAATGAAGGTGGAATCGCAGGACACTGTCGGGAAATACCTTATAAAGCGCCTTCGGCAGGTTGGTGTGAACCATGTCTTCGGGGTGCCGGGAGACTATGTCCTCGAGTTCTTCAGCATGCTGGAGAAGAGTGAGATCGGCCTCGTCTGCACATGCAATGAACTCAATGCCGGATACGCCGCCGACGCCTATTCGCGTGTGAACGGGATAGGGGCGGTCTGTGTGACCTACGGAGTTGGAGGCTTCAGCCTTTTGAATGCCGTTGTAGGTGCATACGCCGAGAGGGTTCCCATGATCGTGATAAGCGGTGCTCCGAGGCTTGCTGAGAAGAGATACCACCATCTCCTGCATCATACCTTCGGAGACATGAACCTGCAGAGCAGGATCTATGAGCAGGCGACAGTCTACTCGGCCGTGCTTTCAAATCCCGCCAGTGCCGGACGCCAGATCGATGAGGCAATCACGACGTGCCTGCGCAGCAGGAGGCCCGTCTATATTGAAATTCCAATGGACATCATAAATCTCGCATGCCCCCAGGCCCGGGAGATCTCCTTTGACAGGACGATCCACAGCGACGCCGATTCGCTTGCCGAGGCTGTAGAAGAAGCGGCAGCCCTGATGAACTCCGCAAAGAAGCCGGCCATGCTCGCAGGAGTCGAGGTCCATAGGCTGGGCATGCAGGATCAGCTCCGGAAATTCTTATCGCATGCCGGCATGCCTTTTGCTACAAGCCTCCTTGGCAAATCCGTCATTTCCGAACAGCATCCGCTCTTTACTGGAATCTACGGAGGTGCTGCAAGCTGGGAGTCTGCGCGCAGGACGGTGCTTGATGCCGACATGCTGCTGAGTCTTGGCGTGCTTATGACTGATATCGAGCTCGGAGGAAGGCGGTCGATACAGGATCAGTCAAAGATGATCATCGCCAATTCCGACAACGTGCGCATCAAACATCATATTTACAACCATGTGGGTCTTGAGGATTTCATCGTCAGCCTGGGGCGGAAGATATGTCCGCGTAAAGTGAAACATCCGAGAATAAGCTATCCTTACGGAAATCCGGACAGGAAAATAAATCTCGACAGTTCGAGTCCTGTTACTGTGAATGGTTTCTACAGCAGGATCAACCGCTTCATCGGCAGTGAGAACATACTGACGGCTGATTCCGGCGATTCAATGCTTTCCGCGGCAAATCTCTTCCTGCCGGAAGGAGTGGCGTTTATCAACCAGGCGTTTTATCTTTCGATCGGATATGCTGTTCCGGCGACCTTGGGAATATGTCTTGCCCTTCCCGGCAAAAGGCCGATTGCGTTCGTCGGAGACGGGGCGTTCCAGGCAACCGCACAGGAGATGTCGACAATAATCAAGCTGAATCTCAAGCCGGTGATCTTTATAAGCAACAACCAGGGGTATCTCACTGAGAGGCTGCTCAACGAGGACGGGCCTTTCAACGACGTCAATGTCTGGAAGTACCATAGGATTGCAGATGTCTTTTCAGGCGGCATAGGCCTCCAGGTGAAGACGAACGGCGAGCTTGAAGAGGCGCTTGCCAGAATTAAATCCAATCCGGATTCAGCCTTTATCGTCGAGCTTGTCTTCGATAAATGGGACTGTTCTGAAAACCTGAAACTTCTAAAGGAAAGTCTATAATGAAGGAAACCATCACGCTGATCGACGCATATTCGCAGATATACAGGGGCTTCTATGCACTGCCTCAGCTCTCGAATTCCAAGGGGCAGTTCACGAACGCGATCTTCGCAACCGCCAAATTCCTGATTTCGCTGGACAGGGAATATTATTCACCTTACGGCGCGGTTGTCTTTGACAAGGGCAGGCCTGAGCACCGCATGAGGATAATTCCAGAATACAAGGCGCAGCGCCCTCCCATGCCGGAAGAACTCCGGGGACAGCTGCCGCAGATAAGGGACCTGATAGAGGCGTTCGGCTGGAGGATAGTCGAGAAGGAAGGGCAGGAGGCCGACGACATCATTGCCGCAATCGCAGTCACGTTCAAGGAGAGCCCGGTGAGGATCGTGAGTGCCGACAAGGACATCGCGCAAGTCATCGACGACAGGATAAAGATGCTTATCCCGGGAAAGGGGACCGGCGGCTTTGTCATACAGGGGCCGGATGAAGTTCTTGCGAGATTCGCAGTCAAGCCATCGCAGATCGTGGATTATCTGTCCCTCATAGGGGACAATTCGGACAACATACCCGGGATCGATGGGGTGGGGCCGAAGACTGCGGCCAAGCTCATAAACCAGTTCGGCTCTATCGACAACCTGCTTGCGAATACCGCGCAGATAGGAAATGAGAAGCTCCGCGCGAAGATCAGCGGGTCTGCTGAATTCTTGAAAAAGAACAGGCAGATAATATCCTTGGATCTTTCCCTTCCGGACGATTTCCTCAAGGATGTGGAATATTTCCACAAGAGGAAGCCCGATATCGGAAAGCTTAAGGCTATGGCCGACGACCTGGATTTGAAAAGCATAAAAAACGATTTGGAGAAGATGTCCGGAGAGGGTAGTCCGGTTCCATCGCCTGCCCCTGCGGTAAAACCCTCCATGAAGAAAAAGGATGAGATGTTCACTCCTGATCTTTTTGGATGAAATCGGCACCCATCGGATTGAAAAAAAACGGCGGATATTTACAGTTATTCCCAACAAGAGGATTTCCTGATGAAAAAAATAGTATTCCTGATGATGCTTCTGGCAGGACTGCTGCTCCAGGCGGCCGACCTCCTACCTGAGCCGCCCAAGGGATTCGCGTGGCGCCAGATGCCTTTCATAAAGGCTTCCCTGCTGATGCCCGATGATTGGTTCTTCAGCTTCATACCGGACAACAGGGAGGAGCGGTACATATACCATATTACAAAGGAGAATATCGAGCAGAAGGGGGTTTACGTGACTGGCATGGACCTCAGGGTCATGAGGGGCGTGCCTGCTAAAACCAAGGGCAGGCTGCCTTCCGAATATTCGGCTTCTGCGGTGGGCGAGACTGAAAAAAAGGTGAAGTTCACGAAGAAATGGGAGGAGACCAAGGGCCTCTTCAAGGAAATTGGATTCATGTATGTCGACTCCTCCGATGAAAAAGAGAGCATTACTGTATACAGATTATACATATCGAATGACAGGACTGGTACTGTCTATGTCCTCACTTTTGAAGGGCCGACAAGAGGATGGGACGATCTCTGGAAAAGCATCGGGGAAGTTATTTTCAAGAACTTGTCGATTGATGAAAGCATCTGAGAATATTTTCTTCAAAAGGCGGTACGCCTTGAAGAAAATATCAGTCGATGTATTTTGTCATCAGCTTGAAATCCTTGCATCTTTCATTCGGGGATACCGCTGAAACGAGGAACTCTTCGCCCCCATAGGCATCTTTTTCAATCCAGGTAGTGGCTGCGGTTGCTACTTCCATTCCTGCCTCATTGAACCACTGGAACCTGTAGGCGAACTTGAAGTCCGACTTGCGCGCGTTCCTGAACGTCACCTGCACCTTTAACAGCCCTCCGGGGATCTCCTGCTTGTCGACGCTCACGACCTGCAGCCTGCTGTCGAGAGTCGAATCGGTTATGACGCGCTTGTTCCTTACAAAGTCCTTTTCCATGACCTTGTCCGTGTTCTCAACCGAGTTTACCGGCGAGTTGCATGCGGAGAGAAGAAAAACGAGTGCAAGAGTTGGAATCGCTAAAAGCTTCATCGGATTCATTGGTTCACCTCTTTCATATGATTTTCAATAATATAATCCAATCATCGCTCAATATCCAATAGTTATAAATTCCTGCGTGCGCTTCGGCATGCAGGAATTTATTCGAATTCAAAGACCCTTACGGTCATGCTTCCCTGTCCGACATGCCTGACATGGATTATCGCGCGCTTCTTTTCGACGGCGATCTCCACGGGGTCAGCTGAAACCATGGTGCCGTCGCGCGATATCGCCTTCAGTTTCAGTTTCCCGTCCGATGGGAGGGGCAGCTGTGTCACCTGATATTCACATGGAAGGGTCTGCCAGCAGCGCGTATCGGCTGTGTTGAACGTGTACTTGTAGATGCTGGTCCCAACCCACACACCGGCCACGCCGAGGGCTGTCACGGCTCCATCTCCGCTCTGGCTTGCGGCGACATATGCGGCAGCTGTTGCGGCCTCCTTGATTAAAGTCGATATGACCAGCCTGGTTATCATTGCCGGAAAGATCTCCTTGTATTCCTGGGACACTACCGAATTCATGGCTGAAACGGTAACTGTCTTATATGTGTTTCCAGCGGCATCCGTGATCTCCAGAGCTCCCATTGAGACAGGGAAATATTCCAGGTCGGAATATGCCACTCCGGAATAACCGGTAGGCAGGATGATCTGGAATTTCTGCTCCCTGAGTGCCGGCGCCAGTCCGTTCTCGAAGAGTACATAGACGACGTTGGTATCCAGTGGATAAGCGAAGGGCTTGACTCCTGCCAGCTCGTTTGGTATCTTGTTGGCCATGCGTTGCGACATTGTCACATAGTACCGCTGGCTGAGAGGGTTCCCCGTGTCCATTTTGTAGAGGTTCCTGAAATCAACGTCGGCTTCGGGATAGTTCTTGTCTATCAGATAGCGCAGACCTGACATATAGGTCACGAATGGGTTCATGAGGTTGCCATACGTCTTGTTGGAGTTGGTTTTCATCTCGTCGAAGGACTTCCTGACTTCCGGATGCTCCTTTTCAAGTTCGTCGAATCTGACTTGTTTTCCGGCCTTCTCGTTTTCCTTCTTGTTCTCCCCGTCCTGTTTCCTTATCTCATCCTCGAATCTTTTTTCAGCCTCTTTCTGGCGTTCGTATGCACGGCGCAGTTCGACGTTGGCATCTGAGGCGTTGCCAAGGGCGAAATAATCGAGGGCCTTGTAGGTGTTTAGGAGAATCCTGTCATAATTGAATCCGCTGTAGGGCAGGGCGTTCTGGTTTGTGAAGGCTGAACCTGTCTCCGCACCGGCTGCCCTAGCGTTGATGGCGGCGCGGTCGTCGAAGTCCTTTATGATTGCTTCGCATCTTTCAAACGCCGCAAGGCTCCCCTTGTAGTCTCCGGAGTCAAACTTGATCTTTCCCTGTTCCAGCCTCCACATGAGCTCGTCGCCGGTGTCAGCCCGTTTCTCGGACATCCTGTCTACGATCTTGACCGCCTCTTCCATGTTGCCGGAAGTGTAGGCTGTCATCAGCTCCTCCTTCTGCGATCTTGAAGTGAATACGGAGGAGCATCCCGTGGCAAGGAGCAGGATGAGGACAAAGGAATATTTTACTGGATGAAATTTCATGGTGTCTGCCAGGCCAGGCAATATGGAAACCTGGATAGCCTGCATGATTTTATTCCCGCAGGTCAGACGATTCCCAGGCTCTACAATTGTTACCATCCCGGCGTAGCGCGCGGAGTGGCTGGTTCGACATCCTTTTCCTTCTTGTCCATCTGGCGGCATATGGCGCCGACTGTCAGGACTCCGTCAGACTTGATTATTTTAGCCTTGGAGAATTTCTGCTGGACGGCCGTGACCTCGATGATGCCGATCTTGGTCTCATCTGTTCCGATGACGTCGCCGGTGTCGGGATCCTTTACGGACGCACCCTGTGCGTAGACTTCATACTGTCCGCCAACTGCCAGGCCTGTGCCTTCGCCGCGGTTCAGGACAAGCTCCTCGCCCTGGACAGATGCTATTTTTACAGGATATACGCCTTCAAGAATGTAGTTTGATGCACATACTGCGCAGTCGGTGAAGAGCATGTCCCTGTAGTCACCGCCCGTCATGTTCTTGCGTTCCTGGGGGAGGATGTTCCTGCTGTCGAGCTTTCTAGTGATGGTGTTGGCGCAGACGATTTTTCCGGACTTGGTCTCTACGACCCTGAAATGCACTTTCATTGTGCCCTTGAGCCTTATGGATGTCTCCTTGGTTATCTCAATGAACTTCTTTTCAAGGTAGAACTCGACCCTGTCGACATGTCCGACGACAAGATAGTCGGACACGAGGAGTTTTCCGATCCTCTGCTCTTCGCCGGGCTTGATGTAGTCGGATTCGGTCAGCTTGTTCTCCTTCATGATTTTTTCGACGAATGAGCGTTCGAGGACTGTGAATTTGCGGGATTTGACGAGGTTCTGCAGCAGCTGGTCGGCGAATTCGCTTTCAACGATCTGGATCTTCATTTCGGTGTCATTCACGTTGATTTGGATATTGTTCGGTTCCAGTACGAATGGAAGCACTGCAAGCGTCGGCTTCTCAATCTTGGCCGGTGCGGCAGCTTCTTTGTCCTGGGCATATATACCAGACGAAGAAACGGTGACGAGGAAAGCCAGCATTGTGATTCCAAGGAAATTCTTCATAAGACCCCTCCGATGTTTTGTTTTTGTGGTGCGAAATATACATCCAACCGGAGTGAATTCAACAATGTTTTTTTGCATGGCAAAAAATAAAGCCTGGCAAGTTATAAAAAATCGCGCCAGCGCGATTTTATCAGAAATCATCGTCCTTCATCGACGGGGGAGGAAGTTTCGTGCCGAATTCGAACTTGTCCTTCATAGTCGGAATCATGCCTATGGATGTCCGGGAAAGCCTTACCGTACCTTTTGCAAGTTTTTCATCTATCTCGACACCGGCGATGGTGCCGGTCTCGGTCACATCGTAGTCCTCGAGCTGGTCTGGTTTCGGGATCTCAAATATGAATTCACATTCGGCGCACTCTGCCGTTTCCCCGGCAAATTCCAAGGGCACTGAAAAGGATGCCTTGCATTTCGGACATGAGACTTTGAATTCTTTATTATCCATAATCATATAGATTTATATTAAAATAATGTTTTGAAAAGAGCAGAATTTAATATGGTTTTCCGTGATTTCCAGTATTTCCAACAAGGAAAATGCTAAATCATGTCCTTTCAAGCATTGAAAGCGATTCCGGATGATCATCCCTTGTGGCATGCCATCTGGCCTCCTCCTTCTCGCTGTCTGAAAGCACTTCCCGTTACTAGTGACAAGCTTACCGTAAGCTACAGGTGATGCTGGAAATCGCTAATGTCTTGCTTGATATTAACGCAAATCAGCTTAAATTTTCGGGTTTGAACAAATCGCAAATCACATACTTTTAGGAACTTAAGAATATGAGCACAAACGAAATGCCGAAGGCCTACGAGCCTAATGATGTAGAAAACAAATGGTATCCCGTCTGGGAGGACAGGGGATGCTTCAAGGGAAATCCGGATTCCGGGAAGAAACCGTACTCCATTGTCATACCGCCTCCAAACGTGACAGGCATACTCACGATGGGGCATGTGCTGAACAATACGCTCCAGGACATCCTGATCCGCTGGCGCAGGATGCAGGGATATGAAGCCTGCTGGTTCCCCGGAACCGACCACGCCGGCATCGCCACCGAAACCCGCGTCGACAAGCAGCTCCGCGAGAATGAAGGCCATGGCCGCGACCATTATGGACGCGAAGAGTTCGTCAAGCGCGTCTGGGAGTGGAGGGAGCAGTACGGACACACAATAATAAAGCAGCTCCGCAAGCTGGGAACTTCCTGTGACTGGGAGCGCGAACGCTTCACCATGGACGAAGGCCTCAACAAGGCGGTCATGCTCGTATTCGTCAAGCTCTATGAAAAAGGCTATATCTACCGCGGACGCCGCATGATCAACTGGTGCCCGGTGTCAAAGACCGCCCTTTCCGACGAGGAAGTGATCTACAAGGAAGTGCATGGCTATTTCTACCATTTCAAATATCCGCTTTCCGACGGTTCCGGACATCTCGTTATCGCCACGACCCGCCCGGAAACAATGCTCGGTGACTCTGCGGTCGCCGTCAATCCTGCCGACGAGCGCTACAAGAACATAATAGGTAAGACAATTGATCTGCCCCTGACATCCAGGAAGATTCCGGTCATCGCGGATGAACACGCTGATCCGCTGTTCGGAACTGGCTGCGTGAAAATCACTCCCGCCCACGATCCGAACGACTTCGAGGTCGGACTCCGCCACAAGCTGCAGGTTCTGAACGTCATGAATGCCGACGCAACAATGAACGAGGCGGCCGGCGAGGAGTTTGTCGGACTCGACCGCTTCGAATGCCGTGAAAAAATAGTCAAGCTCATGCAGGACGCCAATCTTGTAGTCAAGATCGAGGACCACATGCACAGCGTAGGCTATTCCGAGCGTGGCGATGTTCCGATCGAGCCGCGCGTCAGCGAACAGTGGTTCGTGGACATGAAGGAACTTGCGAAACCCGCAATAAGCGCTGTCAAATCCGGCGAGATCAAGTTCTATCCGGACCGCTGGACGAAGACATATTTCCACTGGATGGAGAACATCAAGGACTGGTGCATCAGCCGCCAGATATGGTGGGGGCACCGCATACCTGCTTGGTACCATAAGAAGACCGGCAAGATTTTTGTAGGGCTTGAAGCTCCGAAGGACATCGAGAACTGGGTACAGGACGAGGACGTCCTCGACACCTGGTTCAGTTCCTGGCTGTGGCCTTTCTCGATCATGGGCTGGCCGGAGGAGACAAAGGAACAGAAGTTCTTCTATCCGACGAGCGATCTTGTGACCGGTCCGGACATCATTTTCTTCTGGGTCGCCAGGATGATAATGGCCGGATACGAGTTCAAGGGTGCGCTGCCGTTCAAGAACGTCTATTTTACGAGCATCATCCGCGACGAGACCGGGCGCAAGCTCAGCAAGTCCCTCGGCAATTCGCCGGATCCCCTGGATGTGATAAGGACGTATGGCGCGGACGCGCTCCGCTTCTCAATTATATATATAGCGCCGCTTGGCATGGACATCCGGTACAGCAACGAGAAATGCGAGATCGGCAGGAACTTCGCCAACAAGCTCTGGAACGCCTCCCGCTTCCGCCGCATGCAGGGAGACATAGTTCCCTTTAATATTAGTTCATTAGAATCCGCCGATCTTTCACAGGACGACAAGTGGATGCTTGGAAGGCTCAACCAGGTTGTGACGTCCGTGAACGAATCGCTGGAGAACTTCAGGTTCCATGACGCGGTCCACGGGCTCTATGAATTTGTCTGGGGCGAATTCTGCGACTGGTACATAGAGGTTTCAAAGGAGAATTTCTTCAACAAGGAGAATACCGAGAAACGCAACAGGGGGCTCGGGCTCTTTGATTATGCCATGTTCACGATCCTGAAGCTCCTGCACCCGTTCATGCCGTTCGTCACCGAGGAACTTGCACACCAGCTCGGATATCTTGCGGACGACTCCAGCATCATGCTTGCGGAATTCCCGAAACCGATGGAATCTGCGAAACTCGCAGGACTCGGTATCAGCGATGGACTCATCAAGCGCGTTGTTGCGAAATTCGCAATCATCAGCGCCGGAAGAAATCTGCGCGTGAGCTGCAGCATTGCGCCGTCCCTGAAAATAAAATATTTCATCAAGCCGGTCGATGCCGGAACCGAGAAGTTCCTGCAGGAACAGAAATCCTCCCTCGAGATGCTGCTCCGCGCCGAAAGCCTTGTGATCGATGCGAACTTCGCGGCTTCAGGCCCGGCGCCGTCGATCGTCACCGACGCCGGCACGATATTCATGCCGCTCGAAGGACTTGTTGACGTAGCTGCGGAACTCGCAAAACTCGAAAAACAGAAGAAGGAACTGGACAGCTGGATCGCCGGAACGAAGGCGAAATTGTCCAACGAGAGGTTTGTAGGCAAGGCTCCCCCGAAAGTCATCGAGGATTCAAAGAAGCTCCTCGCCGAAAACGAAGACAAGCTGTGCCGTGTTGAGGATATGATTCGAGCCCTCGGAAAATAAAATCCGAAGCGGATTTTATAACCTGATTGGGTAGGTCGGGTTTCTCCGAAACCGCCGGGATTTACTGTAGCCACGGCACTCAGTTGCCGTGTTCTTTGATTGTATTGTCGGTAGTCAATCCCGCAAGGGATGTCAGATATGAGGTGAAATATGGATCCGCTCAGTTTTGAAATTCCCAAGATAGATGTCGCATTGCAGAAGCAGCATGCGAAGATAGTGTATGAAGCCGTGGCCGCTTACATCAGGAAAGCGGAAAAGCCGTTCACTTATGATGAAATATGCGATGAGCTTGAAGCCAGGTTCCCATTCATCGAGGATCTTGAAGAAGGCAAATTATTCCCTGGCTTCCTGTTCCATCCTTTCATAAGCGATGAGATAGAAGGTGCAGCTGCAAGCATCAGACCGGAGGACTGCGATGTTGAAATCGGGAGGAATACGGCAAAGATATCCTTCAGCGAGCTTTCACTCAACTGTTACAAGGACAGTTCCAGAATTTCCCTTGCCAAAAAAGTCAAGGAAGTCTTTTCTGAAGACAAGCATGGGTTTGATTCAGGTATCTACACGCAGCTGCAGGACGCTTTTATCGACAAGCCAGGACTTCTTGAAAACCCCATTCCAAAGATCTTGAGCCGGTTGGATTATAATGAAAGGTAAATTTCCCTGTTTGAGCCACTAGGTGGCACAAACAGGGAAATTTGTAAAAATGAAAAAAACAAAATCGAATGCTGAAATTGAAAAGGCACTTAAGGATTTCATCGCTGGCGCCGACAAGAACTTCAACGCCGAAAACGCCGCCGAGGAAGTCGCCGAGATCTTGAAACTTGATGGCAAGGAGATAATTCCTGAAGTCGAGAAATTCCTCGCCAGCGACAATTCCCTTCTTGATGTCACCTGCGAAGGCGAACTCCGTGAGAGCTATATTCCAAGAAGGAAGTTTTTCGACAAGGCCGAATTCTGCATCTCCCCGACCCAGGACGAGATCGACAAGGGAATACTTTTCCCCGGACACAGGTTCGTGCCGTTCCTGAATCCGGACATTCCGCCTTTCGACGCAGTCCTCAAGTCGGTCGAGTCCGGAGCCGAATTCAAGTTGAAGACGTTCAAGGATTACTCGAAGGACGCCCTCGAACCATATCATTCCCTCCTCGGAGTGGATCTGACGCTCCGGTATTTCGTGCTTAATGACAACGATAATTCCAAGGCGATAGGCGAGGACCGCTCTAAAAAGGCGAAACTGAAGATGAAGGTCTTCGACCTGAAGGAGTTTTATAAGAAGCATTCCTTCAAGA
>JBAQUG010000459.1:0-3303 GCA_049297395.1 Victivallales bacterium | reverse complement strand
GAGTAATAGTTTGCTCGTGTTATAATAGTTTAGTCGATAAAAGTTGAGTTTTTGAGAGATTTTCCATTTTTCACTTCAATAACCCCAGCCCCATAACTTGCTGGTGCCCCATGCCGTAGAGAGAAGTCCGTCGCGGTTCATGAGATTTACGTGTCCATCACAGAACATCACATTGCAGGAGAGGTTGCCGCCCCCATGGCGCATGCCCCAATAGCCATCGGAAGCGCCGGAGTCATAAATTACCCAGCACTGACCCCACGGACCTGTCAATCTTTTGTAGAAACTGTCTATCAGGAGAAGCTTGCCGTCGGGGTTGCGGATTTCGCTCAATATGCGATAGCCTTTGTACGTTCCCCAGTCGGTTCCTCCGACCGCAAAAAGATTCATGCCGTACTGAGAATAGTAGGCTACCGCGTGACTAGGATCGTTAATAACGGAAGGACACTCCAGCAGTCCGCCGGGTTTCCAGGAGTTGGAGTGGGCTCCGGCAAGCGGGTACAGATGGGTCGAGTAGAACTCTGATTCGCCGATGTACGGTCCCAGCAGGTTGCTCCAGGTGAACTGTGCCGTGGTCACACCGGGCCACACATTCATCGTCATAGAAGGGGGTAGTTTTTCGCCGTAATCGCTGACATAATTAAAATAACCATAGCCAAGCTGCCTGAGATTATTGGTGCATTTGATCGTTTTCGCTGTATCCTTCGCGTTCTTGAGGGCTGGAAGCAGCATCGCCGCCAAAATTGCGATTATCGCAATTACGACCAGGAGTTCAATGAGGGTAAAATATTTTCTTGCCGGAAATATTTTACTTCCTGTAGATTGTAATCCTGTGTTTTTCATGTGCTCTCCTCCATGTTTGCGAGATCCGCAGTCCGAGACCCGTGATCCGCTATTTATTCTGTAAAAATATCTGCCGTATTGATAATACTATACCTCATAACCTCTTTTGTATCATCCTTCTGACTGCGGATTACAGGCCACGTCTTTTCCCTCGCACGACCACCAACCACCGATTACTCGTCTCCCTGCCATTTTTCCTCAATTCCGGTGTCAGATCTTCTTGTATCGCTGGGAAAGAGCTGTTTTCAGGGCGTCAAATCCCTTCGATGCCGCCACGGTATTCAAATCGTCAATATTATAATCATCAATCGAGTTAAACATTCCCAGGCGGTAAATCTCTATCGCCTGTTTCATGGCTTCCGCGCCGAGGGAAGGATCATAATTCCCATCTTTGCCTTTGATGCCGTTGATAGCCGAACCGGCGAGGAAAAGATAATTTTTCACTCCGGCGCCATGAACGGCATCAAGCAGGTTCAAAATGATGTTCCCCTGGTCCAGGCCTCCGGCCCTCGCCATCATGACGGAGGGATGTCCCGCAAGCGGTGCTGACAGTACCTTCTCGCATTCCCTCCATTCAAGGCCGTAAGGGCGGAGAAGCCCGGAGCCTTTTGTCAAAGGGGCAGTCTGTCTGAAATCAGCACCGTCGAGCCTCGCGAAAAGGTCAAGGACTTCCCTGTATATATGGCGGGTTTTTACGGAGACGCCGCTGTTGTGTCCATAAATTGCCGGAGGCGATGAAAGATTCCTGGTAATTTCGCGGACTACCCTGTACGAACCGCCGGTGAAATATTCGCTCAGCATGATGCCGTTGATCCCGGAATCTACGACGGCCTTGACATTTTCGGCGAGTACCCCCGGATTTGATGTGATGTGAGGGGCGTAGATGACACCTTTGCCGTTCCTGCTTGAAACGCTGTTGTCAATGGCCTTTACTGCGGACTTAAGGCGTTCCCGTAACGGTGCGAACGCGACTCCAGGCAGGAAGTTTTCGTCCTCCTTGACAAAAATAAACATAGGATTGGAGACTGCGTGGCGGATGATTTCATATTCCTCGGACGGGGTTATTCCGGTACAGGGTTTCAGTATCGTTCCGAAAGCTGGTTCATTGGCTTCAAATCCGGTGATTTTCCTTATTCCATCGGCACCGTAGGCGGGGCCTGGAAACAATTTAAGGGTGTCGTCGGACATTTCTACTTTCACTAGCTTTATGTCAGCGTTCTCGGTAAGTCCGAATGCACCCTCTCCGGCAGCGATATGAAGAATGTCGCTCGTATAAAGACTGCCTGATTCATCAAGAAGCATCTCAAGCGGAAAAGCGACTCGGACAATACCGACCCTCTTTGAACCATCCAGAACTATTTCATCCAGAACTTCTCCGTTGCAGCGGGCAAGAAGAGAACCTCTCGGAGGATTTCTGACACCGCTTGTCATGTGATATGCTATTTCCTTCCCTACCTGGCCGGGAGAGATGGTCCTTGCGCTCACGAAATATGAAACAGCTATGTGTTTTGACAAATCGGGTTTTCCCAGGTTCGCCAGTGATTCATATACTATTTCGCGGATAATATCCTCCCGCTTGTCGATATCCTCGCATATTATTCCAAGTGTTCTTTTATCAAGACTTTTCATCGTTCCCTCTTTTTATGTTCCAGTTCTCCCATCCCCTGATGATTTCTTTTGCAAGGTCATTCTTCCCAGCCAGTCCGCAGACATCATCGAGCACTTTTTCCAGTCCGAATTTATTTATCCTTCCGGAAAGATCGACCGACTGGACATCGGAGGGATGATGATATTTCAATGCGGCGACAATCCCCTTTATGATCCACTTCCTCGAAAGGCCGTATTCATAGGCGAGAAGAGCGGGCGCTACAAGCCGTTCCTTCGGTGAAAGTTTTCTTGCCGGGTCGCGGACGACGCGGAGGATCTCATCTTTCATCTCCGGAACCGAACCTCTGAGGACAAGGTCATGCTTGTATGAATCAATTGATTCGGCTGAAAAACCGTGTTTTGTTTTTACTACCTCGCCCAGTTCATCAAGCGCGCCAAGAACATGGTCGGCGACGACCTGGTCGCCGACAGCCTCGTGTATATATTTCCAGCCCCTGTGAAACCCGAAATATCCGCATACCGCATGACCGCCATTGTGTATGAACAGCTTCCTTTCAAGCCTTGCCGTCTGATTTCCCACAAGCTCAAGCACATTGAGATTTGATGGTTTTTCACCTTTGAAAGAATCGGCACGTACAGTCCATTCGTTATAATCCTCGGCGGTGATAAGGAGAGGATTTTCGGGCCGGGGAACAACACGGCTTATCATACAGTCCGGGAAACCAAGATATTTTTCAAGATATTCGACATCCTTTAAATCCAGAAGCTTCCTGACATGTTTTTCCAAACACGTAGAACTGTCCATCATGTTTTCGCATGCGATGAAATTAAGGGGGGCGGTTCTGCCGGCCCTGC
>JBAQUG010000458.1:0-17388 GCA_049297395.1 Victivallales bacterium | reverse complement strand
TGTCAATTGAGCAAAGACCATGCAATAATACTGGTCGAGGCAACTGAAGCTCCTTATCCGTTCGTCGCCATTGTATTTGTTTTTGAGCATGTTACACATTATTTTATTAAGTCAAGCCGGACACTAGTGATCTCACATATCGGTTCTTAGGCGATTTGGCCTTTTCCAGAAAAATAATGAAATGAGAATCAGATAAGGAGGCACTACGAAAAGTACAAGTGACAAATATCTGCCTATTCCATACAGAAGAAATGGGGTAATGGATGTTTTCGCCTGTAAGAACATTGAAATTGATTCGTCGAATAGAGGGAACCTACTTTTCCCATATGATGAGACCTGCGGATCAGTTATCGAAACGGCCGTCATGAAAAAAACGGAAATAATTACAAGCACTGATGTTATAATCAGCCATTTTCTCCCCTTCAAATTGAGCATCAAGAAAACAAGGAACGGCAGCGCAGGAATAAAATGCCTTGGACCGATGGCGTCGCCTCCATGCCAGAAATGGTAGCTGGAACTGAAAATGAAATATATTATAACTATCATGAGAGAAGAAAGATATGACAGATCGGTTTTCCCAGTTTCCGAGAGACGTTTCATCTCCAGAAGCAAAGATGGAAGGAAAAGCATTATAAAGGGGCTTAGAACGAAAAGACCTCTGCGGAGACCGAAGGTCGAACCCCAGAACGACTCCAAGCTGGGAATTTCGATTCCAAAAAGCCCCCTGGACATACCCTGCCGGAATTCCTCGCTTGCGAGGTTGCTGTAGCCTAAGCTCAATGGGTTTCCGAAACATATGCTGTTGTATCCGAACAGCAATAGTAGAGGAATTGCGAAGCCTGCGGAGAAAATAATAAGCTTTCTGATTTGCCGAATTAATTGTTTTTTTAGAGGAAGGGCATTTTCCCATTCATTGGCAACCATGTAGACATATATCACGCCGGAAATCAGCAGTGTCGGGAACTCCGTCACAAATGCCATTCCTCCGAGTAATCCGCAGATAAAGTATTTAAAAGGACCCTTTGTCCATCCTGAATGAAAAAATTTCCCTTCCGCCAATATGAAACCCGTGAAAAGAAATACTGCTGCCGGCTGATGTCCGTAAAAAACTGTACTATATGGACTTGCAATTGTTCCTAGGGAATATCCAAGTCCCAGGACTAGTGCGAAGTTCGTATCAACCCCCTTGTGTAAAAGATATTTGATGAATAGTACTGCAAATATCGCAGAAACCAGGCTCACAGTGAAAGCCCTGGTGAACCAGAGCGCATAAACAAATTTCATAAATGGAGAAATATTTGATTTCTTGTCCAGTCCCTTGATATCATCCCTGCAGAATTTATATGTCCCATAAACAGGCACTGATAGGAACGATAGACCTGGAGCCTTATCTGAATAATAATGGCCATTGCGGAAGGACTTGTCTATTGTCGCCTTTTGAAACTGATCAATGTCCAGCGTTCCTCTGTCAACCATCGAAATTGTGAGGGCAATTCTAGATATTTCGTTGACGTTTGGCATGTGGGAGATTCCTGCGTATAGCCAAAATACCGCCGTGAAAATAGTTATTTCGAGGAGATATTTTTTCAGCAGATAGATTGGATTTCCCGGCTTATTTTCCATTTTCAAGCTCCAGTTCGGACCATTTATATTCATACCTCATTCTGGATCCATCCCATCTTATGAAAAGGTTGTATATTTGGTCAGGCCTGACTTTTCCGTCCTGCTCTGGATTTATCGCATAGGTTATCGCGGAATATGATGATTTTATAATGGATTCCTCGGCAGGGATGATGTTGACAGCGGAGACTCCGTCCCGATCCTGTGTAAAACTTTTATATTCTCCCCTCCATTTTTCCAAAGTTCCGTGGTGTACCCCATATTCGAGCGGATGCCCACCCGCCGAATCTATGGAAAACATGACTACGGACGTTAAAACGATTTGAAGTATTATTGCAGAGGAAAGAAGTGCCTTTTTTGATTTTTCAAAAGGTTTCATAAGCGCGAAATCAGCAATCAATATGTATCCTGCAGGAATAGTGGCAAGAAAATAATGAGGAAAGGTCTTGATGTTTAGCAGGAGGTATGCGGCAATTACGGTAAAAATATGAATTCCGGCAAGGAACGAGACGACACTGTCTCCAACGGCGGGAGATTCCTGTCCGTTGTCTGAATCAATTCTTTTAGTCCTAGTGAATTTGGCTAGAAAAAGAATGGCTCCGCAGAAAAGCATCACCCACAAAATCGTATTTACAAAAATCTTCGACAACATTGCAGGAACGGCTCCTAATGCTGAATATAGAATCCTGTCCAAATCCCCCCCAAGATAATATTTCATAAATCCGAACGAGTAAAAATCAAAAAGGAATCCGAGGCTTCTTCCTGCAAAAACTTTTCCTTCCCCATAATGGAACCCGGCTGCGGAAAAAAATCCTACAAGATAAAATATGAATGGGATAAAAATAAGGACGACAGGAACAATCCCTGTCAATAAACGTTTTAATCCTATCCTTTTTTTAAGAAGCACCAATATTGTGAGAGGGAAAACGAAAAAACCTGAAAAATGAAGACTCGCGGCAAAACCGTTCAGCCAGAACGCCAATATCCAGTAGCTGTCCTTCCCCTCAATTATGAAGCGGGCCAATAGTGAAATTATTGCAATACACAAGATGGGAATTAGGCATTGGGCCCAGATATTGGAACTGTAGACTGTAAGAGCCGTAGAGGATGAAAGAAGGCAAGCCACAAAGAGGAGCTTTTCTTTGGAAATTATATTCCCCATCAAGAATATCCAGGCAAAAATTGTGGCTACTGATATGAGCACAAAGATAACAGCGAACTCAAAAGGTGTTCCAGCGAAAAATGAAAACACTCCGCTTGTCCAGCAGAATCCAGGTGGATTCGGGATCCCAGCACCGGACATCATCCCATGGCTCACGAGAAAGTTCCTGCGAACGGTATCAACAGCATCAATTATAGATCTGAACTGATCGTCCTTGAATTCAAAGAATAAGAGTGTCCAAAATCGCAGCATAACACCTGCAAGAATCACGGCAAACGTGAAGAGCATGTTTCTACTGAGTTTAAATTCTGAAAAGGATATCATTTCGTACAATATCACAAGATTCACTATCTGGTAGATATTATATCAATGAAACACAAGCAGTTTATCTCCATCAATCTTGGTTTCATATATTTTCAGGCTTCCGATTTCATCGGAATTTGATTTCCCTGATTTTATATCAAAGGAATAATTGTGTATTGGGCAATGAAGCCTTCCGCTGCCATAAATGCTGTCGACAATGGGTCCTTTCTCATGCGGGCATTTAGGCTCGGTTGCAATCCATTTCCCGTCACGCGTATGGAACACGGCAAATTCACCCCTGGAAGTCCTGACAAGTCTTGATTCGCCGGCGGAAAGATCATCCAGCCTTAAAACAGTTAACCAGCCATCCTTTAAAGCTTCAATCTCGCAGGCATCCTTGTCATCTACCAGATCCCGGTGATTGTTCCAGGGATTTTTTATATTGGAAATCGCCCGGGAAAAATCATCTTCCAGTTTTTTCAGTTTGTCAGGAGTGTCATAAAGGATTGCATCAGCTATTTTTTCAACACCCACCCTCTCGACAAAATGGGAAGTCCGTTCCAGATATTTGCCGTGAAGTCGGTAATACTCATAGAAACGGTCGGCTATCTTCATCACTTCCCCATGTGTTTTGACGCGGGCTATCTTTTTCGCAACCATGACCTGTGCGCCGCCGTTTCCGCCTATGAAAATATCCCATCCTCCTTCGACCGCAACTATTCCAAAATCCTTTATTGTAGCCTCGGCGCAGTTACGGGGGCATCCGGATATGCCCATCTTGAATTTTGCAGGACCTGTCATCCCATGGTAGCGGTCGCACATTTCTTTACCAAGGGTCATGGAGTCGCCGACTCCAAACCTGCAGAATTCAGTTCCAACGCATGACTTTGCGGCGCGGAACGTCTTTGCATATGCATATCCGCATTCGCACCCCAGCTTTTTCCATACATCGTCGAGATCTTCTTTCTTCACCGAATACAGTCCGATCCTGTCGGCACCGGTAATCTTCACCGTAAGATTGTATTCTTTTGCGACATTCGCAATTTTTGCCAGGCTGTCGGGATCTGCAACTCCTCCATGGACACGCGGAATGACGCTGAACGTGCCGTCTTTCTGTATATTTCCATGGTAACGGTCATTGGCTGGCTTGGAATCGTATTCGATCTCATAATCCCCTTTCCAAATATAATTCAGAAGGTAGTCCAGTCCCATGCGCGTTTTCGGATCATTAACGGCCTTGTCTCCAAATGATCTTAGTATGGAGGAAACTGAACGATAGCTGTTTTGAAGTATGTATTCGTTCAGTTCTTCACGAGCAAGAGGAATCCCGGGGACATAATATCTTTCCGAAGGATCATCCTTAAGTTCACCTGTTTCCGATATCAGCAGGGCTTTGAGCTTGTTCTTGCAGTTACCACATCCTGTTCCGGCACGTGTCGCCCCCATCACTTTGGAAACTGTGTCTGCGCCGTGCTTGATGGATTTCCGGATTTTGCCGGCGTTGACGCCGTTGCAGTCGCAGATCGGCGCGTCATCGGGCCAGGATGAAGCATCCATGATTGTCTCAGACGTAGTTGCTCCGGGGAAGAGAATATCGGCCCTGCGCGAAGGAATCGGAAGTTTTGCAGTATAGGACAGCGATATGCCGTCGGCGTTTAAATCTTCTCCAACGAGATTTGCCCCGATGATCTTATTGTCCCGGATAATAAGCTTCTTGTAGACCAGGGAATTCTTGTCTTCGAAAATAGCTGTTTCATCACCTATATGCTCATTGAATCTACCCATTGTTATTACTGGAAAATCGCTTTTGAGCCTGGTGGGGGGTATTTCCGATCCTGCATAAAAGACATTGTCTCCAAGAAGGATTGATGCCAGGAACCGCGCCTGATCCCAGACGGGGGCAACAAGTCCATAGATGCGTCCGCGGTGTTCGCAGCATTCCCCTATCGCATAAATATCATTGTCCGATGTCTTCAATGTATCGTCAACCATTATCCCCCGGTTGACCCTGAGTCCGGCATCGGCGGCAAGTTTGATGTTCGGCTTTATACCGCAGTTGAAGAATACGGCTTCAACAGATATCTCAATCCCGTTTTTCAAAACTGCTTTTCTTACGCCAGTCTCATCGCCGGTCAGTCGGGCGACAGGATTCTCCATGAAAAACTGGAGCCCCTTCTCCTCCATCTTCTTCTGGAGGTAGGATGCGGCATCCTTGCACAGCTGGAATTCCATCAGTGAATCGACAAGATGGGCGACCATGATGTGTTTTCCCATCTTCTTCAGGCCAAGGGCAAGTTCAAGACCAAGCAGACCTCCTCCGACAACAAGGACTTCCGTCCTGTCCTTAAGATATGACTTCGCCTTTTCAACGTCATTCATCGTGCGGATGACCATAACACCTGGAAGATCTATGCCGTCGACCCCAGGCATGAACGGATTTGAACCAGTTGCGATGACAAGTTTGTCATAAGGAATCAAAGTCTGATCTGCAAGCAATATCATCTTCTTCAAATGGTCAATCGCCGTAACTTCAACGCCGAGCAACGCATTGACATTGTTGTCTTTGAAATACTCCGGGGTCTGGATGAAGACATCGTCCACGGAATCAGAATAAAGCATGTTGACGAGCTTGATCCTGTTGTAGTTCCCGTGCTCTTCATTACCAATTACGGTAATGTCGAATTTTTCACGGTCATGGCTTATAATCTCCTCGATGAATTTTCCAGAAGCCATTCCGCATCCGACAACAACAAGTTTTTGCTTTTTATTCATGTAGTTTCCTTTCTGTCAGAACCAGTATTCAGGATATTGCCTGTCTGCGGAAATCTTATTGACGGCTAAAGCCACAAGGAGAAGAATCACGGCACCGGTGGCGACTGGAAACAAAACATACAAATATCCAAGCTTATTGACACCCGCCCCTCCAGTCACTGCTATTAGCGCGGTTGCTCCGCCGGGAGGATGAAGAGTCTTGGTTGCAAGCATAGCCATTATCGCAAGCGAAACCGCCATAGCCGCTGCAATCCATATGGTTGAACCAAAAAACTGATAGCAGGCAACTCCTATAACAGCTGAAATAACATGTCCCCCTACGAGATTTCGCGGTTGAGCCAAGGGACTTTTAACGGCGGCATAAACTAAAACCGCAGATGCCCCGAATGAACCTATGAGTAAAGTAATCCCGACGGGTTCAAATATATATGATGAAAGGAAGGCGCAAAGTCCAATACCCACGATTGATCCAAATCCGGATAAACCAATTTCTCTTTTACTTACTCTAGGTGGACTGTTTGGCACACCTGCCGAATGAGATATTTTAAGTTTCTTGTGAAGATGCGTAAAAACTATTTCAAAGATGTTTTCAAGATCAGCTTCGCTGATATCAATATACGTCCCCATTTCCTTCAGGGCTTCTTTAAGCTCCTCATCGGAAATCGTCAGAATTTTTTGATTCTTAATTCCAGTTTTCAATTTTCCACTTTCATGTAACTTGATAATGCAGGATAATATGAAAATTTGACCAACCTAAACTGTCCGCTAATATCCATTTGCTGGATGACTGAATTGCTTTAAATAAACACATCCAGCCATCCAGCTTGGATTTTTCAGTTATTTCTTCAGTATCGCCTTCAGATCCTCATCCGGCGTCGATACCGGCATGATATTGAAGTTCTGGACGAGAACATTCAACACTGCAGGCGTTACGAAAGCCGGCAGACTTGGTCCGAGCCTGATGTTCTTGATCCCGAGGCTCAGAAGGGTCAGCAGGATGACGACAGCCTTCTGCTCGTACCATGACAGTATCATGGAGAGAGGCAGATCGTTCACGCCGCAGTTGAAAGCCTTCGACAGTGCCACGGCAATCTGAACGGCGGAATACGCATCGTTGCACTGTCCGACATCGAGAAGCCTGGGAATTCCGCCGATAGCTCCGAACTCAAGCTTGTTGAAACGGTATTTTCCACATGCAAGCGTGAGTATGACGCAGTCCTGTGGCACCTTCTGGGCAAGTTCAGTGTAATAGTTTCTTCCGGATTTTGCGCCATCGCATCCTCCAATAAGAAAGAAATGCTTGACCGCACCGGATTTGACCGCATCAACCACGGCTCCGGCCACGCCCATTACGGCATTGTGTCCGAATCCGACCAGGATGGTCTTTTCCGGCTCGTCGGCTTTGAATCCTTCAGCCTCAAGGGCGGCCTTGATGACAGGTCCGAAGTCCTTGCTTGTCACATGCGTGACTCCAGGGAATGCCACGAGCCCGGTCGTGAATATCCTCTTGATATAGGTCTCGGCAGGTTTCTGGATGCAATTTGTGGTCATCAGGATGGATCCGGGAAACTCATTGAATTCCTTCTTCTGGTCCTGCCATGCACCACCATAGTTTCCAACGAGATGCTTGTACTTTTTAAGTCCGGGATATCCATGGCAGGGCAGCATTTCACCATGGGTATAAATGTTGATACCCTTGCCTTCTGTCTGCTTGAGAAGCGCGTCCAGATCCTTGAGATCATGTCCTGAAACAAGGATAGCCTTCCCTTTGACGGGAGTAATTCTCACTTTTGTCGGCACAGGATGACCATAGGTTCCGGTATTCGCCTGATCAAGAAGCTCCATTACGCGGAGATTGACCTTGCCGCATTCCAGGCTCATTCCCGTCAGGGCACCAATATCCGCAGGATTGCCTGCGAGATAGCTTAGGGACTTATGGAAAAAAGCATAAACTGCCGGATCTTCCTTTCCCAGTATTTGCGCGTGGTCGGCATATGCAGCCATGCCTTTAAGCCCGAGAATGAGAAGATACTGGAGTCCGGCGACATCATTTCCGTTCTTCCTCATGTTGTCCTGTACGCCGAAATTTGCCGCCTGCTGTACCATTTCCGCCTGTGAACCTGCGAACTTGAAGACTGCGGGACCGCTTAAGCTTTCAGGGGTCTTCCCTTTCGCCTTGCATGCCTCCTCATAAAGTTTCTTTGCCTTCTCGCGGACTGAAATTCCCTTGTTTATGATGCCGGTTAATTTCACAGGATCGAAATTCACATTCGTTACTGTAGAGAAAAGAGCCTCTATAATGTAGAGATCTATTTCCTTGTCTGTCTTGCCGAGTTCCGCAGCCCTGTGCGCATACTGTGAGATTCCTTCCGACAGATACACCAGGAGATCCTGGAGATCCGCAGTTTGTGGATCCTTTCCGCACACACCCATCGCCATGTTGCATCCCGTTCCCTTTGCCGTCTGTTCGCATTGATAGCAAAACATCATCGCCTCCTTAGTTTAAGTTAAACTTCTTTCTTGCAATATTCCTACCTGTTTCAGTTTTGAATACTTGACCTACAAGAGATTTTATTGAATCCCTGTCATCTAATTTCATTTCTTCAGGGATGTTGACTAGAAGATCCGCATCCCATATTATCCTAAATTCTGGCGTATCTATATTTTTCCCACTATGATGGTTTTGTATTATTCTGCATACATGCTCCGAGACTCCGGCATTTATGCCAAGATCATCCATGATCTTCTTCGCCACCGGAGGTCCTTCAATTTCCTGGTACTTGCCTGAAGCAGACTTATATTTCTTTTCTGCATTCGGTATGCCGATGTCATGGAGAATCGCGGCAATAATCACCACTTCGGGATCCGCTTTTTCCCTTTTTAGAATCTCTTCAGAATATTCAAGCACCTTGAAGGCATGTTTTATCCGCCTCAAATCAGATCCAAAATATTCCTTCATGCAGCCGGAAATGGAGTCTCTTATATTCATGCGTTCAGATATTCTCGCTCCTTATCATGGTCAAAAGCATCTTGAACTTCTTGATGGCCTTGACTGCATGCGGAACTTTCGCAGGCATTATCACAATCTGTCCGCTCGACGCCTTTACAGGCTTACCGCCAATGATGAATTCGCCTGTTCCGTCAATTACCTGCACGATGGCGTCAAAAGGTGCGGAATGTTCGCTAAGTCCTTGATCCTTATCGAATGCGAACACCGTCAATGTTCCAGTCTTTCTTTCGGCAATCGTCCGGCTGACAATCGAATCCTTTGAATACTGTATGAGCGATTTCAGTTCAAAAGATTTCGATGTTTCCAGCAGTTTTCTCGTATTTTTCATTTATCGTCCTCCTTTATATTCCCGTGGATGCCCACGATTATTGTTTTAAACGGTATCTTTTTTCCAGACTCCTGGAGAGCCCTCTGGGCGATCATCACTATTCCGCCGCAGCATGGGACTTCCATTCTTGCGACGGTTATGCTTTTGATGTTGTTTTCCTTGAAGATTGCCGTCAGCTTTTCAAGATACGTCCCAGTATCGTCGAGTTTGGGACAGGCGATCACCAGCTTTCTTCCCTTGAGAAGCTCCGAATGGAAATTCGCGTATGCAAAAGGAACACAATCGGCGCATATCAGCAAATCCGCATCTTCCCAGTACGGGGCTGCCGGAGGCACGAGATGCAGCTGAACAGGCCACTGAGACAGCTCGGATTCCATTTTTACGGCATTGGATTCCGTACTGTTCTTCTTAAAGGACAAGGCAGCCATTCCTGGACATCCAGCATGTTTATGGGGGACAGGTTGCTTTGCTTCCCGCTTCTTGAGGTGTTCATGGACTGCCTTTTCATCGAAGGACTCTGCATCTCTTTCCTCTATTTTTATAGCATCCTGGGGGCACTCCCCGATGCAGGCACCAAGACCGTCGCAATATATTTCACTTACAAGCCTTGCCTTGCCATTGACAATCTGGATGGCTCCTTCGGCGCAGGCGTTCACGCAGAGACCGCACCCATTGCACTTGTCTTCATCTATCTTAATTATCTTTCTCTTCATGATAAATTTTTCCTTCGTAGATTTTTATAACAGATCCGCAACTGTTGTATTTGTAAAGTAGTCAAAGACTTCCTTGTTAATCCTCTCGCTCAGCTTTCCGAGCACGCACTTTTCGGCCTTGCAGACATCTTTTCCGAGCAGACAGCTCTGGTAGTTGAACCTTCCTTCTATAGCCTCATATATCTCCATCAGATTCACTTCTGAGGGATTTCTGGCGAATTTAAAACCTCCATCCGGCCCTCTGAGGGATCTCACAATGCCCATTTTCGCAAGTCTCTGAAGAACCTTGGAAAGATGGTCGCAGGAGACATTCAAGATTTTTGAAATTTCCTTTGCCGACACCATCTTTTCATTTTCCCTGGCAATTATCACAGAGGCGTGAAATGCTAAAGAGGATGCTTCTGTTATTTTTAAAATGCTGCTCACTCTCTCTCCTTGTTTGGTATTATGGTACTATAATACTTATTATAATGGAAAAATCAATGCCTGAAAATTTTAATTAATCATAACACCTTTAAGACAAAAGAAATATAACCAGTACATTTTGACGCTATATTCACATTTTCAGCATTAGGATGGCAAGCCCAAGGAAGAGAACCCCGAGCAGAAGCTTGCCGATGACCACGTCCCGTTTCGACCAGCCGATCATGGTGGTGAGACCTGTCCCAGCATAGGCCGCGATGAATATCGCCAGCAATGGAATTATGAACATAACATTATAGAGGACAAGATAGAATAGCCACTTGATCGAGGATGGATATTGCTTCGCCAGCAGCGCCAGCGCCGGAAGGTAGACCTGTCCGGTACACACGCTTTCAAGGAGCGTGACAAGGAATCCCGTGATAAACGCTCCTGCGGCCAGATGCTTGAAATGCGCGCCTTCCCTTATGACCTTGTGGATCCTGTTCTTCAGGGATTCTGGAAGCTGCAGCAGGACGCTGCCTGCCGCGCCGGTCTTCCTGTAAAGCCAGGCGTCACGGAATGACAGTATGGCGAACACCACCAGCACTGCGGACATCCCCCTGTTGATGATCATCTGCATTGTCCCGTATCCGGAGAACAGCTTGATGAAACGCAATATCCCGAGCCCGAGCAAAAGATATGTCAGGAAACAAGCGATGCAGTATAAGGATCCGAAAAGCATGAGCTTCCTGCCCTTGACTCCTGAGACCGCAAGGACGCTCATGAAGAAGACAAGCGTGGAGAATACGCAGGGGTTTATTCCATCTACGAGCCCCGCAACGATGAGAGCTCCTAAAGTGATTCCGTCGGCATGCTTCTTCAGCATCTGCTCTTTTTCCACCTCATTGCTTATCTTGAAGGAACTGTCCGGCTCCTCGTTCTGATTCAATGAGGATTCGATCTGTTTCAGGAGACCAGCCTCTATTTTCCTATATCCGTTGAATGCATGCTTCCCATTCACGATCATGCAGACCGTCCCATTGCCCTTGATGTCCAGTTTGTCGCGGCGGTATGCGAACCTCAGGAAATTGTCCATGACGGCGGTATCATACTTTTCAATCTTGAACCTACCTTTGAAATTCTCCTCTAATTTCGGGATTATGAACGTGTCAATCATCCGGCAGTCGCCGCATCCAGCCTGGTGGAAATATTCGATGATGATGCAAATTGGCGGTTCATCTTTCCGCTCCACCTTTTCAACTTTTCCTTTCTCGGGCAATACGCCCGAGTTATTCGGATTCGCATTACTTGCGGAGACGAATATCTCCAGCGGCGGCCAACCCTCAGGCTTCAGGACTGGAATCTTTATCTTGCATTTCATGTCGCCAACATTCTTTTCGGGCAGGAACCCGAAAAGAATATCAAGTCCCTTGTCGGACTTGGATGAAGAAACATTCACAGCATAATTGCATTCCACCTCCGGCTGTCCGAATTCGGTTCCTTTCTCCGTAGGTACAACAAGGAATTCTCTCTTGCAGGCGGTGCCAGGATCAATTCTCCCTATGTACATCAGGTTCGAAGGCCTGATCTCAGCGATGGGCACGGCGGTGCCGCTGAAGGTGAGCATGAGAAACCTCTGGTCGGGATCATTGCTCTCGACAAAGAAATTCTTGGTGTACGGACCGGACAGCGTGCCAGGTACAATCGCAAGTTTTATTTCAGCAGTTTTTCCAGGTAGAATCTCCTTTTCAGAGACGTTGATCTCGACGCATCCCCCGCAGGTCTTGTTCACGCCTTTTATGGAAAGAGCCTCATCACCGGTGTTCTTTATGATGAACGAACACGCCGGGGAATCCTTGCCATGATGCGTCCCGAAACTCCTGCTTCCACCCTCAATTGCAGTAATTGAGGGTGCAGAATAGGCCACGTGCGACATAATCATCAGAAACAACACATGGAAGATTCCTGAATGTTTCAAGGATGCTTTCATGTCATTCCTATAAATGAACTTAACCGGCCCCGCCGGGACTTCTCAGTTTAACCTTCCCCTGCCAGTTTACCTGGCAGGAAAGGGAGATTGGAGAGCTAAGGGAATGTCCCTTAGCCTCCCTGTCCTACCAACCAGATAATGATATAGAGTAAGGTACCTGAATCTGGTAACACTTCAAATATAGTTTTTCAATAAACTATTGATTGGAGTGTTACTGATGACAAAGAAGAAAACAAAGACCAAAGCACCCGCAGCGGGTGCGCGCGCGCGAACGCGTAAAGGAAGTAAATGCAGGAAGTATTCCGACAAGCTGCGGATGAAGACTGTGAAGCTTCATCTTGAGGAAGGGATGCCCCGTGAGCTTGTCTGCCGCGAGTTTGAAATAGTTCCATCCACATTCGCCGACTGGGTCCAGAAATATGGTCAGTTCGGCGATTCGGCCCTGATAAACCACGCAGGCAAATCCCGCGGGAAGGCGAAAGTGCCTGCGCAGGTGAAGGAGAAGATCGTCGAGATGAAGAGGGAGAACGGGCCGTTCGGGATCCAGAGGATCTCGGACATGCTTGGACGGTTCTTCAGCATGAAGGCGAGCCCTGAAACGGTGCGTAAGACGCTTCACGAGCACAAGCTGCTACCTGATACTCCCCGGAAGAAGAAAAGCGAAAAGAACATGGTCAGGCCGCGTTTTTTCGAGCGTTCTACGCCGAACCAGATGTGGCAGAGCGACATCTTCACTTTCCGTCTTGGCGGGCGCTACGCATACCTGATAGGGTTCATCGACGACCATTCGAGGTACATCACCGGACTGGGGCTGTTCACCAGCCAGACGGCCGAGAACGTGCTCGAAGTATACCGGAAGGCGGTGACCGAATGCGGTGTTCCGAAGGAGATGCTGACGGACAACGGGCGGCAGTACACTGCTTGGCGCGGGACCACCAGGTTCGAGCAGGAGCTTGAGAAGGACCGCGTGAAGCACATCCGGAGCCAGCCGCACCATCCGATGACGCTGGGGAAGATAGAGAGGTTCTGGAAGACGATATTCCAGGACTTTTTGAACCGTTCGCAGTTCGCGGACTTCGAGGATGCCCGACAGCGCGTGGCGTACTGGGTGCAGTTCTACAACCACAAGCGGCCGCACCAGGGGCTGGACGGGGCGTGCCCTGCGGACCGGTTCTTCGGTATCCAGAGCGAGCTGCGGAAGGTGATCGAGGAGAAGATCACTGAGAATACGCAGGAGCTTGCGCTTCGCGGGAAACCGGCGGAGACGTTCTACATGGTCGGTCGCATGGGCGGAAAATCCGTCGTGCTCACCGCGGAAAAGGGGAAGATGAAACTGTCAGTTGAAGGTAAGGAAAAGGAGATAGAAAATGAAGAATTTATCCATGAACTCGGAAAAAATGCAGAAGAAGGAAAAGAAGGAGCACAGGATGTTCACGGCGATGGACAAGGCGAAGGCGGTGCTGTCGGTGTGGTCGGAGAGGCGGAAGCCTGCGGAGGTGTGCAGGGAGACGGGCATAGCCTGGATGCAGTTCAGTCAATGGCAGAACAACGCGCTGAAGGGTATGTTGTCGGAGCTGGAGACGAAAAAGGACCAGGTGAAGTGCCCGCCGATCTCGGAAAGGCTGTCGAAGCTGCTGGACCGCAGGAGCGGGAATCCCGGCCCGTCGAAGCTGGAAAAGCGCCTGGAGAAACTCCAGCAGGAGAAGAAGGAGGAGTCGAAAACTGCATAGCGGCGGAGAAAACAGATGACAGGACAGGAATCAAAGGCGAAGCTGTTCGCGGAAACAATCCTGAAGGTCAGGAACGGCGAACTGAGCGCAAAGAAGGCGGCGACGGCGTTGGGCATGTCGCGGAAGACCTACTACAAATGGGAGAAGCGCGGCCTGAGGGGGATGCTCGATGCGCTTGCGGAGAAGCCGTCAGGACGCCCGGAGGCGCCGCCGGAGGATCCGGAAAAGCTTGCCCTGAAAAAGGACAAGGAGCGGCTGGAGACGGAGAACCTGCTGCTGAAAAAACAGCTTGAGCTCAGGGAAATGGCCCACCGGATGCAGATAGAGGATCTGGAGGCGGAAAAAAAATAGGAAGGAAACGGCGGTGAGGAAAGTGGAGCTTGTAAGACAGATGAAGACGGAGCATGAGGTTCCGTACGCAAGAGGCGTCGGCATCGCGGATGTGAGCTATCCGACGTTCATGCGGTGGAACCGCAGGTATGAATCCGGCGGTGCTCCCGTGTCGGTTCCCGGTCCGAAGAAGATCGAGCGCCTGGAACTTGATGCTATCATGGGAGATGTATCCCGGCTCGGGTTCGGTCCGAAACGGACTTCCGGGACTGGCGAACTCCATCGGAAATATCAGCACCAGATATCGAGACGGAATCTGGACATGATGATATCCGAGGCGAGACGCGAGGCCATTGATGAGAGGCTCGAATCGATGAAGCGCATCACATGGGAGATCCCCCGGTCCGTATGGAGCATGGACGTCACGGAGGCCAAAGTCAATGGAGGCACGGCGTTCGTAAACCTGCTCCAGGACATGTCGTCGAAATACAAGCTCCACAGCATCGCTGGCTATGAGGAGCCATGCGGCGAGGAAGTTGCGGGACAGCTGGAACACGCGTTCAGGAAAAACGGCCCGCCGCTCTTCCTGAAGCGGGACAACGGCGGAAACCTGAACCATGCCGCCGTGCAGGATGTCCTTGAGCGTTACATGGTGATCCCGTTCAACAGCCCGCCGTATTATCCGAAGTTCAACGGTTCGGTGGAAAATGCGAACTGCGAGCTGAAGAAGGAGGAATCGTTCTCTCTGGTGAGGGAACTTGAGGCGTACAAGGGGAACGAACTGTCCCTTTATACGGACAATGTCCTGAACTGCCTGAACCACAAGGAACGCGGAATCCTCAAAGGGAAATGTTCCTGTCTCTCTTTTTTTGGCTCTGAAAAGTTAAACGTCACAAGGCGTGGCAGAAAGGAGATTTATGAGTGGATCATAGAACGGAAACTTGAAATCAAGGAGGAACTGGGACATGGTATCAAAGATGACAAGGCGACGCGCCTCGCCATCGAAACCTGGTTACTCGTAAACGGCCACATCACCGTGGCAAGAAATGGAAAAGTGTTACCAGATTTATGGGGGCAGAATGTATCATAATCAAGTTGGGCGCACATGAAAGTCTATGAATTCAGTCCAGTGGGGAAGCCGAAGGAGCGGCGGTTCAAGGAGTATTCAATATTGGCAACAGACGATGCAACCTTTGACTATATTTATCAGCGCGGGAAAGGTTTCAACGGGGTGCCGTTTGGACGGAAATGGAAAACTCCAACCTTTTATATCGAAAAACCGCTGATTCCAAAGCCGAACTTTTTCAATGTGAGCTTGGCGGTGGTGTGTGATGAGAAGGCGCGGGAGATTACCGGCGAGGCGTTGGAGATGTCAGGAGAGTTGCTTCCAATTCGCATAGAGGGCGAGAAAGGCGAATATTGGTTTTACAACATCACCAACACCATCAACGTTGTGGATCATAAGAAAAGCAAATGGAAAAAGCTTGGTAACGATGGAGATCAGGTATTGAATAGTCCTGTTTTTATACCATCAAGGTTCGGAGATGAAACAATATTCAAAATCCCCGAAGATCGTGGCACACGGATGTATTGCGTCGAGTTTACGGGTGATCCAGACGACGGCGAGTTCAAGGCAATGGTGGAGCATCACCAATTAACAGGGTTGGAATTTGAATTGATTTGGTCTGATGAAAAGCATGCTGGCAAGTGTAAAGCCTTATGGAGTTAGATGGTGTAGAAGAAAACCGGTAGACGGTAGAAAACCGGTGCCAGTCCAATGCCGTTAACTTAAGAAAACCGGTGCCAGTCCAATGCCGTTAACTTAAGAGGAAGACGACCCCGTTTTTCGAGGGGAGCAACTCCGGTTTTGGATTTTTCTTGATGTCAATTTTAGCCGGAGGCCTGCCGACCCTCTTTTTCTGCAGGTTTCTGGATATCCTCCTGTAAACCTGTTTTTCCCTGGAGAAGGCTCTGTCCGGTCTTATGTCGACCAGATATCTTGCACACCTGCGTATGAGTTCGCAATGGAATGCGGCAAATTCTCCCGGATGGATGGAGGAGGTGATTTTCTTCAGGAAGATTTTCACCTCGCTGAGGACTTTTGCAAAACTTATGTTCGAAGGCATGAGCCCGAGCGCGTTCGAGGAGGCGGCCGAAGCGAGCCTTACAAGGCAGACTGCAATGAGCTTTGAAACGAGCTCCTTCTCGAAAGAGTCGACCTTCTGGCAGTGCCAGGCGTTCGCCTGCATACTGACTTTGAACTCGCGGTAGAACGTCTCAATGGTCCATCTCAGATGATAGAGGGCGGCTATTTCGAAAGACGGGAACTTTACGGGGTCGAGGAGGGATGTGACTATGCGCCTTCTCCTGAATCCCTTCCTGTAGACATATGTGACACGGACGATCATCGTCCTCTTTGTTTTCGAGTCCTTTATTTCGGCAAGGTAGTCTCCAGGTCCAAGCTGTTCCGTGAATTTCGGCTTCAGCGAGACCGACGCCGGGATTATGAAATGGGAAAACCTCTTCAGGATGAGTTCGAAAATACTGAAGGAGTAGAAGCCGTTGTCCAGGAGGACCACCGTACCCTTCCGGACATGCTTTACAAGTATGGTAAACAGCCGCTCGTCCGATGTACTCGATTTGCCAAAGGCGAAGGCAATGGGCGCTCTTGTGAAAATGGAGAAAATGCAGCAGAACTCGACTCCCACCGGGCCGAGGTGCTTCCTGATCTTGTGGCAGCCGAACTTCTCCCATAGTTCTGGCCATTCAGGCAGGGCCAGTGTTGTCTTGTCGGCGCAGACCAGCCGGAACCCCTTCCATCTGTTTTTGTCATCGGCGAGGAGATTTTCAAGCCTTGCGACAAGCCATCCGAAGAGCCTGTGCAGATGGCTGAGGGGAAAAGTGTCAAGCGGAATTTATTTTTGACCCACTTGCATGCATATATATTTGACCCACCGCAGGCGTAACAGAACGCCTAAGTTTCCATGATGCTCACCTCCTTTTTATTCGTGTGTGATGTTGTCTTTTG
>JBAQUG010000457.1:0-5688 GCA_049297395.1 Victivallales bacterium | reverse complement strand
ATAAACGGACAATCAAAACCACGGAACTGCCGCCGTCATTGCATAAGAACTTTGCCAGGACAAGCCTCCTGAACCTGAAGGGCATTCCCGGATATTACAGGGCGAAGTACGACGGCGATGCCGAGGCCGCATATGAGGTTGTCAGGAAGGTCATTTGCAATGATACCGGAAGGGAGAGGATTCTGGAGATATTCTCATGGCTGAACAACAACGAGCCCGTCTGCTTTGTCCCGGTGATCAATTCCGAGAGGAAATGGAGCATCAATGCCCTTCCACTGGCCTACGCAAAAATCCTCGGCAGCTATTATTCGGAAATATCCGGAGCATCAGTCAGAGTTCTTGACGACATTGTCAAGGTGAGTTCCCCTAACACCGGGCTTGGGCATTCATTTCGCCTTGCCAACAAGGTCGTCTATGACGGAAAGATCCCAGATAAGAACGCGCAGTACATCATTATTGACGATGCATACACATTCGGAAGAACCGTGATGTCGCTCATGGAGCACATAGTCTCGCAGGGAGGGAACGTCGTCCTGATAAGCACCCTTGCGTCTCGATATACCCACCAGATAAAACCTTCGGACGGATTGATTGAAAAGTTCAGAAACGAGTATAAAATAAACAATGAAACTATCAGGGAGATTACCGGCAATGGAATCGAATACTTCACAGCAGGGGAAATCTGCGGACTCAACCTCAACCCGAACAGGAAGCTCGGACCGGAAGGTCTCCGACGCATCTGCGCTAAGGAAAATGTCCAAGGATATCTCTACAAGCCTTGACAGGGGCATGAAGGACAATCCCCTCCCACCATTGGACAGCCTGTCCGGGAAGAAGAAAACTTGCTCGAAAATATCTTGCCATTCCGCCTGAATCAGGGCCGTTTTGACTGAATAAATGAGGCCAAATATCATTAATGACCAAATTTGGTCATTGGTCATTGACCAAATTTGGAATGGTGCTATTTTATATCCATAAAAGCAAGGGAAATGCAATGAACGATACCGTATTCACTCCAAACAACCTTCATCATGAAAGCATTGAGCTTTTCAGAAAGAGGGATCCTCAGTTGAGGAAGCTTGTATCCTGCCCTTTTGTACACATGAGCGAACTGATAGACGAAATTCCATCAGTTATTCCGGGAATTTATACGGTAGGAGGAGGCAGGCAGGTCGGAAAGACCACCCTTTTGAAACAATGGATGCTGAAGCTTCTTGACGCGGGGAAAGCTCCTTCGGACATTTGGTATATTACTGGGGAGCTGATCAACGACCATCACCAGCTTGTGAGAATTGCAAGCCAGTTTTCCGAGGACAGGAAAAGATCTCCGATCTTTTACCTGCTTGTTGACGAGGTTACATACATAAGAGACTGGGATAAAGGCATCAAATACCTTGCGGACAGCGGTATCTTTGAGAAGGCAGTCGTCATACTTACAGGATCTGACTTGAGTTTCATAAAGGAAGCAAGGAAACGCTTCCCCGGACGGCATGGTGTTGCGGATTCTCCCGAATTCCTTCTTTACCCTCTTTCGTTCAAAGAAACCCTAATTGTAAAAAAGATATTTTCCACCTCCGAACTCGAGGAGCTTGCGCAGTCCCAGGATGTCAGCGCTAAAAAGATGGATATCCTCTTCTCTGAGTTTGAAAATTACATGGTTCATGGCGGATATATGACCGCAATAAACGATATTGCTTCGAACGGTAGGATTCAGCCAGCAACATTCTCCACATATTCAGACTGGATCAGGGGCGATATGCTCAAGAGGGGCAAGAAGGAAAATCTCCTCCATGAAATATTGTCAGCGCTGGTAAAACAGTACGGCAGCCAGACCACCTGGCATTCAATTGCCTCTATGACAAGCATAGATCACCATGTGACGGTTTCGGACTATATCGATCTTCTATGCGACATGGAGGTCGTTTTCGTAAATCATGCAATCATGGAGCACAAACTCTGCGCAGCTCCTAAAAAGGCAAGAAAAGTATTTTTCACGGATCCATTTATCATGCACAGTGCAAGAGCATGGATTGAATCGGTTAAAAAGCCGTACGAGGAATCCGTTCTTCCTTTTGTTGCCAATAGCGAAAAAGCCGGGAATTTGGTTGAAGGAATAGCCATTGCCCTCTGCCGTCGCAAGTACGGGTGTTTCTACATCAAAGCCGAAAAAGAGGTCGATTTGGCCTACATCAAGAACGGAAAGATGCATCCTGTCGAAGTGAAATGGACAAGCCAGCTCAGAGCCTCCGAACTCGGACAGCTTCTGAAATATCCCGGAGGAGTGATTCTTTCAAAGCAGAAGACCGCCGGTAAAATTGAAAATCATCCTGTAATTCCCCTGCCTTTGTGGCTGCTGAATTTCTGAGTTCATCCTGTATGAGAATTTCAACATCTGCAAGGATTTGTGCCGCAATCATGCCAAGGACAAAAGAATATTGACCTCAACAAGTTTCAATTCCGATATTCCTTTTACAGACGGAAATACAGGCGTAAGACCTTCGCTCTTAGAGGTGATTACAGGCGGTTTTACAGACGGGATTGCCTATTTCTTGACCGCCGCTGCAATCATTGCCAGTATTCCCTGCTTCATGGCTTCTGGCAGGTTTTTCCAAGCATCAAACACCTTTTTTAAATCCTGATTTTCGGGCATTTCCGTTATGCTCCTGTTATGCTCCTGTTGTGTTCCAAATGTGGTTTTGGGGTGTCCCAAAGGTGTTTTGCCTTGGTTATCTTCTGACCCTATCTTGACATTTGAACTATTTGCACTATTTTCATTTTGAAGAGGTTGCGACGTGTCCTGACCCTTGGATGACAAGTCTTGTCCTTCATTCGTCAAATCCTGGTTTTGAGCCAAACAGTTTCGAGCCCCGTCGCTCCCGCCATTTTTTTGTTGGCTTTTGATAAGAAAACAAAGAAATGGTTTTTACTTGCAAGAAATGGCTTTTCGTATATTTTAGATGTCGAATTGGCGGCTTAGCTCAGTTGGTTAGAGCGTCGGAATCATAATCCGCAGGTCCTCGGTTCAAATCCGAGAGCCGCCACCAGCTTGTTTTCTGTCTTTCTCTTTCATTGGTAATCCATGCTTCACACATGAAAGCAATTCAGATATTGTAAAATCCGTTTCACGAAATATCGTATTTCCCTTTATTTCACGCAACTGTGTTTCCCTGAAAAATGCTGGAGACTGTCTTGTATAAATACTTGATAAAACCGTTTCTCCTGTCGCTTTCACTCCTGACCAGGATACCTGTCAGGACCGGAGCGGCGGATGATGTTGAATGGGGCAGGAGCTCGGGTTTTTTCCCGCTATGCGGATATATCCTTGCGGTTATCGCGGCCCTGCCTTTCATGATAATGGCCTATTTCTGCACCAACGCGAATGCCAACTACGCGATCATTGCAATCGGAGATTTCCTGTTTGTGGCTGGAATGGCATGGATGACGGGGATGTTCCACCTCGACGGTTTCTGCGACGCATGCGACGCTTTCACTTCTACGGCGGCCACCAGGGAGGCCAAGCTGAAAATCATGAAGGATCCCCATCCTGGAGCGGCGGCGGTGGCTTATATGGTTTTTCTGATTTCAGGAAAGCTCCTGATGATATTTTTCGTGATTTTCGGTGCGGAGCTGCTTGTCATGGAAAGATTTGTAATTTTCTACAGGGACAGCCTCCAGCAGCACATGAATCTATTCAGGACCTGCATGGTGCTCGGAGTCCTTGCATTCCTTTCCGCAATACCCGTAATTGCGAGATTCGCAATGCTCGTACTGGCGGCCATAGGCAAATATCCCCGTGAAAAAGGGACTGGCGCGGTGATCATCGGGAAGGTGCCTGTGCTGTCAATTGTGATCGGCATCCTCTGGCTCCTGCCTTTCGGGTTCCTTATTCCCGTGAAGAATCTGGTGCTCGTCCTGGTTTTGTCAGGCATAGTCGTCATGTATTGGAAGATAAAGGCCGACCGCCTTCTTGGGGGAGTTACGGGGGACATCCTTGGCGCCTGCTGCGAAAGCGTGGAGCTGGCGGTGGCGTTCGGGCTTGTCGTTCCGGAATTATTTTAGTGGTTTTGTTTCACCTCCATATGGTTTAAACGTATATAAATTCAAAACTCGAAGTACGAAATACGAAACAAGCTCGAAGCAATGAAATTTTTAATTCTCAAAACAATGTTTGAAGCATTTGATATTTCATCGAATTTCAATTTGTTTCGAATTTCGATATTCGAATTTCGAGTTTGGGTTGCGGGCGCAGTCCGCCTTAGACTGCGCGTGGAGCGGAAATGGTGAGAAAAGACAAGGATCTCCTGGGGAGACTGAAGAATTTCTTCCTTACCGACATCTGGAGGATGGAAAAGGACACCATGCCTTCATCCCTCAGGCCTTTTATCGCCCCGATACGGGTGAGCCACATAATCTGGCATGACTTCCTCCAGAAAAAAACCGTGTCGGTGGCCGCCGCGCTCAGCTATACAAGCGTTCTCGGACTTATCCCGCTCCTTATCATCGCCGTCACTTTCTCCAAGGGATTCCTGCGGGACAAGGCCGAGGAATTCATCCCGAAGGCGATCGACAGCTTCGTGGAGAACGTGGCCCCGCAGCTTGAGGCCGTGCCGGCAGGCGATGACGGTGACAAGCTGAAGATCTCCGCCAAGGAGTTTGCTGTGACCAAGCTTACCGACATCCTCATAAGGATGGACGCGGGGAAGCTCGGACTGTTCGGAATAATCCCGTTCATCTTCATCGCGTATTCAATGTTGAGGACAATTGAAATTACGATGAACGACATTTGGAATGTCAAGAGGGGGCGGCCCATCTGGCAGCAGTTCCTGCAATACTGGCTGTGCCTGACATTGCTTCCGCTGGTGCTGTTCATTACAATGGGCCTGACAGGAACCCAGGTTTTCATGTCATGGAAGGGGATCAACCATTCGGCGACATATGTCCTGGCCCTGCTGCTGCCGTATCTGACCCTCTGGATAGGATTTGCGATCTTCTACAAGGTCGTCCCGAACACCCAGGTCAGATTCTATCCGGCCGTGATAGGCGGTGTTGTGGGCGGAACGCTCTGGCAGCTGAACAACAAGCTGAGCATCATTTATGTTTCAAAGGCCATTGAGATGCATACTTTCTTCGGAGGAATGGCGGTAATTCCGATCATGCTGATCGCGCTCTATTTCGGCTGGCTCATCGTGCTTTTCGGAACGCACGTCGCATTCGCCGTGCAGAACATTGAACTTTTCAGGTGCAGGCACCTTGCCTCGGAGATGACGCCGTCCTACAAGCAGAAGATCGCCCTCGCATGCGTGCTTGTGATAAACGAGAGGTTTGAAAGGGCGGATCTTCCACCTGACAGGGAGGACCTGTCGGTTCAAATAGGGATTCCTGAAACTTTCCTTGAGGACGTGATCCCGTTCCTCATACATTCGAAGCTGATCCGTGAGAACAATGAAGGAACCGTGACCTATCTTCCCGCTCTTCCTCCGGAGAAGGTGCATGTCAGGGATGTGCTTGATGCGATAACTGGATCGGTCGACCAGGATCTTTTGCTGAAGCCCGGCAGCGAGTACTGGAAGAAATCCGAAAGAATCTGTGAAGCCTTCCATAAGAGCCATGCCTCTGAATCCAATCCTCCCCTGATCAAACTTGTCGGGTGAATGGATTGTTGGATGACCCGCCTTCGCAGAGAAGAGC
>JBAQUG010000456.1:0-11010 GCA_049297395.1 Victivallales bacterium | reverse complement strand
TTCAGCTGCTTCTCCTGCTCGTCGGCCTGCTTCTGTATGGCATTCTGCAGCTGGGTTAGCTTCTCCCTGTCCTGTCTCGCATTCTCCAGCTCCTTCAGGAGATTCAGCTTCTCCTCTGCGAATTTATTCTTGAGGTCGAGCATTTCCGATGTCCTTACCGCTTCGGAATCCTTCAGTTCCTTCGCCTGCTTCTCTAGACCCGATTCAAGCTTCAATATCTCCCCGTCCTTTTCCCGGATGGCGTTCCTGCTTGCCTCCATCTGTTCCTGCGCGGTCTTCAGGTTGTTGAGATATGTCCTGTTCTCAAGAAGGATTTTCTGGTTGTCGGTATATGACGTCTCAATTTTCAGATAGAAGAACGCCCCTGCGGCTATCAATGCGAAAAAAAGGATGATGACGACGGCGAACCAGAGATTCGCCCTTGAAGCGTTTGCCTCATTAATCTTCTCTATCTCCTGTATCCTGCGGTTCATCTCAAGCAGGGTGTTCTTTATCGTCTCTCCCATTTCAGTCATCGATTTCCTGAGGACAAGACTCGTGCTGTCTGACTCTTCAGGTTCAAACCCGTCGACCTCCTGCTGGTTCTTGTCGGAAACCTCCCCATGCACCGGATGGCGTTTTGCAAGCTCCTCCTCGATGTCGAACGAGGAAAGCCCCTTGTTCCTCAATTCCGAGATCTCCTTGAGGACGCTGACGGACGAGTCGGTATATACTTTCCGCTTTCCCTGGATCTTATAGTCGATATAGGAGGAATATCTTACAAGCCAGTCGGTCACGGTCGTGCGCGGCACATTCAGGACCTCGGCAAGCTCTATGACCGTATATTTCTTGGAATCGCTCATTTTTTCTTTTCCTTTTTCAAAATTTCCCTGATCTTCCCTATGTCACTTTTTATCTGCTCTTTCAAAGTATCAACCGATGAAAAACAGAGTTCAGCCCTTATATACTTCAAAAATTCTATTTCCAGGAGCTTACCATATATGTTTTCAGTGAATCCGTCCATCAAATGCGCTTCGATAAGCAGATTGCCGGGGTTCCTGTGCCTGAAAGTCGGGGCCGTTCCCACCGAAATGGCCGCAGGATATCTGGCGCCTCCATAAACAGCATAGCCGGCATAGACGCCCTTTGGAGGGATTATTCCCTGGGAAACTGAAAGATTCGCGGTCGGGCAGTCAAGGACTTTTGTGGCTATGTTTTCACCATGTTCGACTTTTCCCGTCAAACTGTACGGCCTGCCAAGCATTAGGTTGGCGGCTTCCAGAAGACCTCCTATGACGGCCCTCCTGATCGCGGTGCTGCTGACAGGATGCCCATCCAGCAGAAGCTCCTCTACTGCGGAAAATCTGATACCCTCTTTTTTCGCGAATTTGTCGAGGGTATGTATGTTGCCCTTCCCTCCGGATCCGAAACGCCATTTCCTTCCTACGCAGATCCCGCAGAGCTTGACGTCGGGTGAATACAGGCAGTCCTGCAGGAAAGTCTCGGCGTCATCGTTCGCGAACTCCCTGGTAAACGGAAAAGTGATGACAGTCCTTATTCCAAACTCATTTATGATCTGTATTTTCTTTTCCGGGGATACGATCAGCAGCGGGGGTTCCCCTGGATTGAGCACCTGCCGCGGATGCGGATAGAATGTGAGCACTGCCGGAGTCGAATCCGTCTCCTTCGCAATCTTCAGCAACTCCTTCAGGAGCTGCTGATGCCCAAGATGGACTCCGTCAAAAACTCCGATTGCGACAGAAACCCTCCTTATCCCGTGTTGTGCAAGGGACTCCAGCGAAGATGCATTTATGCAGTTTTTTACAGGTTCCATGGATTTAACTAATTTTATAGGTAACTGATAAAACTAAAAGATTTTCTTGGAAAGTCAATGTCCGGAAGGAGTTTGCGAAGAATTTTGCACGCCCTTATTTTCAGCCTGGGGCGCTTTGTCCGGCATCCGCCACTTCTCAAGCAGCTGGGGATATGCGAGTTTCGCATTGGAAACTTCCGCGTTATAATCAAACAGCGGCTTGAATGGAGGGGCCATCACCACTCGCGCGGGAGGTTTCATTCCTGCAAATTCCAACAGTTTCTCAATATCAACACCGTTCAGGCCCAGATTCAGTTTAGCCACATTCAATTTATTCCTCAACCATTCTTCATCTTTGACTTTTTTATCAAGCTCCTCGAAAACATCCTGCCCTATGAAAGTATAGCTCAGTATCGCATCCTGAGTATTGTAATCCATACTTTCAAATCCCAGCACATCCCCCGGCAGGCGGTAGGTAATCTGGAACTTATAAGAGCACAGGATTCCCATTATAAGCGGCCTTATCTTCTGATAGTTTACCTTGGCCTGTATGATTTTCTTTGAAATCTCCTCTTCTGTCATCTCAGCGGATGATGTTTTCCCATCGGCCTCCGGCCCATCCTTCTTTGCCTGCTCAAGGGTCAAGGTCTTATCCTGGCCTTTGGCGAAATTCATCCTGAACGAACCTTTCCCTGCAGATTTCAGCTCGAGCTGGGAGTAATCCTTGAAATAGGCAGTCCCCTTGAACCACATACGCCCGTCAGGAAGTACCTTCGCCTCCACTCCGCTCCATGCCTCAACTCCTCTGGACTGCAGCAGATCAGACACCTCTTTTTTCAATTCCAGTTCAGGACGCATCTTCTCGGACTTGCTTTTAACGCCATTGATCTCCATGCCGAATAATTCCATCCTCTGGAAAACCGTCTCGAAAACGACTTTTCCGGATCCATCGGGATTGATAGTGTATTCTTCGGCGTACTCGCAGCCTCCGGCAAGAAAAAGCAGGACAAAAGAAAGAATCACCGGCTTATAGAAATTTAATTTGATTTTCATAATCGTGAATAATAGTCCGCAGATGGAGAAGAATCAAGGCGATGAGTCAATGCAGCACTAAAGCCCAACATACTGTTTTGCAATTGGATCAACGTTCAATCCTGACCGAGAAATCCTCTCCTTTGGAGAATCCCATGTTCGATCCGGGGTTTCCATTGTCATCCACACCGTCAGATCCGGTGCTGTAGACAATAAAACCTTTTTCGGTCTTCTTATAACGGACAGGTTTCCCATCGATAGGATCAACAGGAATGGATGCAATGTATTCCGGTACCAGCAATGCCGGATTCTCAGGCAGTTTTCCGTTCTTCACCCGGTAGCATTCCACCGCCGCTGCAAGGCGGACAACCTTCGCCCGTGAGACCAGGAGGATATTCTTGTCGGCTATCGAACAGAGGTGCGGCATGTAGATCTTGACGGCGAAAAGATATGGTGGGAGGTGTGTTATCCTGTAATCGATCCTGTTCATCTTTGTCATGAGGTCTTCAGGTTTTCCCTTTGTTAGATCAACCAGTTCGGATAGCAATCCAATACAGGAAAGATTGTTCACTGACCTCAGGCATGTAACATCAAAAAGAAAGAATACGGTCTTCTTCATGAAAGGGCTCTTCCTGACAAATCCTGGAAAATCGTATACGGCATATTCCATGAACTCCTCAAGATAATATTCCGAAAGGACAAGGCTCCTTTCACCGGCATAGGCCCGTTCAAGGGATTTCATGCTCTCAAACCTCACTATTTCCTCACCGAGAAGCTTCAACTGTTTCTCATCCAGCCCCCCGCCTGCGACAATTCTTCCTATGCTGTCCAGTGCCATGTGTTCCAACGCCATCTGGACAATGAAAGTATCAAGGAGAGGCTCGTTCTCCAGAGCTGAAGCTATCCTGCAGGAATCCATGAGCGCTTCAAATGCCTTTGTCTTCTCCCCTTCCTCCGCATACACCACGGCCTCCAGCTGCTGCAGCTTTGCCGTCTGACGCAGATTTGAAAGGTATGCAAGATTGCGTTCCGGATCCTTTATTTCCACTGGAAACCTGCATGAACCCAAGGCCGCAGCCTTGTGAAGGAGTTCGAGCGCCTCCGTATTTGCAAGAAGGAAATCCTTTGCGTTTTCCAGCAGGGCTTCGGAAATGGCGGTTCCTGCCGGCGGAATTTCCGCAGAACCGAACACCATCATGTCCTTTTCATCGACATTTTTCGGCCTGTTTTTGAATTTCTTGAATGATTCGAGATAGAGAAAGGCTGCGTTCTGCCCAACCGGAGGTTCAATGTACCATTCTTCCAGCTCTTCCGGACTTGCGGGATATCCGGAATTGCGAATTTCGCAGGCCTTTGAATGGATCTTGTGTTCGAGGATAAAGAACCAGGAGAAATAGGCAACCGCAATGAACAGAACAATCGCAAGAACAATCAGCAGCTTCTTTCTTTTAAATTTGCCTTGTTTTTCCATTTGCCTTCGTGTCCTTCGTGGTGAATAATCTAATCTAGAAGCTAGCATATTCCTGTCAAAAGTAAATTATCGGGACAATTTGAATTCCTCAAGAGGTGTTGTATATTATTTACAACACCATGGAAAACAAACAATCATTTCATGAATATTTCAAGGATCTCCGCTCAAGGAAACAGATTTCCCTCAGGGAGTTCTGCAGGAAATCAGGAGCTGATCCAGCAAACATAAGCAGGATGGAACGCGGTCTGATTGGCCCGCCGAAAAGTCAGGCAATCCTGGAAAGATATGCCGACTACCTCGGCCTTGAGAAATCTTCAGGCGGATGGATGCTGTTCTTCGACCTTGCAATGGCCGCCAAAGGCGTCATACCCATGGATATAATGTCCGACAAGAACCTTTCAGTCAGACTGCCGGTCTTCTTCAGCAATTTGCGGAGGGACAGCCTGAAATACAGGATGCCGGTTCCACGGAAAAGACTGGGGGTCTGCGAAGGAGCATCTCCATATGCGGCCGCAGGAAAGCCGGATTGCTTCATAATAGCAGGCTCAAACGGGTCGGGAAAAACGACGTTCGCCAGGGAGTTCCTTCCGAATTATGCAGGCTGCACGAATTTCATCAACCCCGATCTTATCGCTTCGGGGATTTCACCTTTCAAGCCGGAAAACGCGGTTATCTCTTCAGGACGCATCGTCCTCCAGCAGATATATGAGAACTCCCTTTCAGGACGCAGCTTCTCCATTGAAACTACCCTTTCAGGCAGGACCTATTTCAATGTTTTTTCAGATCTAAAAACCAGAGGCTACCAGCTTCACATGTTCTACCTATGGATACCAACCCCGGACATGGCAATAAGGAGAATAAAACAGCGCGTTGAGAATGGAGGACACGATGTCCCTTCCAAGGACGTGCTTCGCAGGTTTGACAGGACTCTGTCAAACCTGTTCAACATTTACCTGCCGATCATTGACTCTCTTAAGTTTTTCGACAACTCACAGGAAACTCCAATACTCGTCTTTGAAGAAGCAAACAGAAGGAGGAAAATAATAAACCATGAAAAATACAGCCAAATCAGAGCCAATTGATTATTCCGATCCCGGAAAGTACGCACTCAAGGCGCTGACTGATGCCGTGAACAAGCTGAAGGAGGAATGCCGTCGCACTGGAAGGCCCCTCATCGTATGGGATCCCAAAAAGAAGAAAGTCGTCGAGAAATATTACCGGAGATCAAAAGTAAATATTCACTGAACTATGTTCGTTCAGCGAATATTTATATCTAATAAAATGCGAAATCAACAGTTTTTTCATGACAAAGCGGCTTTGAAATTAACCGGCTACACCGGAGCTTTTATGGAACGCCACCAACTTGGTGGCATAATGTTTGGCGAAGGAAGTGGAAAAGAAAAAGAATGCCGGCAAGTTGCCAGCGATCCCAAATACAATTTCCTATACGATCACGGTAAAAAACATGGACGCCTAAACATCAGTTCAGTCGGTTCCTTCTTGCTGTGGACACTCTCCTTCAGGTCGAATTTTATCACGCCCCCTCACCCACGCCCTTACTTCCCGTCCTTTGGGGCAGGCTGTGGGGTAGGTTCAGGATTCTGCTTCATATAAACTGTACTTCCTGCAATTATACAATCCATTTTAGAAAGCTGGCAAATATAAGAAATTAAATCTCCAACAGCTATAGTTTTTCATTTAAATAAATTCAAAGAGGAATTTATTTAAATGAAAAACTATATCAGAGCCTTGTGTTTTAAGATAATTGTCTGAAGGCAATCCTCTGCCGATAATAACAAAGTTCTTACCGTCTTGTATCAGGGATATATTTTTCAGTTCTTTTACTAATTCTGCAAGAATAAATGTTTCCCCTGAAACAGCATTCTTATGCGCTATGACCAAAGACCAGCTTTCTGTTCTATAATTATCCGTAGACTTGCATACATAAATAGGTTCTGCCAAGGGAAACAGCTCTCTCTTTACCTCATAATCAAATGGGCTTGACATAGCTGACAGCGACAAGAATAATAGCGTAATATAAAATAACGGTTTCATATCCATTCCTTATTAACATTGTGCATGGATGCTCACTCCCATCACTTCGTCTTGCCCGCGTCTGTTGTCATCTGCGGCGTAGCTCCCCCCTTGTCTCTCCAGATGCTGACAATCCCCAGACAGGGAATTTCATTCCGTGCTGGAGGATTGTGTTGCTGCTGAAAATAGAGGGAAGACGAAGAGATTTTTGCTTGGCGCACTCATTCATGCTCCTTTTAAAAATTTTCCGGGCGGAAAATTTTATCTTTCAAAATACGTATATCCGCGGAGTCCGTTCTCAAATGCGTCCATGATGACCTTGCGTTCCTCGGGAGTGATTTTCCCGGACTGCACCGCATCCTCTGCATTATCCCTGAACTGCGCCAATATGGACTTCGGATCGTATTCAACATAGGAAAGGACATCGGCCACGGAGTCGCCTTCAATCTCGCGGACAAGTTCATATCCGCCAGCTTCATTCACCCGTATGCTGACGACATTTGTGTCGCCGAGAAGATTGTGGAGGTCTCCAAGGGTCTCCTGGTAGGCGCCGACAAGGAAAACTCCCAGATAATACTCCTCGTCCGGCTTCATCTCATGCAGAGGCAGGGCTTTCCTCACATCGTGCAGATCAATAAACTTGTCTATTTTTCCATCGCAGTCGCACGTGATGTCGGCGATGATGGCCTCGCGCTGTGGAGCCTCGTCGAGCCTGTGTATCGGCATTATCGGGAACAGATGGTTGATCGCCCAGGAATCGGGAAGCGACTGGAATACGCTGAAATTCCCATAATAGATATCGGCGAGGGCCGCCTCTATCCCGTCGAATTCGTCCGGAACATACTTGAGCTTTCCTATGTCCTTGGCGATATTCACGACGACATTCCAGAAAATCCTCTCGGACAATGCCCTTTCCCTGAGAGAGATGTCGCCGTTCTTGAACAGCTGCCTGATTTCATCCCTGTAGTAGACGGCGTCATTGTAGCACTCCTGGATATTCTTTGAATTCAGGGCTTTTGCGACTTCCATGAGGTTATGGATCATTTCGTGCGCGTTGTTCGGAAGCTTTTCAGGAAGAGCTACGGCCTCGCACTTGCTCACATCCAGAATATTGAAGATAAGAACGGAATAGTATGCGACAGTCGCCCTGCCGGACTCCGTTATTATGTCCGGGTGCGGAATGTTCTTCTCGTTGAGGGTCGTCATTATCATTTCAATGATATCCGCGCAATATTCCTCGAGCGTATAGTTCCTGCTGCTGGGGAAATTGGTGTGCGAACCGTCATAGTCGACTGCAAGCCCTCCTCCGAGATCCAGGAAGCCCATCTTCGCACCTTCCTCTACGAGACCTGAATAGATCCTGCATGCCTCGACGATCGCCGCGCGAATGTCGCGGATGTTGGATATCTGCGACCCGAGGTGATAATGGAGCAGCTGCAGGCAGTCAAGCATGTTCTTTTCGCGGAGCACGTCTATTACATCCACCAGTTCGCTTGTGTTCAGTCCGAAAACGCTCCTGTCTCCTCCGGATTCCGTCCAGTGACCGCCGGCGCGGGATGAAAGTTTTATCCTGATCCCTATGAGGGGTTTCACATTGAGCTTGGCGGCGCGTTCAAGGATGAGCGGAAGTTCGCTGGGCATCTCGAGGACGAAAAAGCAGTTCAGCCCCATTTTCCGGGCATAAAGACCGAGATCCACGAACTCCTCATCCTTGTATCCGTTGCAGATCAGGCACGCTTCACTGTCCTTTAAAGTCGATATGGCCACCAGAAGTTCGGCCTTGCTGCCGGCCTCGAGACCGTGATGGTATCTCGAACCGAATTTCGTGACTTCCTCGATGACCTGCTGCTGCTGGTTCACCTTGATGGGATATACCCCTTTGAAGGCGCCCTTGTATTCGAATTTGGCGATTGCCGCCCTGAATGTCTCATGGAGAATCGTGATCTGCGAGTCGAGGATGTTTCCAAGCCTCAGGAGCACCGGCACGTCCATCCCCCTTGCCTTGAGCCCGTTTATCACTTCGGGAATGCTTATTGTCGGAGGCTTGCCCGAACCCATCGGGGTTATTACGACCTCTCCTTTTTCAGATATGCTGAAGTATCCGGCACCCCAGTTGCGTATGCCGTAGAGGTCGGTTGAATTCTCAACCGTCCATTTTTCCAGTTGTTCTTTTTTTATCACGTGATTATTTTTTCACCGCCAAAATTTTAATTTCCCCAATGAAAAAATAATATATTAGTTCCACCTGTGTTTTCAACGAAAGAAACCGGTAAGGGAAAAATTAATTTGATTTGCAGACCATGCCAAAGTACCGTAATGGCTCTTTCCTGCTTGCATGAACGGAACGCAGGCAACTTGCCGGCTCGGTTGAACAGATGCCACCAGGTTGGTGGCGTTCCAGGAAGAAGTCCTGTGATCGCCCCAGGAAAGGCTGAGGGATTACCATAGTATCGGATCCTAGTTACCTTGAAATTGGCACAAAAAAAGCTTAATTTTTTATCTAGATGTGTGCATTTAGGTATTGAGTTTATCCAATTATTTCATATAATATACAATATTGAGTAAGGGAAAAAGACATGAATTCGGCAAAAAAATATGAATTCAAGAATCTGAGGAACTCATCGGACAGGATGCTGACGTGTCCGAAGTGCTTCGAAATGCTCTTCCGGGACGACATAGAGCATTTCTCGTGCTGCCCTTACTGCAATGCAAAGATTGAAATTGATCAGGATCTTGAAGATTTCCTTCTCAAGCCTTTCATTGACAACTGGATTGCGACCCAGAACCGGTCCAATTTTGACGTTATGCCTCCTGAAAACTGACCCCCTGATTTTTTTTAATAAATATTTCTGAACCCAGCTTGACTATCAGACAAAAGCACCTATTTTTCACGGCTCTATTAAATTTTTCTTAAATTTTTCACTTAATTTGGCTTTTCCGGAAAAATGTGCGTGAAATACCGGCTTCCGGCAGCCCTAGGGAGACTTTGCAAATGAAGGTAAGAGCATCAGTAAAGCGTCGTTGCGAGTATTGTCAGATAATTAAAAGAAAAGGCGTGGTCAGAGTGCAGTGTTCGCGCAATGCCCGTCATAAACAAAGACAAGGTTGATACCTTTAAGAAAGGGATTTTTTATGCCTAGGATTCTTGGTGTTGATATACCTGCTAAGAAACGTATTGAGTTCTCACTGCCCTATATCTTTGGAATAGGCCGTTCAAGAGCTCTTGAGATCATCAAAAAGGCCAATATTCCTCTTGGAACAAGGGCCGACAAGCTCAGCGATGAGCATATCGCTAAGATCACCACTATCCTCCAGAACGACTACGTCGTAGAAGGGGATCTCCGCAGGTTGATCGCAGGCGACATCAGACGGCTCGTCGCCATAGGTACATATCGTGGACACAGGCACCGTAGGGGACTTCCTGTAAGAGGCCAGAGGACCAAGACCAACGCCAGAACGAGGAAAGGCAAGAGACAGACCGTCGGAGCGATCCGCGACAAGACACAGAGAAGGATTGTCGCGTCCGACACCAAGGGCGGCGAAGCAGCAGCCCCGGCAGCGGCCCCCAAAGGCGGAGCAGCAGCCCCGAAAGCAGGCGCACCTGCAGGAAAAGCGGCCGCTCCGGCCGCAGCGGCTCCCAAGAAAAAATAATGCTTGATTACAATCACGAAAGGTAGATTATGGCTGACGAATCAAAATCCAAAGAGATAAAAGAAAAAGTCAAGAAGACAGATAAACCAGATAAGAAAACTGAAAATACCGAGAACCCGAAGAACAAGGACGCCGCACAGGCCGCTCCTGCAACTGGCGCTGAAGGCGCCCCTGTCGAAGCCGCCGCCGATGAAGGCAAGAAAAAGGCGAAGATCACGCGCATAGTTCCTACCGGTATCGCATATGTACATTCAACTTTCAATAATACCAAGGTGACCTTCACCGATCTCCATGGAAATGTCCTCTGCTGGGGAAGCGCCGGAAGATCCGGTTTCAAGGGTTCAAAGAAAAGCACGGCATATGTCGCGCAGCTCGTTGCAACTGAAACGGCCAAGAAGGCCCAGGCACTTGGAATGAAGGAAGCCGAAGTCAGGATAAAGGGCCCGGGCGCAGGCCGTGAATCCGCAGTCCGCGGAATCGTGGCCGCCGGAATCGAAATCCTGGCGCTTCAGGATATCACCCCTGTCCCGCACAACGGCTGCCGTCCCGCGAAGAGACGCCGTGTTTGATTTTCATCAACTCAATTTTACAATATAAACAATAACGTATTTGAAATAATCCTGGAGGTAAATCAATGCCAGCTTTAAACGCCTTCCCAATGCCTCGTTCAGTGGAATTGGAAGAATCATCGTCCACTCCGATTTATGGGAAATTTATAGCAGCTCCTCTTCAGAGGGGTTTTGCCCAGAGTATCGGTAACTCGATCCGTAGGATACTGCTCTCCTCATTGGAAGGAGCCGCAATTTCCGCGATCAGAATCGATGGAGCATCACATGAGTTCACGACTCTTCCCAACGTAATCGAGGACGTGACCGATATTGTCCTCAACCTCAAGAGGATTCGTATAAACTGCTCAGGAGATCTTCCGAAGACGCTTGAAATCAAGAAGGACAAGCCAGGAATAGTCACGGCCTCCGACATAATCACCGACGGCACGGTTGAGATACTCAACCCCGACCAGATCATATGC
>JBAQUG010000455.1:0-64026 GCA_049297395.1 Victivallales bacterium | reverse complement strand
GGTATGGGCACCGAGTACGAGATCGATCTGCGGATACATCTCCGCAATCCTGTTCAGATTCAATTCGCTTTTGTCGGTCTGGAATAAGCCCTGGTGTACTGCGAGGATGATAATATCGCATTTCGATTCCATGACCTTGGGGATTATCTCATCGAGCGGGCCGCTGAAGAGGCTGGAATAAATGCCGGAAGAGTTTTTGCCCCAGTGCCACTTGTCAAGGGAAGGAGAAGTCATGCCTATTATGGCAATCCTGACACCGTTCTTTTCAATTACTTTCCATGGGCAGGCTAGTCTTTTGCCATCAAAATAGAGGTTGGCGGCGACGATGGCCGGCGAACACTGTTTCATTATATCAAGGAACCGGGCCGTCCCGAAATCAAAGTCATGGTTTCCCGGTATCCAGACATCGTATTTGAGCTCATTGAGGAAGCCGAGGCCGACGGCACCGCGGGAAGCACTTCCTGCAAAGGAGCCCTGGAGGATGTCACCGCAGTCGACAAGGAGGCATTTTCCAGATCCGCCGGCATTGTTTCTGGCATAGTTCAAGGCAGAGGCAAGCTGGCGGATGCCTGGAAGTGAATCGGTTCCGGTCCGGGAATGGATGTCGGAAGTCTGGAGAATGGTTATTTTTTTCAGATCGTCCGCAGAAGCAGACAGGGCTGAAAAACATAAAACCAATAGGATTGCATGAATTTTTATCAAGACACCCCCTGAGAAACTGTTCGGAGCAAAAGCAGAAAATAAGCTCTATGCAGGGATAGACAAGCCGTATAAGAGGATTTTTACAAATTTATATTTGACTAAATGGAATTTCGTTCAATATTATGAGGCTTCACGGATAATCACGTTAACTTGAGGAGTAAGAACATGGGCGGAAGACATTCAAGCCTGAAAAGCACAGGTAAGATAAGAGCAAAGAGGAATGTGCTCAAGAGATTCGAGCGCATTGACATCCTGACCAAGGGCGGACGCTGGAAACCCGGGGACAAGGTCCTTGGAATTCCAAAGACCAAGGCTGTAGAGTAAGAAACTACCCAGAGATTTCAAAAGGGATACCGGGTTCTTCCGGTATCCCTTTTATTTTGTACATCCCCGTGTAGATTACAGGTATTCCATAATAACTGAGGCTCTCCTGCGTATTATATGGAAAAGGAAAATCTAAAGGAGGACATATGAATACCCTGTACACACTTGCAATAATATGCGTCTTATCGCTTGCCATTTCCCAAGGGGCGGTGGCCAGCACGATCACATTCAAGGAGAAGGATGGAAGCACGACGACGATATCGAATGCTGAAATCATATCCATCAAGGACGGTTCGATAGTTATAGAAAAGGACAAGAAAAGGCGTTCCTTCCCCCTCAGCAGCATAGCTTCATATTCCCAGACCGACGCAAGCTCAGCCGGAGGGGACAAATCGCTGCCTGGAGAATTCAGCGACTACAAGGTTACAATTGCGAACGTGAAAGCTCCGGACAAGGGCACTGAGAGGGTAGCTGGTTCAGGTTCCAGGAACTCAGCGGCGACTGAAAAGACGGCGACCATTGAAGTTGAATATTCCCTGACGAGGTTGAATCCTGAAATCAAAAAGATAAAGGCCCCGTATGTATATATTTATGTGCTTGTCCCTCCGAACAATGATTCAGGGGAAAGGGAAGTTCTCAGATTCTGCTTCCCTGATGCCGCAAAACCCAAGGGCAAGGGATATGACGAAGCTGCCATAAAGGAGAAAGTCAACGGATTCGACAGGAAGATAATCGATGAGGGCGAAAGAGACCGTAATTTGAAATCCGAGCTCAAGAACATGGGCGACGAGAAAGTCAAATTTGAGCTGAAAGGCGTCAAGAGCCGCAATTTGCTCGCCTACCACATTGAAGTCTGGGGTACCGACTCGATTGTCGCCGAGAAGGACTGGCAGGACTTCGATTCGAACGTGTCCAGGAAGTGGTGGGAAAAATACTGATCATGCACAATAATATTAATGCCCAATGCGTTGTCTAATATGGAACAGGATCCGAAAAGAGAATTGTCCGATTCGGAATTGATCGACAGTTTTCTAGACGGCGGACTATCAGCATTCGAGGCATTGTATGGGCGATATAGGAAACAGCTTTATTCATATCTGCACAGGCTCCTTCCCGGACAGCATGCACTGGTGGATGAAATCTTCCAGCAGACATGGAGAAGGAACTCCTTGTCTTCATGACCGAGCTTGAACTAGGAATCCAGAACATCAACGCCGAACTCTTCCCTGAGAATTCAGAACCGGAGTTTGAAATCAGCCTGCCTGAGGACCTCTCGACATAAGGTAACTTCCGAGAACAGCCTGCACGGCAATTAATACGTTTGTTTTTAAGCTCTCCTGCGGTAATATATATGTAGGAAGGGAACTGGATTATAAAACGCATTCGTGATTATCCGGAACATCCTTTAATCCCAATCTAAATCAATTCCAAAGGGGAATACCTATGAAACCTGACATCAGGAGCTGTTTCAGCTACGGATTCGAGAAGGTCAAGGATAATCCGTTATTCTACATTCTCGGATTCTTTCTACTCGCGGGCATTGGCGTAGCAATAAAGCTTATTGCACAGGGTTTCGGCTTTATCTTCAATCTCGTAGTTCTCCAGAGCATTCTTGGCATAAGCCAGCGCTCCGCCATATTACCAGAATACATAATTTCGGTAATTACCGGCATTGTCCTTGGATTCTTCCTTGCGCCGTTCCTTGTAGGTTATTTCAGGGGGATGAAAAAGGAATATGACGGTGGAAAAGCCGAACCACTGGATATCCTGCTGGGCGTCGACGTACTCACTCCGAGCGTAGCCAATTATGCGGTGGCAAGCCTGATATTCATTGCCGGATGCATATGCTGCATCATCCCAGGCATACTGCTCGCACCTCTGCCCTGTCTGACGATCTACTTCCTAGCCAAAGGTGAAACAATCGGATTCAGCGCCCTGGCAAAGGCCGTGGAAACCTTGAAGAGCAATCCCGTCTTAATACTCTGGAATCTTGTTTTCATGCTCTTCGCAGCTCTTGGAATACTTTTCTGCATCGTCGGAGTACTGGTTACCGCTCCAATCTCAATCTGCGCCGCATACAAGCTTTTCCGGCAGGTGACAGGAGAGAATGAGCCGCAGCCTCCTGCAATCATGCTGGAAGATGAAACGCCAGGAGAGGGTGATTCGAAAGACCTGTAAGCGCCCATCATATACATATTATTAATCAGTCGAAAAGCTGGTATTCCTTGGCGGTCTCGACGATCTCGACCTCCTTGACTCCGATTCCGAGGAGATGGCCCTTCATCTTTTCGAGTTCCTCATCCTCGCCATGTACCAGGAAGACCTTCCTGAGCCTGTTGAGATCCATGTTGCCGACAAACTGCTTAATGTCATTATAGTCGGCATGGGCGCTGAATGTATTGAGGATCTTCACCCTGGCCTTCAGCTTGTAGAGCTGTCCGAAAATCTTGACCTCCGGCTCTCTTTCAGCAATCTTCCTTCCGAGGGTGTCCTCGGCCATGAAACCTACGACGAGTATGGTATTGCGTGGATCCTGGATGTTGTTCTTAAGATGATGCAGGATTCTTCCGGCTTCGCACATGCCGCTGCTGGAAATGATGATGCAGGGCTCATCCTTCTCATTGAGCTGCTTGGATTCGGCTACGTTGGTGATGTAATGCAGAGTCTCAAATCCAAAGGGATTCTTGTCCTGTACAAGGAATTCCTCCCTGACAGAGTCATCGAAACATTCCTGATGGACCCTGAAAATACTGGTCGCGTTGAATGCCATGGGACTGTCGACATAGATATCGATTCTCGGGATCCTCCTGGCGTCAACAAGCTGGTGCAGGTAATATATGAGATCCTGGGTCCTTTCGACGGCGAAGGCAGGAATGATAATCTTTCCACCGCGTTCGACGGTCTCGCGGATGACTTCGCATAGCTGCCTGCAGGCGTCCTCTATGGGATCATGGAGCCTGTTGCCGTAGGTGGCCTCGCAGACAAGGTAGTCTGCCGAAGGGATCTGTTCGGGATCATGGATTATCGGCGTGCCTTTTCTTCCAAGGTCTCCGGTAAAGGCGATCTTGCGCCCCTGCCCGACGTCAATCATCGGCATTGCCGAACCAAGGATATGTCCGGCATTGTAGAACTTGCATTTCACAGAGTCCGACGCGAAGAAGTCCCGATGATAGCTTATTGTTATGAACTGCTCGAGAACCTTGAGGACATCCTTGATGCCGAAGAGCGGCTGGAACGGCTCCTTCTCCCCGTAAATCTTCTTCTTGCGCATCCATTCGGCATCCTTCTCCTGGATGTGAGCGGTATCGGACATGATCAGCCCGGCGATATCGCGGGTTGCCGGCGTCGCGTAAATATTCCCCTTGAATCCACAGGCGGAAAGATATGGAAGGCGGCAGGAATGATCGCAGTGGCCATGCGTGAGAATTACGGTCTCTATAGTTGCCGGATCAAAGAAGAACTGCCTGTTCTTCTCTTCTGCAACAACTCGCTTTCCCTGGAACATCCCGCAGTCGACAAGCAGTTTCACGCCGTCCACTTCCAGCATATGCGTTGAACCGGTAACTTCCCTGTTCGCCCCGTAGGAGATGAATTTTACTGACATTTATTTTAATCCTTATCGTTTAAACAGCATCTACAGTTGTATTTGAATTTAAATACTTGCCGAAAGCTTATTTTCAATCTGGACTCCGCAATAATTGAATCAAAAATTAAAAAATCAATAAAAATCGGCAGTCGAAAATCATAAATTGAAAATGCCGTCATACCATCAGCCGTCGCGGGGCGTCAGGATTCGCCTCAATCCATTTGCTGTATCTGGGTGTCGGGCCGAGCCTGACATTATCAAGGAATGGCTTCATCTCCTGAAGGGTTTTTATCTTGCAGACTGAGTTCCTGAGCTCGCCAGGATAACCGCGTCCTTTCACATAATCAATCATGAGTTTACGCGAAATGCGCACGCCTATCTCCTCTCCGCAGAGCTCGGCCATTCCAGCAACATGCGTTCCTATTTCGTCGGCAAGATCATCAGGGGTGGGCGGATTGAAGGCGGATCCATCCCTGATCTCCTCGAAAATCCAGGGATTGCCCATGGCACCACGGGCGATCATCACACAGCCGCATCCGGTCTCGTTCCGCAGTGTTTCACAAGTCGAAAAGCTGAAGATACCTCCATTAGCTATGAGTTGGGTCTTCACGTTCTTCCTTACTTCCGAGATGATATTGAACTTTACATCGCCAGAATAAACTTTCGACATCACCCTTCCGTGGAGAGTCACTGCGGCTGCACCCGCCTCGACAAGTCTTTTCACGAGATGAATGGTTGGCTCAGGATCATCCTCGTCGATGATCCTCGTCTTGACAGTCACAGGCACCTGCGAGTTCATCACGATAATCTCAAAAGCCCTTATAGCCTCTTCCGTCTTCCTAGCCAGAGCGGCCCCTTCGCCTTTCTTGATAACTTTCCTTGCCGGACATCCCAGGTTGAAATCAATTATGTTCACATCATGCTGGCATATTATCCGGGCGGCTTTCTTCAGGATTTCATGTTCCGACCCGACAATCTGGACACCGAGCCAGGTCTCATTTTCACCGCGCTTGAGCATTGAAAGAGTCTTGCCATGCCCGAAAACAAGCGAGCCTGCATCAATCATTTCAGTGAATGCGAAAAGACAGCCGTGCCGTCGTGCGGAACTTCTGTAGGGAAGATCCGTGAAGCCGGCAAGCGGAGCGAGGACGATGCTGTTGTCAGGATAAATCTTCATATAGTTTTCTTTTTTCTTGAAAGATGATACAGGCTAAAGCCCGTACCTACTTGAAAATCCCCCGCCTCACAGCTTCAAAGAGTATGACGGTCGCGGCCTGTGCGACATTGATGGACTCGATCTTCCCCGGCATCGGGATCACAAGCGGAATTGCGCCTTCGACATCCCCTGCCCCATGGGCCTCGCTTCCAAAGACAAGCGCAGACTTAAGGAAAAGATTTTTCTCATCGAAGCAACTGGCCTTGCCATCCGGATCAGTCTTGTAAACCCTGTCATATCCAAATCCGCGAAGTTCGCAGACCATCTCGTCAAGCCCCGGAAAGAGACGCATTCTCACTGCAAACTGGGACGCCAGGGCCGAGCGGATCACCTTGTCGCTGAAAGGATCGGCGGTTCCCTCTGTCAGCCACAGTTCCTTCAGCCCTACCGCCCGCACCGTCCTTATGATAGTGCCAAGGTTGCCCGGATCCGACACACGGTCAAGCGCCATGATGAAAGGATCGGCAGGCGGGACATCGTTCGCAGCCATCGCCGGTTTCCGGACGACGATAAGGCATCCCTGCGGAATGACTGTGGCGGAAAGCGAATCGAATTCACTTCTTGAAATCTTCTCGAAGGTGACATTGCCGAGCGAGGAGACATCGAAGTCCTCCGAGCAGACCGGGAGGCTGACAAGCTCCGGGCGCAGCGCCAGGAGTTCGCGGCAGCATCTCAATCCCTCGCAGACGCAGAGGTCATGCTTTTTCCTGCCATGCCTCGTGTAGAGGGATTTTATCAGAGCCTTATGTTTGTTTGCAAGCATCGACTGCACTCCTCACGGAGACCATAGGTATCTCGGGGTATCATCCAATACCTGAATATCCAAGCTCCAACACTCAATGTCCAACCGATGAAGGCCGGAAAACTAACTTGGACATTGAAAATCCCTTGTTGGCCATTGGATATTCAGATTCAAGGGAACTTTAAGATTTCACCCCCCTGTTAATCTTTATCATTATCATCAATCTCTATGGTTTCAAGAGCCAGAGCAGATTCACCTGCTCCAAATTCATCGGTGTCCTCATATGCCAGGCTCTTCGTTCCAGTGGCTTTGATAAGCGCACCTGCGCAGAGGCCGCAGGCAAGGGCAATCACTACTGTGAAAAGAATGCCAGCCAGCTGGGCGACTGCAACACCTGGGACAACCGCAATGGCAATCAGTCCGCCCATGAGCCCGGGCATTCCGTGCAGGTTATGGACACCGCAGGTGTCGACTATCTTAAGCTTTGATTCCAGGAAAGGTTATAGCAAAAGTCCGGATTGCCGGAACATTCTCCCGGTAAAAGTCCGACAGGAACTGCGCAAGGTCAAAACAGCGGCAGTTATTTCACCCACGCCGTGTTGAAAGTTACGCGTTGGATGATATTGTTAGCGTTTGATTTTATTTCCATAATCATTTAACAAAAAAAATCCAATGGATCCATTATACGATATAAAGCTTGAAACTGGCGCGACTTACGTAGCGAGCGCCCCGCCCTCGATGAGCCTCAAGGTGAAGGACTGGGTCGTCGTCCGCAAGGACAAGACCCTCGACTACGGACAGATAATCACGTGCCTCGGCGAGAAGGTCAAGCTCAACGACAAGGACAAGGAGGAGCTCCCCTGCATCGACCGCAAGGCGACTGTCATAGATCAGGGCAAGGCCAATGAAAACCTGATGCGCAGCAAGTCCGCGTTCAGGACCGCCATGCAGTATATCCAGAACCTGAAGCTCCCGATGAAGCTTCTGAACGCCCATTATTCATTCGACATGAAGCTGGTGACCTTCCAGTTCACATCCGACGGGCGGGTTGATTTCCGCGAGCTTGTAAAACAGCTATCCCAGGGCCTGAACACCAGGATTGAACTGCGACAGATAGGCGTAAGGGATGAAACCGCACTCATAGGCGGATTCGGAGTCTGCGGACTTGAGCTCTGCTGCTGCAAGTTCCTCCGCACGTTCGCATCTATAAATGTCAGGATGGCCAAGGAGCAGGATCTTTCATTGAATCCCAACAACATCTCCGGCATCTGCGGCAGGCTCAAATGCTGCCTCAAATACGAGCATGCAGGATATCAGGAGCTGGACAGGGACATGCCCCGCAGGGGTGCATGCTGCGAATGCGCCGAAGGCAGAGGACGTGTCATCGACCGCAATCTGCTGACCCAGAAAGTCACGCTCCACATAGATGAGACCGGAAAGACAGCCACATACCCGAAGGAGGATGTCAGGATAGTCTATCTCGACAAATACAAGCTGTCGCCGGAACAGGGCGACGTATTTGACGGTCTCAACGACGACCAAAAGCGCGAATTGAAAAAGCTCAATGATGAGTAATCCCGACCCAATCGGAAAAACAGCTGCGGAGAACAACGGCAGCATTTCCGTCCTGAGGCACAGGCTCGCCGGCTGGCTCTGCATCCTTTCAGCATTCATCATCTTCCTGCTTCCTCTCAAGTTCGGAGGAATAGTCGGAGTTCCGGAGGTCATTTTCTTCCCTGACAGCCTCATCACCTGGTTCATATTCACCTGGCCCGTGCTGATGTTCCCTGCAATATCCGCGTTGCTGCTGCTGCTTGCAGCAGTGCTCGCTTCCGGCCCAAGGCTTAATTTCAGACTGGCAATCTCGCTGATCTGGGTTTTCCTCGCATTGGCTTCACTTATTGGATATGTAAATGCAAGCACCAAGGATTTTCCAATACTGGAGATTGCACATCTCCTTGGAATCGCCTCCTTCTGCCTGGCGGTATACTTCCTTGTTGAGTCCAGACCCGACATGAAGGATCTGCTGATCAATGCCATAGTCCTTTCGGCAGTATTTTCAGCATTCATGGGACTTCAGCAGCTGCTCTGGGGATTCAGGGAAACACTCGACTACGTCTACCAGCAGGAATTGAAGACAGGACTGAAGACCACGGCCAATCTCCAGAACAGGCTGGGCCAGACAAGGGTATATTCCCCATTCACCATCTGCAACAGCCTTGCGGCACACCTGGTGCTCACAATCCCCCTGTGCATCCTGATGATTTGGAAAAGCGCAACAGTCCTGAAATCTGTAATTGCCATGTCTGTGACAATCGTATTCCTGAGTCTGGCCGGGTACTGCGGCCAGCTTGGATTCGTCCTGCTTGCAACCGCATGGGCCGCAGCCGTACTGGTCACGCTCTTCAAATTTCCGGAAAAACATACAAGGCGGATATCATTTGCCCTGTGCCTCCTCTGCGCGGTGCTCATGTTCACAATACTTTATTTCACCGGAAGCCGTGGCGCGGTCCTCGCGTTCGGACTTGCAATAGCAGTGAGCGCTGCAATTTTCCCATTCAATTTGAAAATCAGGATTGCCTGCGCCATCTCCGTTATTGCCGCCACATCCGCAGGGCTTTATTTCATAAATGCGGGGCGCCATCTCGATTCGATGAGGGTCCGGCTGGATTATTTCTCAGTTGCCCTGAAAATATTCAAGGAGAACATCCTCCTGGGAACTGGCTGGGGCGACTTCTTCCATAAGTACACCATGTTGAAAAGCTTCCCTGGCACAGAAGCTCCGCACACCTCCCATAACTTCATACTTGACTTTGCATCCCAGGCGGGAATAGTTGGATTGTCCGCGTCACTTGCCGCAATCCTATTCCCCTTGATCCTGATATTGCTCAAAACGAAAAAGAAAACGGCTTTGCCTGATTTCGCCTTGAACTTCGCCTTGATACTGGGATGGACAGCCTGGACACTTCATTCACTATCAGATATAAACATCCAGGTTCCCGGAACAGTAGCGACCGCGCTGCTGATGATAATGCTTTTAAAACCCGATGACACAGATTCCACAATTGATCTTTCGCCAGCCCGCCGCAGGATGTTCAGCATTGTCTTAAAAACCGCAGCATGCCTGCTCGCCGCATCCACGCTGTGCATTAGTGCAAAAAGACTCAGCGGTGAATTCTACATGTGGGAGCTTATCCAGCTCTGCGAACCCAGCATCTCCACCCAGGGCAGCCATGAACCTGCCACCCAGTCGCAAATTGAGGCGGCCCTTAAAAACGCCGTCGGCGAAATCCCATACTCACCGTTCCCCTGGGCGACAGCTGGGAACTATACCCAGGCTTCAAGGAACTGGACGATGACCGAAATATTCTATGCAAACGCCCTGGCGCTTTCCCCAGAGCGCTCAAGCTTCTACCATCATCTCGCCACAGCCCAGATTATGCAGGGGAAGAAACAGGAAGCACTTGAGAACATGCGCAAGGCCTGCATTCTTTTCCCGAACAGCGCTGAGTACAAGGACCTCTTCGGAAAGCTTTCCGAAGATCTGAAGAAGGGGAAATGGGAAGTGAAAAGATGAGCCATCCTTGATTCTTCAACGTTTCCAGATTATCTTTCATGAGCCGTTTAAATGGAATTCCTGTCAACTCAACCGAGACAATCCACCATGAAACTTAAAAAAGGCTATGTCCAAATTTATACCGGGAACGGCAAGGGCAAGACCACTGCTGCGATCGGCCTGGCTGTCCGCGCCGCCGGTTCGGGCCTTCAAGTTTACTTCGGCCAGTTCGCGAAAGGCGTCAAGTCAAGCGAGCACGTAAGCCTTGCGAAATTCGCAAATATCAGGGTGAAACAGTTCGGCAGAAGCTGCTTCATCGGGAAAACGCCCGATGAAAAGGATATTGAATTCGCAAAAAAAGGCTTTGATGAGATCAGGGCTGCTGTCTCTTCCGGCGATTACGACGTCGTGATCCTCGACGAGATCATGACAGCCACCAAGTATGGCTTGGTTTCAGTTGAGGACGTCCTCGGGATAATAAAATCAAAGCCGGGCGCAGTCGAACTCGTCCTCACCGGCAGGAATGCCGACCCTAGACTCATAAAGGCCGCCGACCTGGCAACTGAAATGAAAGAAGTGAAGCATTATTATAAGAAGGGTGTGATGGCGAGGGTCGGGATTGAGAAGTGATATTTCCTACGGGTAAAAAATCATATGAAAATATTGAATAATACTTTTCTCGAATGGTGGAAGAAGAACAGCTGCGAATATCGTGCGCTGCTTTTCGATATTGATGGCACGCTTATCGCTGGCCGGAAGGTCATGCCCGGAGCGTCCACCCTGATAAAACGCCTGGAAGACTCGGGTTTTCCGTTCTTTCTTCTGACCAATGACGGCAATCATTCCACCGAGGAGAAGAGCTGGATGCTCAAGCGCGCCGGACTCGACATCCGTCCGGATGAGATCGTCTCGTGCAGCGATGCATTGAAGCCGTTCGCTGAAAAGTACGGGCTGACAGGCAGGAAATTCTTTGTCATGGGCGATCTCGGAAATCCAAACTATGCGGAGAGGGCAGGCCTGAAGGTTGAACGGAACACCAGGAAGATCTGCGAATGCTCCGGTGTGATCATTGGAGAAGGCACGTACAACTGGCAGTCGAACATAAGTGCGGCGATGAACTTCTTCATAAAGTATCCGGACCGCTTCCTCATAGTTCCTAATCCCGACAGTTACTGGCCGAACGGCCCGAATGGCGAACTCGGAATAGGAGCAGGAGGCAAGGCACGGTTCATCTGCACGATCCTCTCCGACTATGGGATAAAGATAAAACCGGCCTATCTCGGCAAGCCGTATGGCGCAGTCTTCAATTATGCCTTTGACATACTGAAAGACAGATTTGATATTTCCGGAAACATCCAGAGGAAGCGCGTCCTCATGCTGGGAGATTCCCTGGCGTCGGATATCCATGGGGCGAACAATTTCGGATTCACGTCCGGCCTCGTCCTCACCGGCATCACCAACCGGGACCATCTCCGGAAGGCCAAGCCTTCCTTCAAGCCGGATTTCGTCTTCCCGAAGATTAACTGATTCAACGGTAGAATTCTCTAAAGTTATTTCTGCACGACTCCTAAGGGGGTTTTCATTTTCTGAAACTATGGCTATTTTATGAAAACAAAACAGGAGCGGATTACCATGGACTCACTATACGTATACAACCGGGTTCTTATCAAGCTCAGCGGCGAGGCCTTGAAGGGCGATGCGGAAAGCGGCTATGACGCGGATGCTATAAACGTGATCGTCAACAGGATCGGCTCCGTCGCCGACAAAGGAATCGAACTCGCCATCGTCATCGGCGGTGGAAACATCTGGCGCGGTGTGCGCGGCGTCAATACCGGCATGGACAGGGTGACCGCCGACTACATGGGCATGCTGGGAACCGTAATGAACGCCATCTGCCTCCGTGACGCCTTCAACGCCGCAGGCTTTATCGCCGAGGTGCAGTCATCGATCTCAATGGCTCCCATAGCACCTCTTTTTGACCGTGAAAAAGCCGTGAAGTCTCTGAACGAAGGAAAGATAATGATCTTTGCCGGCGGTACAGGCTCGCCGTTCTTCACCACCGACACGACTGCAGCCCTCAGGGCTCTCGAGATCGATGCCGAGGCAGTCCTCAAGGCTACAAAAGTTGATGGCATCTATACCGAAGATCCGAAGAAAAACCCTAACGCCAGAAGATATGAGAAGATCAGCTACGACGACGCGCTTTCCCAGCAGTTGAAAGTAATGGACTCAACGGCGTTCTCAATGTGCAGGGACAACAATCTTCCAATAATAGTCTTCAATTTCTCCGAACCCGAAAGCCTCGAACGCGTCCTCCAGGGCGACACCAGCATCGCAACAGTCGTGGGGAATCCTGAGTAGGCGTGACGGATTGATAACCTTTTTTACGACAAAAGGCAAATATTCACCGAACCCCGTCCTTCAGTGAATATATGCCTTTGCTCATTATGCAGCATTCCCCCCGTTTAAACCTTCACAGCTGCAGCACTGACAGCTTCCTGGAGTATTAACACTGCCTTAACTTCAGCCTCCGTAGGAACTACCCGTTTGCATATCCGGTTTTGATCGAGCAAACCACTGCCAACACAAGCTGAGTTAGTGAAGTAATATCCTTTGGTGTCTTTTGCGATGACATCACAGGCACCACTAAACTCACCGCCTGTCTGTGAATTTGGATTCTTGCCTACAAGCCACTCTTTTTTAGTTCCGAAAAATTCCTTCGCCATACCAGCATTATGTGCAACTTTAACAGCCATTTTAATTATCCTTTTTATTTTTCAATGTTATTTACGCAGTAAAACATCTTGCAAATTTGCTTCTTCTCTGTCCTTCCAAATTTATGCAGTCCTTCAATGCCTTAGAAGGAAGTCATTGGTTTTCGGCCTCTACGACTTTGCCGGTTGCAATATCAAGGGAACCTTAAGAGTAGAACATGCGGGGTGGGAAAGTCAAGGATATTGGTAAGATGTGCCCGAACTGTCCGAGAAGCGAACAATCGCCCATGTTTTCAGTACCTATGAAATAAATTTGCCTGCATAGTAAATATCATCCTTCCTTTAAGACCTGTTGATCTCATGTATCATGGCGCATAGCCGGGCGAAATTGCGCATGTTGAACTTCATCACAAGTCGTGGCAAGGCGGGATGTTCGCCCTTTTTTAGCTCTTCATCGACAGGAGGCGACGGTTTGATTTCGCCGCTGACAAGGATATCCTTGAACGCCCTGTTCATGAGAAGCATCTTCGCCTGGGAAAGCTCATGATTGAGACGGATCACGGTCAAGCCTTTGACATACCTTACAGAATGGTACACCCTGTAGAAGTCTTCTATATACTTGACCGCCTTATCGACATCATGCATGATGCAGTAGAGGTTCAAATCCTCCTTGCTGACATAGCCTTCCCCCACCAGCTGCTTCCTCACGAAGCGATCCCAGTCGGTCCAGTATGTTGAACCCGGCGGTTCCATCAGGATTATCGGCCTTGGCATGGATTTCCCGGTCTGGATCAGGGTGAGAGCTTCAAAACCTTCGTCATTGGTGCCGAACCCTCCGGGGAAAAGGGTGGTGGCATCAGTCTCCTTTATGAAGATCAGCTTCCTGGTGAAGAAATACTTGAAACTGATCAGCCTCTGCTTCTCATCTATGTAGGGGTTTGGTTCCTGCTCGAAGGGAAGACGGATGTTCAAGGCGAAATCCTTGCCGGGCTCGGCGCCTTTGTTCCCCGCTTCCATGACCCCGGGCCCTCCTCCGGTGACCACCATGAAGCCCTTGCGCGTGATTTTACCGGAGAATTCCTCGGCCATCCTGTATTCGGATGAAGTCTCCTTTGAGCGGGCCGAACCGAAGATTATCACCTTCTTGGTCTTCCGATAAGGAGAGAATATCTTGAACGAATACCGCAGTTCCTTCAGCGCGCTGTTGACCACCTTCAAATCGCCCTTGTCACCGGATTCCCTTCCCAGCTTGACCGCAGTAGTTAGTATTTCCCGGAATATTTCCTGTGTCTCCGCGGAAGCGGACATCCTGGCAAGCTCATCGATCAGCCCGTCCATGGACTTATCGCTGGCCACTTGTTCTTTCGTGTGTTTTTTCATTATATGATGACAATCCTTAACTTTATTGATTTACGCGGAAAAAAGTAACGCGTCAATTCAATGACGCGTTACTTTTCCCAAAAATACTAAATAGCGTAAACAATCATCAGTTACTTATATTCCACTCCAGTTTCCGGGTCGATGAGCTTGAACTCCTCGAGGTGGAGCGCCGGATCGGCACGGAAGCTCAGCTCCTTGCCATGCTTGCTTTCCATCTCGGTAAGATGGGCGGCATCCTCGTTCTTCAGACGCGCGAGAATGCTCGGATGCATGAGGACTTTTATTGCAAGCCCTCTTTCGCTCTTGTGCTTCTTCAGCACTTCCTGCAGACGGCGCTGGATTTCAACGCTCATGCTGAGGGCTGATTTCACCTTGCCTCCGCCATGGCAGTATGGACACGCATCATAGACCGCATCGCTCAGGCTTTCATGTTCGCGCTGGCGCGTCATTTCCATAAGGCCGAACTTGCTTATCGGCAGCATGCTCGTCTTGGCGCTGTCATCGCGGACAAGAGTCCTCATCTGCTTGTATACTGCGTCGCGGTCGCGGGCGTGATCCATGTCGATGAAGTCGATCACGACGAGTCCGCCTATGTTCCGGAGTCTGAGCTGGCGCGCGATTTCGTTTGCCGCCTCGAGGTTTGTCTTGAGGATTATTTCCGGCTGCGCCTTGCCCCTGGTGCTTCCCGTGTTCACATCGATCGAGATGAGGGCCTCGGTCTCGTCAATGCAGATATAGCCGCCTGAAGGAAGACCGATCTTCCTGTTGAAGACCTCGCTGATCTGCTTTTCAATTCCGAAGCTTTCAAAGACCGGCGTCGGCTTCTTGTAAAGGGTAACCTTCTCGATCATCTCGGGGCCTGCGATCTTCGCAAGGAACTCCTTGATATAGTTGTATTCCTGCTCGTCATCTACGACGATCTCGTCTATTTCCTCGGTGAGGAAGTCCCTCATTGTCCTCAGGATAAGACTGGGTTCCTCATACACGATGCATGGAGCCTTGGGATTCTTCTGGATGTGTTCGACGCGCTGCCAGAGTTCGAGGAGCATGTCAAGATCGCGCTTGAAGAAAATATCCTTGCGGTCTTCGCCGACGGTCCTGCATATGCAGCCCATGCCGTCCGGGATTTCAAGGTCGTTCATGATCTTGCGGAGCCTGTCTCGCTCCTTCGGATCCTCTATCTTCTTTGTAAGGCCGATATGGTCGGAGAAGGGAAGGAGTACGAGATAACGTCCCGGGATCGAGATGTTCGTGCTTACGCGCGGCCCCTTGGTGCCAATCGGCCCCTTGGTGACCTGTACGAGGATTTCCGAGCCATCGGTGAAGAGTTTCGGGACGTCCTCGACCCTTATCCTGCTGCTTCTGCGCTTGCGTTCAAGTTCCGCAAAGCGTTTGGTGAAGTTGCCCAGCGGGTTCTTCCTGCCCTGGGGGTGCTGGCGGCGGTGTCCGTCGCTCTTCACCTTTTCAATCATGTCGTAGGTAGCCGGAAGCATGTCCTTGTAGTGAAGGAAGGCGTTCTTTTCAGAGCCGATGTCAACAAAGGCGGCCTGAAGCGAGTTTTCGAGATGTGTTATTTTTCCGAGGTAGACGGAGTTGACAAACTGCTTGTCCTCCTTGCGTTCAATCTGGTACTCTTCGAGACGCCCATTGTTCATAAGAGCGACCCTGGTCTCAAGTTTTTCACAGTTGATTACGAGCACTTTGGCCTTTTTAACGGGCCTGAATAATTTCATTAATATGTTCATGTTGATTCCAATTTTCGATTTTCTGCCGGCCATTTCAATTGTTATGGCGGACAAGTTTTGTTTTTACGATAGGACCGATAAGGCTAGTTGACCTATGTTTCGTCCTATATACGATTTCTAACTTCCAGTTTTCCAGTTACGAGTTACAAGTTTCAAATAAAAATCCCCCGATTCATGCATTCGCCAGGACGATACCTTCAATCCCCTGGCATCCGCGCACGAATTCCGTCCCTGACATTTCCCTTTTCCCTTCGGGAACAACTTTTTTCAGGGAGACGGCTCCGGCACCGCATGCGACAATCAGATCCTTCTTGTCGGCCTTCAATATCTGCCCTGGCATACCGGAAACGTCAAGACAGGCAAGTTCGGTTATTGCCATCCTGATCTTCCTTACTCCAAGCTGAAGATTGAAGAAAACTCCAGGCCATGGGTGATATGCCCTGAGCTTCCTCTCTATTTCAATGGCAGGACTGTTCCAGTTTATCTCGCCATGTCCCTTCCTGATCTTACCGGCATAGGTTGCTTTGGAGTTGTCCTGTGGAACAGGTTTCAACAAGCCGGACGCGATATCAAGAAGTACATTTCCTGTGCTTGAGGCGGCAAGCACTCCCAGTGCGTATTCCAGTTCATCGGCCTTCTGTCCTGCCTGGATCCGATATTCCGATGTCGAGAAGACCGGGCCTGTATCAAGCCCCTTCTCCATCTGCATGAAACACACGCCTGTCTTCAAATCGCCATTGAGAATTGCAGCCTGCAATGGTGAGGCCCCCCTGTATGCCGGCAGGAGAGATGCATGAAGGTTTATGCATCCCCTCAGCGGCAGGGACAGGATTTCCTGTTTCAGGAGCTGGCCGAAACTGGATACGAATATCATATCGAGTCCGTCCATCCCTTTGAGTTTTTCCAGGAATTCCGGGGAATTCACCGATGCGGGCTTGTCAGGAGCAATTCCGTGTTCCCTGCACCAGTCGCCGACAGGGGTCGGCGTAACAAGGTTTTTCCGTCCAGCTGGCCTGTCCATCTGCGTGCCGATACCGGCAAGAGAAATTCTAGGGGAGTCTTTTAGGCTGGAAAGAATGGGTACGGCAATTCTACCTGAACCAAGAAAATAAACTTTTAGTTTGTCACAATTCATCAATGGAAGTCTAATATAATGCACATATGTTAAAAATACAGCGCAAAATCAATTTTATTTAAACGATATTAGATGGACGATCATGGCTGGAACTAAAGAGACAGAAGCAGTGCTCTCCCTTGGCGGCAACCTGGGGGATGTACCGGATACCTTCAGGAAGGCCCTCGGGGAACTGGAATCAGGGGGGCTTGCCGGCGTCCGGATCTCATCGCTCTACACGACGCCTCCAGTAGGCTGCAAACCCGGCACGCCGGACTTCATCAATGCCGCAGCCGCCGGCCAGTGGCGCGGCACCCTCGAAGAACTGCACGCGCTATGCAAGAAGATTGAAGTGAACGCCGGCAGGCCCGGGGATCACGCGAGGTTCGATTCACGTCCGCTGGACATCGACATAATATTCTTCGGAGATCTCGTATATTCCGATCAGAATATAAGCATCCCGCACAAGGAGGCTGCCAGAAGGCTCTTCGTCCTGATACCGCTTGCAGAACTGGCAGGAGACAGGACTTTTCCAGGAAGAGATACCACTGTCGGAGAGATGCTGGAACAGGAAAAGTGCACCAGGGAATTCACGCTCATATCAGCCACGCGTTCCACCTTGCCGGAATAACTGCCAAACTGCTTGACAAACCTGCATCTTGGCTTAAATTTGAAAATTCTGAAAATTAAAAAAATGGAGGCACACGAAATGAAGAAACTCGGACTCGCTATTGTTCTGTCTTTTTTCCTTGCCGGCATGACATCCGCGGCCGACGCACCGGTCAACCCCTTTGACAAATATGACAGGGACATCAAGAAAATCGAGGATAAGCAGTCGAAGGAAAAGGATTCGAAAAAGCTGGATGCCATGAGGGCCGATATCAAGAAGATAGAAGCAAAGAAGGACAAGGAACTCAAGAAGCTGACAACTCCCATGGAAACGGAAAGGGAGAAGCTCATAGCTGATATCGACAAGGCAAAGGAAAAGAACGCGGATGTCACCGTAAAGCAGGCCAGGCTTGACTATCTCGACAAGCTGATACAGTATTACAACGATCTTTCTTCCGGCAAAACCGCAGAAATGCCGAAGGATCCTGCGAAAACCCCTCCTCCCGCTCCGGCCCCTGCTAACAAGGATGCCCCAAAGGATGACGCCAAGACTGATACCCCGGCAGTCGATCCCATGGCTGTCCCGGCTGAAAAAGCCAAAGAGGCTCCCGCAGGCGACCAGGCCAAATAGGGATATTTTAATACAATCAGAAAGAGCCTGCGAAGTTCGCAGGCTCTTTTTTTGAGATGCTCAGGATTACAGGCAGGTCAAGATGAAGAAGGCGCTGATTTCATTCTTCAGGATCGAGGAACGCGGAAGCAGGATTCCGGTGGAGATAATCGCCGGCATCACAACCTTCATGACGATGTCCTACATAATATTCCTGCAGCCGAGCATCCTTTCCGGAACCATGCCGGGCTCCCAGCCCACAGGAATGGATTTCAAGGCGCTCATGGTCACCACCTGCATCGCCTCCGCCCTTGGAAGCATACTTATGGGCATGCTTGCGAACTATCCTGTAGCCCTGGCCCCCGGCATGGGCGAGAATTTCTTTTTTGTTTCAGTGATCGCCGCATGCGCCGCTCCCAGCATAGGACTTTCCGGAGAAGCCGCATGGCAGACAGCGCTGGCGGTCGTCTTCATGTCCGGAATACTTTTCCTGATCATAACCGCCCTCAACATCCGGAAAATGCTCCTTACAATAATAAGTCCGAGCCTCCAATACGCCATCGCCGGAGGAATTGGGCTCTTCATTGCGCTTCTTGGACTCAGGAACAGCGGTCTCATCGTGGCGAACAGCGGGGGACTTTTCCTGACGAGCGACTTCCACAGCAAGACGCTGCTGATATTCGCGATAGGGCTGATATCGACGGCGGCACTGCAGTCGCTCAAGATACGGGGAAGCATACTCTGGGGAATCCTTATCGCCTCGGCAGCAGCGCTCGCCTTCGGGAAAATACATATCCCCCCCGCCCTGGTCAGCGCCCCTCCGGACATATCACCTGTGTTCATGAAGATGGATTTTTCAAACCTGTGCTCGCATCTGCCGCTCCTGATACCTTTCATACTGATTTTCACGGTCATGGATGTCTTCGACAATCTGGGCACCCTCGTCGGAGTCGGCACACAGGCTGGCCTCATGAAGGACGGCAAGCTTCCGAACTGCGAGAAGGCCTTCGCCGCCGACGCATGCGGAACGGCTGTTGGCGCGCTTTTCGGGCACAGCACCGTAACGAGCTACATTGAAAGCGCGGCAGGAGTGGAAAACGGAGGGCGTACTGGTTTTACCGCAGTAATAACCGGGGTGTGCTTCCTGCTCGCGGTCTTCTTCACTCCTTTCATCGGCATGATCGCAAACTATCCTCCGCCATTCAATCCAATCACCGCACCTGCGCTCGTGATCGTCGGAGCCATGATGCTCAGGAACGTCTCGAAAATAAGCTGGGACGACCATACTGAATCAATTCCGGCATTCCTGATACTGATCGGAATTCCGGCCTGCACCAACATTGGAGACGGCCTCGCCCTCGGACTCATAAGCTATCCGGCGATTAAACTTTTAACCGGAAAAGGAAGGGAGATTTCCTGGCTTACATACCTTACAGGTGCTATACTTACGCTGTATCTTGTTTTTTTAAGAACTATGTAGGGAATGGATACCAATTATGAACTATATGGCAAATATAATCGAAACAGAGACGACTTTCTTATTCCAGCCGGCGACCATAGACAGCTCCTTCTTCTACGAACCGGTGACAATGGTGCTCATCTGGATTATAGTATTCGCGTCGGACTGGCTGATGAACTATATCGGCGCCAGGCTCTACCACAACAGGGTCAGAAGCTTCTGGCTCTTTGAAAAAGGATATTATCTGAAGTCAATATCGGAGGATGAGATCAGGAATCCGTCAAAACTGATCATACGGTTCTTCTCAGAACTCATCATCTCCTCCACGGGAATCTGGATCATGCTCTATTCCTGCAGGCTCATGTCAAGCTGGAACATCTACGAGTTCTTCTGCGGTACTTTCGTCCTTCTTGAAGCATGCATACACTTCAGGCATGTCAGGAATGTCGCCCTCTTCTCACTGGCGAAAAAAGGCAGCGGGCTCTACGGGTGCATAGCGATACCGAAATGGATCACGCTCAGGAACAGCTTCACCGAATTCGCGATCTTCGCGCTCTCATACCTCCTGATATTTTTCTTCGACACCAGGAACTATTTCGTACTCGGCGGAGTCGTATCGTGCTTCCTCGTGTCGGTCTACAACCTCATAATCGCCGAAACAGAAAAGAAGATCTTCGTCCAGAAAAACCAGAACTCCATCCGGGAATTAAATGTCCAGGCACAGTAGCATACTTAAAACTGCATTCTTCGCCATCTGCGTTTCGTTCTGCGTTCAAACCAACGCCAGAGTCTATCCAGGAGTCGAAGTATTCCTCTCAAAATATACCAGCCTGGTCCAGGGCAAGAGGGTCGGGCTTGTGACAAACCAGACAGGTGTCAACTCCGCCCGTGTTTCAACCGTAAACCTCTTCTACAAGAATCCGAATATCAGACTGGTCGCCCTTTTCGCCCCTGAACACGGGATACGCGGGAACCTCAAGGCGGGAGAAAACGTACCAGGGGGAAAGGATCCTGTCACTGGCCTTCCGGTATACACGCTCTACGGAGCAAACGGGCACAGGCCGACAAGGGAGGCGCTCTCGCGGATAGATGTCATGGTCTACGACATCCAGGACGTCGGAAGCCGCACCTACACCTACATCTGGCATCTCGCGGAATGCATGAGCGCATGCGCGGAAAACGGAAAGACCATCATCGTCCTGGACAGGCCGAATCCCTATGGGGCATACACCGTAGACGGCCCCCTCGTCGATCCGGAACTGAAATCATTCATCGGCCTCTATCCGATTCCACGCGTATACGGCATGACGGTCGGAGAACTCGCCCTCTACCTCAACACCGAGGAAAAGATCAGATGCAGGCTTTATGTCGTCCCCATGATGAACTATCGAAGGGGAATGGCATGGGCGCAGACAGGTCTTCCATGGGTTCCTCCATCTCCGAATATCCCCACGCCGGAATCGGCATATTCCTATGCCTCCACTGGAACCCTCGGTGAAACAGGAGGAATCAACATAGGGATAGGCTCCCTGCCGTTCCAGATCGTGGCAGCACCGTGGTTCAACGGATCATTCGCCGCAAACGCTTTAAATTCACTGCGGCTTCCAGGGGTTGTTTTCCAGGCAGTTAAATACAGGGCTGTCGGAGACGGAATGGCAAGCGACTATGCCGTAAGGATAGTTGTAACCAATCCGGCGATCTACAGGCCGGCGACAACCGAAATAGCGATACTCTGCCTGTTTAAAAAATATTATGCCAGGAATTTCAGCTGGACCGCCGACGGGAAAAAGGAAAGGCTTTTGAAATTCGACAAGGCCATGGGCTCCTCATCCATCAGGAGGGAAATTGATGCAGGATGGGACTACAGGCAGATAGTCCAGGGATACCAGAAGAACCTCGACTCATTCATCCAGAAGAGAAGCAGGTATCTGATCTACAAATGATCTCCTGCCGAGTCGTCCTAAGGGCAAGCGGATGAATGCAGCGGTCACTTCCATACATCTTCGATGAACAGCATGCTCCTGAGTATCCTCTGTGTCAAAGTCTGCGCAGATTTCCATTCCATTCCTGCTGAGAGATAATGGTCGATCGCCTTTACGATCTCCCCGGCATTATTGAATCTGCCCTGTGGCTTCTTGTTGAGCATCTTGGACATGATGTCCTGCATCCACACAGGTATCTCCCCGTTGAGCTTCACCGGGGCGGGCAGCCTCCTGGTACGGATCAGCTCCATTATCTGGAAAATGTTCTCGCCATCAAAGGCCTTTACCCCAGTTAAGAGTTCATAGCTTATCGCCCCGAGCGAAAAAATATCGGAACGCTGGTCGTTCGTCTTGCCGGAGTCAAAACTTTCCGGGGACATGTAAGCCGGCGACCCTATGATATCCTCGGTCATGGTCAACGATGAATTTGATACGTGGCATATGCCGAAATCCGTCACCTTCACCACGTTATCCTCCATGACGATGATATTTTCCGGCTTGATATCCCGGTGCAGCACGCCATGGTTGTGCACGCAGTCGAGCGCTTCGGAGATCTGGCGTATTATTGAAATCTTCTCCTGGAGCCCATGAACACCGGCCTGGCCCATGTACTTTGAGAGGTCGACACCTTTCACGTATTCCATTATTATGTATGGGTTCTCATCCTGCTTGTCCAGGTTGTGCTCATATATTTTGACAATATGATCATTCTGGATCTTCATCAGGATCTCGGCTTCACGCTTGAACCTCTTGAGCTTGATTCCATGGGTTTCATCCGCCGCCCCAGTCCATCTTAATACTTTCATCGCATATTGTACCCCGTCCCGTTCAACTAGGAGAACAACTCCAGTGCCGCCGCTCCCAAGGGATTTGACGATCTTATACCCGGAGGAGATATTCCTTATTACGCCGGTATCATTCGACTCGACATTCTTCTCCAGGTCTCTTTCGGCTTTTTTCATCAGCGCCAGGAGGAACTTGATGTCAAGTGGTTTCTGGAGATAATAATATGCGCCCTCTTTCACAGTATCCACGGCATCGCTCAATTCAGGCATCCCTGTAACAAGGATGACCTGCATTTCAGGATACTCCTTCCGGCATGCCTTGAGGAAATCCTTGCCGGAACCTCCGGGCATGAGCACATCGCTTATGGCAATCTCATATTTATTGTTTTTCAGATGAGCGAGGGCTTCGGCGGCGGAGGATGCTGTCCGGACATCATAGTTTCCCTCCAACACCCTTTCAAGAAGGCTGCGGATACCTTCTTCATCATCGACAACCAGGACTTTCGTCTTCAGGTTATCCTTCTTGACTTTTTTTGTGAAGGCCATTACACATGCTCCCAGAGTCTGTCAACGGCAGTTACCTTGATAATATAGCAGGATATGTATCTTTCATCTCAGCTTCCTCAGATAATTAAATGTTTTAACAGCGGACCCGCAGGCAGAACCGGCTCTTTTAAGTTCACTGGAGAAATCACCGGAACCTGAAAGATCCGCGGCGAAGCCCGCGGCCACGAGCCCCCCTTTGACCTCGCGCCGGAGGTCAAAGGGCTCTGTCGGCCGGAAGACACTCAGATTCCATTCAAGACCGAGCCTCATTGAACAGTTCCTCCTGTCCTGGAAAACTTTGCCAGTGAATTCAGGTGGGAGCTCGGCACGGCTTACCATAAGAACTGGACGTCCGTAACTGTATATGCGCAATGGAACAAAACTCCTCGATGCAATATCTTCCATCTGGCGCTTGTCCGCCTCAAGTGAAACCACGGCAGATCCGCACCCTTTCTCATTAAGGAATCCGGCGGCAATGGAATTCAAGACCGCCATTCCCGGCCCTGCCTCCAGCCTTGCTCCGGCCTCCCTTGCAAGGAACCATCCATCCCAGCTGTTAACTTCGACGGCAAGCCCCCTCTCCTTGCAGACGTCCAGAAGGGCTCTGACCCGTACAATGTCATCTTCGAAAAACACTGGCGGCAGTGCGATAACTGGAAGGCTGCGTCCCCATTCAAAATCAGAATTGAGTATCTCGTGCGATCCGGCGCCGTCGATGATGATCCTGTAGCCGGCGCACTTCCTGCGGAATTCGCACGCATCTCCGTATCCCGGAATTCGGACAACGTCGATTCCTCCGCCGAGCTTCAACTTGTTTGGATTATCGGGAATTTCATTCCTGCAGCCGTCCAGGATCGACTGGACATCAACAGGAATCCTAACCTTGATTTTCTCATCGCCCCCCTTCCGGGCGAGACGCAGGAACGATGACAGATCCTCTCTGAGCTTCTTCAGGATGTTCCGCGGCATTTGCATATCTCCGTCTTCAACTGAGAAGTTTCCAAGCAAAAGCCCCTGGACCGGAACTTCCGAGATCATCTCTCCGACCGCCCCTAGCGCCACAGCCCTTTCGGGTGAACGCACCAAGCTGACAGGGTAAAGATATTTCCTGGAGGAACCGCCATGGCTGAACACGCATGCCAGCCTGCCGTTTTCAATTTTAATATCAATGCCATATGTCCCATCCGGCTCTGCAGCCGGTTCACTTTCAGGCTGGCTGACTGCATCTTCAAGCTCCTCCGGAACTGTTGATATTCTTCCGGAATCACCAGTCAGTTTTCTCCTGCAGCCTTTCAAGTAGCCATCCGTCAGGCTCCTGCCGGTATACTCGCCTAGCTCGAGCACCTCTTTCCTAAGCTGATCATCAACACCATTGTCAATGCCCCTGCGATAGACCGACACGGCTTTCGAGATCCATTCCGGGCTTTTCAGCCTGCCTTCTATTTTAAGCGCCCTTGCTCCAGCCTGCTGCAAATCCTCAAGCCTCTCCAGGAGGGACAGGTCGTGCATCGAAAGGAAACGTCCGCCTCCACTGCTCCCGATCTTCCATTCGAACCTGCAGGGGCTGGCGCATAAGCCACGGTTCCCGCTCCGCCCGCCAAGCCAGCTTGACAGCAGGCAATATCCGGACATGCAGAAACAAAGCGCTCCCTGGACGAAGACCTCTGTCTCAACCCCTTCAACAGAAGAAGCAGCCCTGATCTCATCAATTGAAAGCTCCCTGGCAAGAACAACGCGCTTTATCCCCAGTTCCCTGGCCGCCCTCACCCCTGCGGAAGATGATATCCCGGCCTGGGTACTGAAATGGAAATCGATCCCGGGGAAGTATGGCATCATTTTCAAAATCGCCGGATCCTTGACAAGAACCGCGTCTACCTTGCACTGCCTCGCAAGCTCAAGCTGTCTTGCAGCCTCGCCAAGTTCCCGCTGTGAAACATCTATGTTAAGTGCAAGATAGGCCTTCGCCCCTCTTCCATGCACGAAACCTACATTTTCAGCAAGGTTATCCTGCGTGAAATTTTCAGCTCCACGGCGTGCATTCAGCTCCTTTAGGCCGAAATAGACCGCATCAGCGCCGGCTTCAACTGCCGCAAACAGCGCCTTCGGTCCCCCCGCAGGAGCAAGCAGCTCCAATTTGGATAATTTATCTGGCATTATACTTCATCCTTAAAATTAATAAGTCTACAGCCCGGAAAAATGCACTTGGATATAAAATCGAATTACGGATTGCTTCTCCAAATCACTTTTTGCCACCGCGTGCAAAAGCATGGGTATATGTCGCTGCCAGCCCTTGAAGCGTCTTGTTGTCGGAAATCGCATCGTGTGGGATAAGCAAGCAAGTCCACGGCTTGCCTTTATGCTCCTTCTCATGAGCTGTGGCGTGAGTACACCATTCCGCCGCTGCCTTGGCCTTTGCCAGCACTTGCCCGTCATTCATCTCGTTTGCAGCTTTTATCTCACAAAGGAACTTGGCCTTTTTAGTTTCAAGCACAAAATCAGGTTCGTACATCTCCCCGCTGCGCTTGTCATATTGGATTTGGAACACTCCCTTGGGCGGTTTGAACCACTTGAGGACTTCCTTGTCGTTTTCCAAGATAACCGTAAATCTCCTTTCGGTATCTGAATCGAACTTCTGAAGCGGATATAGGCATTTGCTGAATCCGACAAATAACATTTTCCGAATCTCCTGCCTATCGGAAACCGGGGCTCGGAAGTCCCGCTCAACTTCCCCGGCAGGGGCCGAGTAATTGCTGGGTCGTAGAGATGTAAAGCCCTTGCTCACATGAATCCCGTAGCCGGTGGCCTTCTCCTCATAGTGTTCCTGCATCTGTGCATGTATCAAATCTACCAGCATCTTTTGGTGATACTGCAGCACGTTCAGAACCTCCTCCTCACTCTTCAGATAGGATCTCAAGTGCGCCACTGTCTGACTTGAAAGCTTGTAGAGCAGTTTTGCATGATTGTCATAGCAGATGTCATTGAAGTCAATGAGTCCGTTCACGAGATAATCCTCAGGATGCTCTTCAGTATCAACACCACTTCCGCTCAATAGACGATGCTGTTCGCGGCGATGAAGCTCCTGTATCAGAATTTCGTTGTCCACAGGCTGAAGCCGCACTCCCGACAGATCGAGTTTGAACTCACTGAAGCCGCGTGACACTTCGCCTTTAGGCTGAATGCTGATACGGGGGATATCAATAGAAAGTTCATTATGAAGTTTAATAGTCTTTGATACGATTCCTTCCACATCAATTTTCTCAGCTACGCCTTCGATTTCCTGCTGTGCCGGAGTAATACTCTCTTTCACTTTTTCGACAATCTGCTTCCTAATTTCAGGTTTTGCGAGATCCGCAGAACTTGGCAGCCTTTCAAATTCCCTGTGTATGACATCCAGCGTAGCCCTCGCAGCTTCCTGCTCCTTCGGACTCTTGAACAGCACGGGCTGCTGCTTGGCACCGCTGGCCTTATACTCACCAGAAGCCGTAATATGCTCCATTATCCGGGGTTGAGCTACAACAACCTTGGATTTCTCATCGCTGACATAAATCACTTTCATTCCGCCTCGGATGATCGAGTCAGGACTGTTGGCGTAGTCAACAATCTCCTGGAACTTGTCATGGGATACTATGGTCAGCCGATCCACCGCACCCACTCCCGTGCGTTTACCGTAAGGAAGCCGGAGACCGCGTCCGATGGATTGCTCGACCAGCGTCTGCGAGTTAGCCGCCCGGAGAGGAACGATGGTATAGAGATTCGTTACATCCCAACCTTCTTTGAGCATGTTCACATGGATGACTATTTCCGTAGGGTTGTCTGATTTCTCTACATTGATGAGCTGTTCAACAGTCTCGTCACGCTCCTCGCCGGTCTGTTTCGAATGGACTTGGATGACCTTTCCCTTGTACCTACCCTCAAAAAACGCCAGATCTTCTATTATCTTCACAAGCTCATTGGCGTGGCCTGTATCCCTGGCAATGACCAACATGAATGGTTTTACTAGAGACTTGCCGTTTTCGCGTGCATATATTTCCAGTTCGACCTTTGTGTTCTCGTGGATTCTAACCCCGTCCTCCAGCTTCAGCCTTTCCAAACTGTCTTCATCGTAGCTCTTCACGTTGAAGTTCTCACGCGTTGCTACGGCGGGCTCCTTGACGAACCCATCCTCCATGGCGCTTGATAGCGGATAACTGTATATGACGTTATTGAAAGGAATGTTGCGTCCACCGGTCTCAATTTGCGGTGTAGCGGTAAGCTCAAGTCCTATGATAGGTTTCAACTCGCTGATAGCCCTCATGCCTGCCGATGCCCGGTAACGGTGGGATTCATCCATGAGCAGGACAAGATCGTCAAGCTTCGACAGGTATTCAAAGTAGCTCTGCCCAAGGTATTCCTGCAGGCGGCGGAAACGGGGAACATTGGTCTTCACTGCCCCCTTGGGTGTTTCCGTGCTCGTAATTTTAGAGATATTGTATATGGTCAGGTTCGGCGCAAGCACGAAGAAGTGCCGCATGCCTTCGGCCTTGAAAAGATAGGAGATGAACGCCCCCATTAGCCGCGTCTTGCCCACACCTGTCGCCAGGGCGAAGCAAAGTGACGGAAAATCCCGCTCGAAATCCGTTACCATCGGAAATTCCGCCCGGATTGTTTCCAGGGATCGCGCCACGTCCGCATCTTTTTCGAGAGGAATGATGTCACAGAGCCGTGAAAGAATCTCCAACGAATTGCGTTGCGGAGGACGGAGGCTCAGCCGGTTGGCGATGACGTTGACAACAGGATTCATTTCGCATCTCCCTTCTTCATTGGCGCTGACAGCACTCTAACTTCGCGCCGCAGTTCGTTCTTTAGCTCGGTCTCACTGGGAAGATGGAGCTTGTAGCGGCTGGCAAATATTGTTTTCTGCTGGTCTTCTCCCAGTGTGTACCGCACCACGGCATCATTCTTGTCCGCACACAGGATCAATCCGAGCGTAGGCCCGTCCCCCTTGGTCCGGCGTTCACGGTCGTAGTAGTTCACATACAGCTGAAGCTGTCCAAGATCCTGATGCGTCAGCTTTCCCGCCTTGAGGTCAATGATTACATAACACTTCAAGATGGTGTGGTAGAAAACCAGGTCAATATAAAAGTGGTCGCCATCCAAGGTAAGGCGTTCCTGACGGGACACAAAGGCAAATCCCTTGCCAAGCTCCAGCAGAAAAGTCTGCAGGTTGCTGATGAGGGCGGTTTCCAGATCGGTCTCGACCAGCTTGGATGACTCCGGCATCCCCAGGAACTCTATGACCACCGGATCCTTGAATACGTCAGCCGGTTTCTGAACCTCATGCCCCTTTGTCGCCAGCCGCATCAGGCCTTTCTTGTCCTTGCTCAATGCCAGCCGCTCGTAAAGAGGACTGTTGATCTGCCGTTCCAGTTCCCTCGCCGACCAACTGCTCTTGATCGCCTCTATCTCGTAAAAAGCTCTGATCTCAGCCTTGTCAACACGCAGCAGTGTACGGTAATGGGTCCAGGAAAGATTAGGATGAATCTGGCCCGGCAACCATGATTGGCTACTCGCTGCGTAGCCAACTGCAGCGGGAAAAGCACTCGGAATAGGAAAATCACGCAGTGCGTGATTTTTCTCGCAACTAATTGTTTTTGAAGAACTTCCAGATTGGCTACGCAGTGCGTAGCCTTTTCCATCGGCATCCTTCGACATGGAGTCAGCCAAAAGGCTACGCACTGCGTAGCCTTTTGTTCCATCGCATAAGTGAGGATATTCCAAATAGAACTTGCGGAAAAATTTTAAATTTGCAAGGCTATACCCAGCACCATAATCCTCCTGGAGCTGGGCTACGAGATTTCGGAGCAATCTCTCACCATATTCTGCACGGCGACTTCCATTCTGTTCCTCCTCCACGATCTCGCGCCCAATCAGCCAGTTCGCGACGACCTGGGTTGTGTTCACCGAACGGGCAACGTTGCTCCTGGCGGAATCCAGGATATTCCGTATGCGCTCGTAAACAGACGCCGCCGGACGTGCAATAGAGGTTTTACGCTTCACGGTTTCCCTTCCTTTCCTTCTGACCAGTCGAATAACGAAGATTGATCCGGCGCCAGTTTTCTTCTTTCCTCTTTCGTCCTTGCACCTTTCACACCCCTGTCTTCTTTGGCTATCTCCGGCTCAGGAGCTTTCATCGGGAGGTTCTTGATCTCAAGGCTGTAATCGTCATGATAGGATTTTTCCGGTTCCTCTATGAGGATTCTCGGCTCCAGCTTCGGCCGGTTCTCCTTGCCTATCCAGGCGAGTTCAAGCTTGGTCTTGTGGTTGGCCATAAGTTGCATGTTGTATTTTCTGATTTATTTAATGACCGGAAAGATAGTCCTGGGACGGGGAAGAATCAAGATTTATGAGGAAGAAGTAATTTTATTTCTTCATGGGCCTAAATAGTTTCTCAAAAAAACGGGGCATGATTTTTATGTCATGCCCCTGATTGACCTAAATGTAAAAAAACAGCTACGCTTAAAACTCGAGATCCTCGTCAACTCCCGTAAGTTCCTCGAGTTTCTTATCGACAATCTTGTCGCGGTTCTCCTCCCTCTGCCTTATATGCTGTTTCAGTTCTTCAATATCCTTTTCAAGATCCTTTAGCTCCTCCTTCTCCCTCAGGAGCTTCATGTCGAAGAGCTTTCCCAACTCGCTCTTGAGTTCCTTCTCATTCTTCTCGATCTCAGCCTTATTCTTGTCGGCTTCCTTCTCCTTGAGATCCTGAATCTTCTCTCCGAGCAAATCCGTATTCACCTCAAGCTTCATATATTCAAGCTCTTCCTTAAACTTCTCAGGGCTGTCATCCTTCGTCGTCAGGATTAGATTGCATTCTAAAAGGTCGCTGGTGAGTTCCGAAACAACCTCCGTTGAATCATCCTTCAGCTCCTTCTCCAGGAATTTTATCTTTTCAGCAAAGTTCGCCTTGTAGAACTCAACAACCTTCTTGGCGCTGTCCTGGTCGTCTTCAAGCTGTTCAAGCGCCGCCTTCCAGGCCTGTTCCATGGTTTTCACCTGATTAGCACCTCCGTCATCCTTGTCTTTGTCCTCCTGAGCCATCAGGCTCATCGAGCCAAACATTCCCACGCATAGGATCAGGGCCATCAGTTTTGAGATCTTCATCTTCAACTCCTTTTGTTATTTTTAGTGAACCTCTAAACATATTCCTCAAGGGAACCTCAAACTTTTTCCATGTTCTTCCTAAGCTCAATCACCTTCCTCTTCAACGAGTTTGTAGCCTTGTTGACAGGATTAAGATTTTTAGTCACAGGATGTCTGGTCTTAAGCGCATTACTGATCCTCCTGCCGATATCCTGGCTTGAAACCTTCATATCCCATGCAAGAATATTTTTATCTGTTGAATGTGTCTTTTCCACGGCCGGCGCCCTGGATGAAAAATGAATAACAAGGATTATTGCCGCAATAATGGCCATGAACTGAAGCGCATAGGAAAGCCTTAAAAACATGAGTTTGCCGGAATCAGGCCTTTGGGCGAGAGCTTTTTCGAGTTCGGCAATGCCTTTACGATCCAGCCTGAGATCCAGCTCTCTGGAATCTTCATCAAGCATCTTCAGTATCCGGATCCTTCCCATGCAGTCCTCGCAGCCTGAAGCGTGCTCCTCCCATTCCCCTAATTCCCCGAGCGACAGGGCCCTCTGCTCAAGCTGGCTGCATTTTTCCTGCTGGCTCATTTTTGTTTCTCCATTTCCTCTCTCAGAAGAGATACCGCCTTCTGCATTCTCCACAGCGCCGTACCCATAGGGATCCCATGAAGCTTCGATATTTCATTGAATGTCAGCCTGCCATATACGCGGAGTGAAACTATCTCCCTGTACATTTCCGGGATATTCTTCATGGCAGACTTCAACCTGCCGATATTCTCATCTTGGGAAAGAAGCTCAGAGGGGTGTTCCTCGCAATTCTTCGACTGGTTGTAAAGCTCTGTTTCACTCGCGCCCTTGCTATGCCGGCTCCGCAGCGCATCTATGGACTTGTTCCTCGCGACCTTGAAAAGCCAGGGCTTTATTGAATCTCCAAGAAAAAACAGTGGAGGCCTGTTGATCAGCCGGAGGAAGGTTTCCTGGCAGATGTCCTTGCTCAGTTCGGAATCAAAGGTGAATCCATAGATGTATTTAATGAGGGACTTCTCGTACTTGCGGAAAATAGCGTAGAAGGCGTCATTGTCGCCATTCGAAAATTTCCTCAGATGATCCCTGTCTGAATTTTCTTCCATCATGCAATCTGATAAAACATTGTTTGATAGTGCTGCAATCATAATATATCATCCGTGTTTTATAAGTTATAACGGACGGAACGCGGCACTATTGGCGGAATTTTGAAAATAATTGACTTTTTATCAAAAAAAAAGCGCGGGATGAAACCCGCGCTTTTCAGTATGATTATTACAGAAGCTGCTATTTGAGAGCTGCCATTGCCTTCTCGACAAACACCTTGAATGCTTCAGGATCCTTGACCGCCACATCCGCGAGGACTTTGCGGTTGACATTGATCTGGGCCTTCTTGAGACCATTCATGAACTTGCTGTAGGTCGTGCCGAGTGAACGGCAAGCTGCATTTATTCTGATGGTCCAGAGCCCCCTGTACTCGCGCTTCTTCAGCTTCCTGCCGATATAAGCGTTGGCATCAGCCTTGTCGATCGCGTCATAGACCGTACGGATCTGCTTGCTGCTTGCACCATAAAACCCCTTCGCCCGATCCAGCGCGCGCTTACGGCGTTTGCGTGACGGAACTGCAAATGTTACTCTTGGCATTGTGATATCTCCTGAAAATAGTAGTTGTTTTTGAAATTAATGAAATCAGACTCCGTAAGGCAGAGCCGCGCGGATTCTCGCCATTTCAGTGCTTCTGACCAGAGTGTTCTTTTTTAGACGGCGTGAACGCTTGCCGCTCTTTCCCGTCTTGAGGTGTCTGGATCCGGCCCTGAAATGAGTGAATTTGCCTGTCCCGGTCATTTTCACACGCTTCGCAGCGCATTTCCTTGTCTTCATCTTGGGCATCGTTTGTCTCCTTTGTTTTTTTCCGCTCATGCTGCTGCGAAGGCAGATGCCAGCCATTCTCAGTGATGTGCAGGATTAAAGTTAATTATAATGCTTCTTCCCATAAGTTTAGGGGGGGCCTCAGCTATTCCATGTCCCTCAAGGTCCTTTACGACCTTCTGCATTATGCCAAAGCCGAGTTCCTTGTGGGCCATTTCACGCCCCTTAAACATCATGGAGGCCTTTAGATTATAGCTCTTCTGTAAAAATTCAATTGCATGATTAATTTTTATCGAATAATCATGAGGATCTATGTTGCAGCTGAATTTTATCTCCTTCGCCTTGTGTGCGTGCTGGAGTTTCCGTTGCTCCTTCTCCTTCTTCTTCTGCTCGTAGATAAGCTTGCCGAAATTGACAATCCTGCATACAGGCGGAGTCGCATTGTCCGCAACAAGCGCAAGATCCAGCCCGCCCTGCTTCGCAAGTTCGAGCGCCCGCGTAAAAGTCATTACCCCAAGCTGACTTCCATCGGCACCAATAAGACGAATTTCCCGACCGCTGAGAAAACGATCGCCGGCTTTGACTAACCTAGATATAAGCAGGCCCTCCTATATTATTAACTACTAAAAACGAATTTTTTAATCCAAAACAAATCCCAAGACACGCTAAAGCTGTGAACTCCAACAAATTCCCAACTTCAAGTTTCAAGCTCCGTATCTCCGGTTCGCCGAGACTCCGTTTCAATTTTTATCAGAGTTTTTCCGCCACTTCCATCTTCATCTTCTCAATGAGAGTGTCGATGCTGATGGCGCCAAGCTCGCCCTCCCTGCGGCTTCTGACCGATACAGTCCCGGCCGCGACTTCCTTTTCACCGATGACGGCAATCATGGGTATGCGGAGATTTCTTGCATCCCTGATCTTTGCGCCGATCTTCTCGGTGCGCAGATCGTAGTCGACCCTGAATCCAAGCTCCTTGAGCCTGTTCGCCAGGTTCAACGTCGCTTCATGCTGTTCTTCGGTTATCGGAAGAATCCTGATCTGTTCAGGAGCGAGCCATAGCGGGAATGCTCCCGCGCAGTTCTCGATCAGTATTCCAAAAAATCTTTCAAGCGAACCGAACAGGGCGCGGTGGACCATGTATGGACGGTGCTTCTGTCCGTCGGCCGCAATATAATTCATGTCGAAACGTTCCGGCAGATTGAAGTCGAACTGTATGGTGGTGGTCTGCCATTCGCGTCCGATCGCATCCTTGACCTTCAAGTCGATCTTTGGCCCGTAGAATGCCCCGCCGCCCTTGTCGACTTCGCATTTGAGCCCGCATTTGTTGACAGCCTTCTCAAGCGAGACGATGGCCTGTGCCCAGCGCGATTCCTCGCCGACAGCCTTTTCCGGCCTGGTCGCAAGGTACGCATTGACTTCCTTGAAGCCGAAACATTTCCATATATAGAGACTGAACTTGAGAACCCTCTCTATTTCGTCCTCAATCTGTTCAGGGGTGCATATGATATGGGCGTCGTCCTGGGTGAATCCGCGGACACGCAGGAGCCCATGCAGGACTCCGCCTTTTTCGTAGCGGTATACCGTGCCGAGTTCCGCCCAGCGAAGAGGAAGTTCGCGGTATGAACGGTTCCTCGTCTGGTAGGCCTGTATGTGGAACGGACAGTTCATCGGCTTCACATAATAATTGTTCTTGTCGATTTCCATCGGCGAATACATCGCATCCTTGTAGAAGTCGAGATGCCCGCTGGTCTGCCAGAGCTTTGCAAGGCCGATATGGGGCGTGTAAAGCAGTTCGTATCCGTTCTTGTAATGCTCCTCGCGCCAGAAATTCTCTATCTGGTTCCTGATCCTGCCACCCTTCGGCTGCCAGATGATGAGACCGGGTCCCACATCTTCGGCAACAGTGTAAAGCTCAAGCTCTTTTCCAAGCTTGCGGTGGTCGCGCTTCTTCGCCTCTTCAACGAGCGTGAGATATTTCCTGAGCTCCTTGTCGTTCGCAAACGCAGTTCCGTAGACGCGCTGGAGCATTGGATTGGTTTCCTTGCCCCGGTAGTATGAGCCCGCAATTGAAAGCAGCTTGAAAGAACCGGCCTGACCGCTGTGCTCTACATGCGGACCACGGCAGAGATCCACGAAATCCCCGCACTGGAAGAAAGTTATGCTTTCGCCTTCAGGTATGTCGGCAAGGCGTTCCAGTTTGAAGTTCTGCTTCTCCTTCTTCAGGATGTCTTCAGATTCCGCACGTGAAAGCTCCATCCTCTTGAAGGGAAGCTTCTCGGAAACTATCTTCTGCATTTCCGCTTCAATGGCCTCAAGATCCTCCGGACCAAGGCGGTGCTCCATGTCGAAATCATAGTAGAACCCGTCGTCGGTTGAGGGACCGATATCGAACCTGGTGTCGGGGTATAGCCTTTTAACGGCGGCAGCCATAATATGGGAGCAGCTGTGGCGGACAGTTTCAAGTGGAAAAGTGCTCATGACAGGAAGAACTCCCGTCCGGCATCTATCTGGTAGGAACAAATGATTACTGACATTTAAAAAATATAAATCCTCATGCTGTTTAAATTTGAGAGGGATAATATACTTCTTGTCCTGATTATGTCAATTATTTATAAGTTTTTCATGGCAATGAAAAAATTCATGACAATCAAAGGGCAAATTCGCCCTGCAGTGGATGTGGATTGGTTATGTCCCTTACCGGGGCGAAGGATTTCCTGTGGATCGGGCACGGTCCGTGCTTCTTCAACGCCTTGAGATGCTCTTCCGTGCCATATCCCTTATGCCTGTCGAATCCGTACTGCGGATATTTTTCGGCGTACATCATCATTATTTCGTCCCTGTGGACTTTTGCTAGGATGCTTGCGCCTGCGATGCTCGCGGACTTTGAATCGCCCTTTACGATGAATCTGGCCTCGACCGGCAGGTTCGGAACTTTGAGTCCGTCCACGAGGGCGATCTGCGCCTTAGTGAGGTTCATAAGAGAATTCCGCATTCCCAGATGGGTGGCCCTGAGGATGTTGATTCTGTCAATCTCTTCGGCCTGCACCTCGGATATGGCATATATGACGCCGGGGAGATCCATGATGAGCCTGCGGAGTTCGCAGCGCTGCTTTTCTGAAAGTTTTTTTGAATCGTCAACCGAGGGTATCCGAAAACCATACGGAAAGATGACCGCGGCGGCGACTACCGGTCCCGCGAGAGGACCTCTTCCAGCTTCGTCAACACCGGCGATGAATTTGACACCGCTCCTCCAGAGCTCCCTTTCGAAAGACAGGAGCTTGGAGTTAGGTTTGAGGAAATCAGGCCTTGGCTTCCTGCGCATCGTATCTCTGCTCTTTGACACGAGCTGATTTACCGACTTTTTCCCTGAGGTAGTAGAGTTTTGCACGGCGCACCTTTCCGTGTCTTTCAACTTCTATCTTGTCGATCCTGGGAGAGTTCAACGGGAATATGCGTTCCATTCCCTGTCCGAAGGCGATCCTGCGGACGGTGAAGGTCGCCCCGATACCGGAACCTTTTCTTGCGATTACAGTGCCTGCGAATACCTGGATTCGCTCGCTGTCGCCTTCCTTGATCTTGGTATAGACTTTCACTGCGTCCCCCGGAAAGAACTCGGGTACGCTTGTCTTGCACTGGCTGGCTTTAATCTTATCCATGATGTTCATATCAGTCTCTCTCCTCTGTTTTCTTTTTTATCGCCGGGCGTATGAGATCCGGCCTGACTTTTTTTGTTTTTTCAACTGCCTGTCCCCTTCTCCACATATCGATCTCTCCGTGATTCCCGGAGAGGAGAACTTCCGGCACCTTCATTCCCCTGAAAACTTCCGGCCTCGTATACTGCGGATACTCGAGCAGATCCTCGCTGAATGACTCTGTCACTCTGGATTCCTCCGATCCCAGCACTCCCGGCAGAAGCCTGACCACTGCGTCAACCACAACCATCGCGGCAAGATTGCCGTTGGTCAGCACATAATCACCTATGGAAATCTCGCGCGCCGCAAGGCCTTCGCGAACTCTTTCATCAATACCCTCGTAATGGCCGCAGAGAAATATCAGATGCTCCTGCTTCGTAAACTCCCTCGCGATCCTCTGGGTGAAAACTTCACCCCCCGGACTTGGCAGGATCACACATGATCCAGCAGTCCTCAGGCTTTCAACAGCCTCGAAAATCGGTTCGGGCTTCATCAGCATCCCCGGCCCGCCGCCGTACGGCTTGTCATCGACCGACCTGTGCTTGTCATGCGTGAAATCACGCAGATTCACAGCATTTATCTCGACAATCCTCCGCTCGACCGCCCTGGCTATGACACTTTCCGCGAACGGCCCGAAAAACACCTGAGGGAAAATTGTGATGATATCTATTCTCAAATCACTCAACAACCTCGACGGAGAACTTCTGCCCAAGGCGTCCGCCTGCTCCGCTTACAAGTGAACGGATCGCCATGATGGTCTTGCCGTTCTTTCCAATTACCTTACCCATATCCTCTTTTGCGCAGTTAATCTTGATAACTGTGGAATTCTCTAGCTTTTCAATCTGGATTTTGACAGAATCCGGCTGGTCGACGAGAGCCCTGACAACATAGTCTACAAAATTTTCGAGGTCGTGCGACCCCGCAGGAGCCTTCTTCTCAGATTTCGCCGCTACAGGAGCTGAACTGCTGTCCTTGTCTTTCTTTCCGAACATCTGCATCAGTTTGCTTAACACGGTGGAATTTCCCCTAATTTATTTTCAGCTTTTCTTCTCGGCTTCAGCATTCGGCTGGATCGCAGCAACCGCTGCGGCTTCAACTTTGCCGGCCTGCTTGCGCGCATAATTGATCATGCTCTGGACTGTCTCTGAAGGTTTCGCCCCCTTTGAAAGCCAGTATTCGATCCTGTCCATTTCGATTTTACGTTCATTCTTCACCGGATTGTAGAATCCAACTTCCTCGATGAATTTTCCGTCCCTCTGATGGCGGACGTCTGCGACTACAAGACGGAACCTGGGCTCATTCTTGCCGCCAACTCTCTTCAACCTGATTCTTACCATACTGTCCTCTTTTTAACCAATATTTGTTGTGACTGTGCTATTTTCCGCGCCCCGGAGGATTGCAGCCAGAACTCGGAAACAGATGTCGTTTTCCTCGTATTTTACCTGCCCCGCATCCTGGATTTCGTATCCAGTATACCTTCCAGAAAAGCCGCGTCAATAAACACACAGGGGACATATTATAATGCAAGTTTGCATTACTGCAACTGGATTTATGCAATTTCCTTCACATGTAAATATTCATGTGAATACTTACCATCACTTCTTCAGCAGCGTCCGGAAATATGCAATGGTCCGATCAAGCCCCTCGTCGAGAGGGACGGTCGGATGCCAGTCGAGTATTTTCTGGGCCTTGGAAATGTCGGGCTTCCTCCTGACAGGATCGTCCTTCGGCAAAGGTTTATAAACAAGCCTGGACTTTGATTTTGTCAGCTTGATGACCTTTTCGGCAAGTTCTATCATCGTGAACTCACCGGGATTCCCGAGGTTGATGGGACCCGTAATGCCATGCGGCGTATGCATCATCTTCACGAACCCCTCGATCATATCCGTCACGAAACAGAAGCTCCTGGTCTGAAGCCCTTCGCCATATATTGTAATATCCTCGTTCTTCAACGCCTGTACGATGAAGTTGCTTACGACGCGGCCGTCGTTGATCTGCATCCTGGGGCCATAGGTGTTGAAGATCCTGACGACCTTGACCGACACGTTCAGCTGCCTGTAATAGTCGAAGAACAATGTTTCAGCGCAGCGCTTGCCTTCGTCATAGCAGCTTCTCGTGCCGATCGGATTGACATTGCCCCAGTATTCCTCCCTCTGCGGATGCATTGCCGGATCGCCGTAGACTTCGGAAGTCGAGGCCTGCATTATCGGAGCCTTGAGGCGCTTCGCCATTCCCAGAAGGTTTATCGCGCCGAGAACGCTCGTCTTCGTCGTCTGCACAGGATCGTGCTGGTAATGAACCGGAGAGGCCGGACACGCCAGATTGTATATCGCATCGACTTCGAGGTAGATCGGCCAGGTGATATCGTGGCGGATGAGTTCAAATCCCGTATGGTTGAGCAGATGCCTTATGTTCTCCTTTGAACCGGTGAAGAAATTATCCAGGCATATCACGTCGTGATCGTCGTCGAGAAGCCTCTCGCAGAGGTGGGAACCGAGAAATCCACCGCCGCCGGTTATCAGTATCGTCTGGTTCTTCCTTCTCACTTTTTCACCTCTTCCTGTTTGATGATGTCTATTACCTGTCCTTTTCTGCTGAATAAAACCCTCACCGTCTCGGACGGTGATTTGAAGTATATCCAGGAGTCCTCGCTGATGGAAGGAGTCCTGTGGGGCGATGGATATCCATAGCAGAGAAGAACTTCATTCTTGGACATGCCCTTTCCAACTGCACCTTTCCTTATATTCTCAAGGACGGCAGGGGCGATCCCTTCAACAAGCTTCTCCGGGGACTTTGTGGTGAACAGCCGCTTCATATAGCCTTCCGTCTTGAACATCGCGAATTTCTTCAGGACCGAAAGCTTGTAGGTCTCCCCGCCCGCGACATCCTTGAACGTAATCTCAAACTGATGCGCCTCAATGATATTCACTTCGGATCCGAATGGCAGGATCTTTCCCTTATGGTAGTGTATCTGGAAAATCTGATTGCTATCATCAAACCACATATTGTGCGCAGTATAGATTTTGTCTCCAGGCTTCAATTTCAGGATGCTGTTTACATCCAGGGGGCTGTCGTCATCAGAATTGAACAGGGCACATGACACGAGGAACACTGAACAACACACAATCATTGACAAATATGATAATCTTTTCATGGAACCTTGATTTAAATTAATATTGGGAGCCTTAATCTACAGGCGGAGAGCTGCAATTTCAATTTCCAAAGGCAACCTCTGAGGCGGGCTCTGCCCGCAACCCAAACTCAAATCCGAATATCGAAATTCGAAACAAACTGGGAATTAATGAATTTTCAAATGTTTCAAACATTGTTTTAAGAATTGATGTTTTCATTATTTCGAGCTTGTTTCGGTTTTCGTGCTTCGAGATTCGGATTTTATATACGCTTAAGACATAGAACTGTGAAATAAAGACACTAAATCGCGCGCCTGTGCTGGTAATACCACTGGAGCTGCTGGACGTTGGAGTCCTGGTCTACATTCTCCTGACTTCACCCACCCGCGCATCTTGTCAGAAAATATATTCCTTGCTCTTCGCCCTTGCCGCCATCCCGTCAAGGATCTTGTCGGAAAGGGATTTGAATTCCAGTTTTATCACTACCGGTTCATTGGCAAAGCTCTCCACAGGAATACCCTGGACGTGCAAGAACGGCCGGCTGCGATAATGCTTCGGAGTTATCTCAAGCTTCACAGCAAGCTTCCCGCCATTGTTGAGAAGCGATGCCCGCTCTGGCATGATTCCTATTGGAGAGAGGACAATCCCGGATGTCGGCAGATCCTTGTGGCAGACGACATACAACTTATTGCCGTCTCGGGTCAGCATGAAGTTCTCGTGATCAAGATATTTCGACGCTGGCGTGGCAGTGATCGCAGGCTTCACCCGCCTATACCATTTCCCGATGTCCCGGAGAACCTCAGCCGACTCCCCGGGAATTGTCCCATCAGGCTTCGGTCCGACATTCAATACATAGTTCCCGCCCATGGAGATTATCTTTGCAATGCCCTGCATCAGGAATCGCCGTGTATAATAATCCTCATTCTTCCGGTAGCCCCAGCTCTGGTCACCGACTGACTGGCACGCCTCCGTCGGACGCGAAAACTCACCACCTTCCGGGACTTTCCGCTCCGGAGTGTCATAATCCCCCTTGTCGTAGCCGCGGTCGTTTATCATGATCCCCGGCTGAAGCGTCCTCAGCAATTTGTTTATCGAAGAATCTTTGACACGGGGCGGGATGTCCCAGAAAAATCCATGTATCCTGCCATAGTTCGAACAAAGTTCCGTTACCTGTCGTTTCACGTAGGAGATATATTTCCTTATATCAGGTTCGTCGCCGAAGTTCTGCTTCAGCAGCTCATGATCGCCGCCCTGGTTGATCGAGTTGGGATGATTCCAGTCAGGACATGAATAATAGAGGCACAGCTTGATTCCGGCTTTCCTGCATGACTTTGCGAGCATCGCAAGGAGATCCTTGCCGTAAGGAGTGCGCATCACATTGTAATCCGTCTCCTTCGTGTCCCACATGCAGAATCCATCATGGTGCTTGGTGACGAAAATCATGTAGTCCATGCCGGACTCCTTGGCAAGCCGCACCCACGCATCGGGATTGTATTTCACCGGATTGAACTGGCCGACACGTCTTACGTATGTCTCCTTGGGAATGTTCCGGCGCCACTGCACCTGCTCGTGCCAGCCATCAATGGCATAAAGCCCCCAGTGTATGAACATCCCATAACGATTTTTGAAAAACCAGTCCCGCCCATCCCCAAAATGTTTCATAATAGTTTTAAGCTTTATGTTTTAAGTTTTAAGTCTAAAAACTCCCGAACTCTAGAACTTACGAACTTACGCACTTCCGCCCTCTGTGCCTATTTCGCTATTTCCTTGCTCAGGCGCATCGAGCAGAACTTCGGGCCGCACATCGTGCAGAACGCTTCGTCCTTGCCTTTTTTCGTAACCGACTTCTTCAGCGCCTGTTCGCGATATTCGCGGGCGCGCTCAGGATCAAGCGCAAGTTCGAACTGTTTTTCCCAGTCGAAATCAGCGCGCGCCTTGCTTATGGCGTCGTCACGGCATCTGGCATGCGGCTTCTTGAGCGCGACATCAGCAGCATGCGCAGCGATCTTGTATGCGATCACTCCGTTCCTAACGTCTTCAAGCTCGGGAAGTCCGAGATGTTCCTTCGGAGTCACATAGCAGAGCATCGCGGCTCCGTGGAAAGCTCCTAGAGCTCCACCAATAGCGCTCGAGATATGGTCGTATCCCGGCGCACAGTCGGCAACAACCGGACCAAGAATGTAGAACGGCGCACCACCGCAAATCTTGTCCTCAATCTTCATGTTCATCTCGATCTCATCGAGGGGAACATGTCCCGGACCCTCGACCATCACCTGGACTCCAGCCTTGTGGCAGCGCTTCACAAGCTCGCCGAGAGTTGCGAGTTCCGCAAACTGCGCCTTGTCGCTGGCATCCGCAAGACAACCCGGACGCAGTCCGTCGCCAAGCGAAAGAGTCACATCATATTTCTGGCATATCGCGAGAAGCCTGTCGAAGTGCTCATAGAATGGATTTTCTTTTTTGTGGACAGTCATCCATTTTGCGAGGATCGCACCGCCGCGGCTTACGATCCTAAGCATCCTCTTCATCGCCAGCGGGACATGGCTCCTGAGAAGTCCGGCATGGATAGTCATGTAGTCCACCCCCTGCTCCGCCTGACGCTCTACGACTTCAAGAAGAAGATCGATCGTGAGGTCTTCAGGTTTCTCCACAAGGCTTACCGCCTCATAGATAGGAACAGTTCCGACAGGTGCAACACTAATCTGGACAATTTTCTTGCGAATTTCGCAAATGTTCTCGCCAGTGCTGAGGTCCATCACGGTATCGGCACCATACTTCAAGGCGATCTTGAGTTTTGCAATCTCCTCGTTGAGACAGCTGGACAGACCTGAATTACCGATGTTAGCATTAATCTTCGTACGAAGGATTTTTCCTATTCCAACCGGCTGGAGGTTCTTATGCCTGGGGTTGGCTGGGATCACGATCTTTCCGGTTGCGACCTGCTTGCGTATGAGTTCAGGCGAAAGGAATTCACTCTTCGCTACCTTCTTCATTTCAGAACTAATCTCGCCCCTCTTCGCCCTGGCTATCTGCGTATTTATTTTCATGTGTTCCAATCTATGACATTCATTTTAGTTTTTTAAGAGTTTTATTGCATAACAACGATTTCATCTGGGATATGGCCACCTCGTTGAGCTTTACAAGCCTTTCCCCTTGAGGAAGACCTTGCCTGATCAACAACGCGTTTATGCTTTCAAGATTTGTAAGAACCACAAGCTGTTCGAGGCTCGCGTTATCCCGAATATTGCCTTCTTTTTCAAGATTCAGCTCACGCCATTCCAATGCCGTTTTGCCGAACAAGGCGACATTAAGAGTATCTGCTTCGTTAGCATATACAGTTGAAATCTGCTGTTTGGTCAAACAAGAAGGCACTAGATTATCCTTTATAGCGTCGGTATGGATACGATAATTTATCTTTGCAAGTGTCCGTTGAAGGCTCCACTCGAGTTTGAGACGGCCGCCTTCCTCCTCTTTTAGCCTCTGGAATTCCTTGATTAGATATAATTTAAACTCAGCACTAAGCCAGGAGCCAAATTCAAAGGCTATATCCTTGTGTGCAAAAGTTCCACTTGCGTACCTGCCTGTTTTAGCAAGCAATCCAATTCCATTTGTCGTAGAAATCCATTTTTTAACAGATAGAGTAAATCGGTTTAGACCGGCTTCCAACATAATTCCCTCGAATTCGGGGGAATTAAAATCCGGGTTGTTTATTCTCTCCCAGATTCCGAGAAACTCCACAGTGTTTTTATTGCGCAACCATTTTTCAATCAGGGATAAACCATCCTCATAGTTCCTCACCATGTCCGTCAACGATATATAATCCTGGCCATTGATTTCAATGACCGAGATTGAAGAACCTTTTACGCTTATTGTTCGTTTTTTATTCATATCGACGTCGTCTTTGTTTCTTCCAATAAAATATATCTTCCATCTTTCGCAGTAGGGAATGAAATGCAATTTCCGGATCTTTCAAGTAAAATCTGATTCCCGCTGTCATCTTGTACCATTAAATCACCTGATGCATTTTTTATTCTGCAAAGGTTTCCTTTCAGGGATCGTATGACAGCTTTTTCGAGTTTCCCGCCCACCCATTCAATATCTACGCTGAAGGCGCCTCTTGCGCGGAGACCTTTTACCGATCCTTTCGGCCAGGCCTCCGGCAATGTCGGAAGAAGATGGATTTCGCCGTGATAGCTCTGCATGAGCATCTCCAGCACCGCTGCTGTCCCTCCGAAATTCCCGTCAATCTGGAAAATCCGCGGAGGATGAAGATCGAGGAGCGTAACAGTTGCGAAGTCCGCAATCAGATGATTCAAGTGGTCCCACGCCTCGGCCTGCTTTCCAATCCTCGCAAACAGGCAGGCCACCCAGGAACGGCTCCAGCCAGTGTGCCCGCCGCCCGCAGAGAGTCTCCTATCAAGGGAAACAAGGGCGGCCTTCCAGAGTTCTGGAGTTTCTGCCGGATCAAGATTGTCGCCGGGATAGAGTCCGATGAGATGGGACAAATGACGATGTCCCGGCTCAACCTCTTCGAACTCCTCGTTCCACTCAAGAAGCTGTCCGTGCTTTCCGATCTTGAGCGCCGGAAGTTTTTTTATTATAGCCTCCCATACCTTCTGCCTGTCATGGTCTACATCAAGGATCCTTGCAGAACTAAGCGCATATTCCAAAGCGTTTTTCACAAGAATCACATCCATTGTCGCCGACACGCAGAGCGTGGAAGCAAGCTTACCCCCTCCGACAAAACGGTTTTCCGGCGACTGCGAGGGGACTATCTGAAGGGTACCGCTCCTGTCCTCTATCAGATACGTCTCGAAAAACGCTGCGACTTCCTTGAAGAAAGGATAGGCCCGCTTCCGCAGGAATTCATTATCCTGTTCAAATTCATAATGCCACCAGAAATGCTGCGCCAGCCATGGAGCGGCGCCAACCCAGACAGCCCATCCGAACGATTCCGGAGTTGCTCTTGCCCATGGATCCGTCTGGATGGGCAGATATATTCCGTCACATCCGTACAGATCCTTCGCGGCTTTTCTTCCATGCGGAACAAAACGCTCCAGATACTTGAACAGTGCTTCGGTCGTATACTGGAGACCGCCAGCCTCGGCCGGCCAGAAATTCATCTGGAGATTGATGTCATGATGATAATCCGATTCCCATGGGGGACGAAGATCCTCGTTCCATTTTCCCTGGAGGTTAGGAGGAAGTTCTCCGGTCGCCGTGGAGGCAGTCAGGAGATATCGACCGTATTTGAAATAAAGCTCCGCAATTCCGGGATCCGACGCCCCGTTTTTCATTGCCTGCATTCTTTCATCCACGGGCTTGTTGCTTTCCTTGAGATCAATATCCAGGCTCAAACCGCCGTAGAACTTCTTATATGCTGTCTTGTGCGTCCTGAGAATTGTCTTCCAGTTCTTGTCCGGCCACGGATATGAGGCAATCTCATCGGCGGGTGCAGACGCCTTGGCTGAAGTTCCAATATTGACCGCAAAGATTATTTCTGTCGCATCGGATATTTTTATGCAGCAGCCGCTGAAAGTTTTTTGCCCGTTGCAGGAAATGATTCTTAATTCATTTCGGAACCCGATGCCGCCTTCGAACTGTCCGTCCATCACAATTGATTCGTGGTTGCCGTCAAAACGCAGGAAGCATTCCTTGTCCTGTTCATTTCTGGAAAGACGGAATTCAGGAGAGAACGGCTTTTCAGATGTAAGCCGTCCGATAATCAGATCGCAGCCGATATGGGCAATGTATTCCCTTTTGAAGAGTGTGCCGTCACATCTGTATTTTACCGTCACCACCGCATTGTCAAGATCAAGTTCCCTTGTATAATCCGTAACCGAGGAATGTCCTGTCGCAATGAATAGATCTCCGGCCGGCTGGAACGGATCCACGGTATTAGGTTTCCCGGAAACGCCTCCAGGCCCGCCGAATGCCTCATTTCCCTTAATTGTGCCTTCCTCATACTTCCCTGCAAGAAGAAGTTCACGGACTTCATTCAGCAGATGCGCGGATTTCTTATTTTCACGGTTCCTGTTTTTACCCCTCCAGAGCCATTCGTGGTTGAGGGCGATCCGCTCCTTGCCGGGAAGTCCGAGTATCATTGCGGCAAGACGGCCCGTACCGATTGGAAGTCCGCTCATATATTCTTCTGAAAACGTCTTGTACCAGAGTCTGTTTTTTTTCATAGATGCTTCCTTTAATATTAAAAACAACATACACAGGGATTTTTCAATATTGTCAACCCATATGCCAATTGCCTTCCTAGTATCAGCATGCCTGACCTTCAGCTCGGCAAGAATATTTTTCCGGAAATCATTTCAGGCAGCACTTCTTATATTTTTTCCCGCTGCCGCAGGGGCATGGATCGTTTCTGCCGACTTTTTCCTTTTCCCGCAGGAAAGGTCCTGCCGGGAGCTCAAAAGGGCTGTTGGAATTCCAGCTGTCGTGATGGGCATTTGCCCTGTAATATTTCAAGTGTGAAATTTTATAAAGTTTCGACAGCTGCCTGTGTTTTTCCTGAAGCCTCGCGAACAGGTCAGGAAATGCTCCCAGCAGGATGAAGGCCAGCCTTTCCTGTGTCAATTCCTTCCCATTCCAACGATGTTTTTCAAAACCGTTGAACGTGCCTTTTTTATAGTCAACGAAAACAGACAAGTCTATTTTCTGGTCTTTCAGATCATGTATCTCGATGTTGGCTGTCGTGCATTTGCAGGCGCGCGCCAGACAGAACATGGGCAAGGCGATGCATTCTTCACCGTTGATATCGAAGCAGAGTTCATCCAGGAAAGGAAAAACCTCGTGGAAGGGCACCAGCCTGCCGTCGTCAATGGAATTATAATAATCACCACGTATCGAATTGAAGTCAAAGTCCATTGCCTCCATGGGCGTATTCGCTGCATATTCGCGCTTTAACGCATAGAAGGCCTGACAAAGTATTTCCCAGTCGCTTTCATCCATCTGTTCCAGTATCCGGCTGGCAAATGGAATATCGTCAGCCGGAGTCTTTCTCATGTCCAGCCTATTGTTACGAAGATCAAATGACACGACCGCTTTCTCTTGTCCGCTTGCGCTGGAAAGTTCTTTGTCAAGAGTCAGGTGAAGGGTCAGCTCCATGCAGTGACAAAATGGATTTTCACAGACAACAAGACTGCTCGAGTATTTCAGCCGTTCTGCGCCGGATGGAAGTTCCATCCTGATTCTGATCATGTTTTTTTCTGTTTTGTCTTGAATAAATATCATAAAACAACCTCATGTTCGTAGCTAATCACGTCTTTATAAAATCTTTTCCAAAGCTTGAATTGTCTTTTCGGTCGCCCCTCTGTGCTTCGCGATTTCACTCCTGGCTTTTTCGCCCATCTCGAGCCTGTGGTTTTCGTCTGAAACAAGTTTATCGATGGCGCTTTCAAGCTTATCGTCGGACTCAACGGCGAAAACCCCATGAACACCCTTGAGTACTCTGTGTACAAACCTGAAGTTCTTCATTTCCGGCCCGGTAACAATAGCCTTCCCGAGGATGGCGGGCTCAATTATGTTCTGCCCCTCGTCATGTCCGGCAAAACATTTTCCTACAATGACTATGTCAGACTTCGACATGATGCCCAGCAGTTCGCCGGTCGTATCGGCAAGCAGGCATTCGACAGGCTTTTCGGGAATGGTCTTTTCAGAGCGTCTGGCAAATGACAATCCAAGGCCATTAAATTCAGCTGCGATCTCCGCACCTCTTTCCGCGTGGCGCGGCACGGATATGAAGCGAAGGTCTGGATATTTCTTCTTGAGATTCAGGAATGCTCCGGCGATGAGTTTTTCCTCTCGCGGATGAGTGCTTGCTCCGAGAAGGATGATAAAGTTGCCTTTTCCGAAATACTGTTCGAAATCAATTTCTGCGAACTTCGCAGGAAGTTCCTGATCGAATTTCATATTGCCGAGTATTTGGACGGGCAGTTTCCCGGAAATGGCGTCAAGCCTGACCTTATCCTGTTCTGTTTGGGCACAGATGCAGATCATCTGTCTGAGAATAGGGCCGAAGAACCATCTGAAGGTTTCGTATCTTCCGGCGGACCTGTCGGATATCCTGGCGTTCACAAGTGCGACTTTCGCGCCGGTCCTGCGAACTTCGCAGACCATGTTCGGCCAGAGTTCGGTCTCAAATATCACAAGCATCTTCGGCCTGATGAAATTGACCGCGAGCTTTACGAACAGGAAGAAGTCCAGCGGGGAGAAGATAACGACAGTCCCCTCAGGCGCCTTTGTGAAGGCGATTTCCTGTCCCGTAGTGGTAGTGGTCGAAAGCACGAAGTCCTGGACGGGATTACGTTTTTTCCACTTCTGAATGAAGTTAAGGGCGATCTGGGTTTCACCGACGCTGACGGCGTGTATCCATACCGGATCCTTCAGCGCCACCAGCGACATCTTCGTCTCATCAGAATAAATTCCGAACCTTTCAAGATATCCCCTTTTTTTTCCGCCGCGCCTTATCAGCTTGTAGATCAGCCCGGGCAGGAAGAGGAGGAGGATTATGGGGAAAAGTAAATTATAAAAAACCAACATAAAGTTCACTATCAATTAAAATATCTTCAACATTAAATCTGATTTCTAAACGTCAGGCAGAGCCTGACCTTGGAGTGCGGCAATTTATTGCCGCCTTTAATGACGGAATTCATTCCGTCCAAGATATAAACCGCGAAATGAATTTCGCGAAACAAAGCGGTAACAAGTTACCGCACTCCAAGTGTCTCGCTTCACTCGACAATAATTCAAACCATACATAAAGATTGCTACTTCCCTTTGCCTCCGGACTTCAGCCATGCCTCGACAAACTTGTCAAGGTCGCCGTCGAGTACGCCCTGAGTATTGCTGGTCTCGACATCGGTCCTGAGATCCTTGACCATCTGATATGGATGCAGCACGTATGAGCGGATCTGGTTGCCCCAGGCCATGTCGGTTTTTTCACCGCTGAATTTCTCGGCCTGCTTGCGGCGCTTCTCCTCTTCGAGTTCATAGAGCCTGGCCTGCAGCATCTTCATGGCTGTGGCGCGGTTCTTATGCTGCGAACGCTCGATCTGGCAGGAGACAACTACTCCGGTGGGAAGATGTGTCAGACGGATCGCGCTGTCGGTCTTGTTGACGTGCTGGCCGCCTGCACCGCTTGAACGGTATGTGTCGACCCTCAAATCCTTTTCATCAATTGTGATTTCAATGTCTTCTTCGATCTCGGGGAATGCTTCGACGGAGGCAAAGGAAGTGTGACGGCGCGCATTGCTGTCGAACGGCGAGATCCGCACAAGCCTGTGGACACCGCGTTCCGCCTTGAGGTTGCCGTATACGAAATCACCTGAGACCCTTAGTGTGACACTTTTTATTCCGGCTTCATCGCCGGGCTGCATTTCCACTATCTCATCCTGGAAACCGCGTCTTTCAAACCAGCGGCGGTACATACGGAGGAGGATTGAAGCCCAGTCGCAGGATTCCGTACCCCCTGCCCCGGCATGGATCGTGAAGAAAGCATTGTTCCGGTCGAACTTGCCTGAAAGGAAGCTTACAAGCTCCAGCTTGTCGAGCGCCCCTGCGATAAGCTCCCAGGTGCTTCCGGCCTCCTTGAGCATGTCCTCATCCTTGCATTCATCTGCGAGTTCCGCAAGCGCGGCGAAGTCGTGGACCTTCTTCATTACGGTCTCATAAGGCTCGATGATGTTCTTGCACTGGCTGAGCTGTGCGACGGTCGCCTGTGCCCTTTCACGGCTGTCCCAGAAATCAGGAGCGGCCATCTTCGTCTCGATATCCGCCTTGTCCTGGCGTTTCTGCTTTATCTTGAGGAACTCCTCCAGATACTTTATGCGGTCCAGCGCATCTTTATGGAAAACTTTCAGTTCATCGAATGTCATATTATACAATCCTTATTATATTATACGGAATATTAAACAGGACGGCCACAGGCAACTTGATTCCATGGGCGGCCTCCATAATATAATTAATCCAAGGAGAATAGAAAATGCTTTCTGAAAAGAGTTTGAATTTTCTTGAACAGCTGATGAAATGCTCCGGCCCGTCCGGATTTGAAATAGAAACCGCAGCAGTCTTCAGGAAATACCTTTCCCAGTTCGCCGGCAAAGTGTATACCGATGTCACCGGCAATACAATCGGAATCCTCAATGAAAAGTCGGATTTCAAGGTGATGCTTGCCGGGCACTACGACGAGATCGGATTCCAGGTCGTGCATATCGCCGATGAAGGGCTCCTTTATATAAGGAATGTAGGCGGAATCGACAAGCTGACCGTCCCCGGCACCGAGGTCGAATTGCTCACTGAGAAAGGGAGAGTCCACGGCGTCATCGGCAAAAAACCTATCCATCTCACCGAGGAGAAAGACCGCAGCCAGGCTATTGAGATCAAGAACCTCTGGGTCGACATCGGCGTTGAAAACAAGAAGGAAGCCGAGAAGATCGTCCGCGTCGGAGATCCGGTCGCCGTCAAATCCAACTTTACCAGGATGGGCAAAAACAGGATCGTTTCAAAAGGCATGGACGACAAGATCGGAGCATTCGTAGTCGCCGAAACCCTGCGCGAACTCAGCACAAGGAAGATTAATGTCGCGGTCTACGGAGTGGGAACCGTCCAGGAGGAACTCGGACTCCGCGGCGCGACAACCAGCGCATTCGGCATCGCCCCCAACGTAGGGTTCGCGATCGATGTTGGGTTCGCCACCGACACTCCCGACATAGAAAAGAAGACCCTTGGCAGCGTATCTCTCGGGAAAGGACCAATACTCTGCAGGAGCGCCGACGACAATCCTGTCCTCTCAAAGATCCTCAGGGCGACCGCAAAGAAGAAGAACATCAAATATCAGGACAAGGCCGGCTACAGGGCGAGCGGTGGAACTGATACCGCGATCATCCAGCTGACCCGCGGCGGAGTCGCCACATCCCTGGTAAGCATTCCGAACCGCTACATGCACACACCCGTGGAAATGTGCGATCTGAGGGATGTGGAAGCCGCTATAAAGCTGTTGGTCGAGACAATCTTGACCCTCAAGCCCGGACAGACCTTCATCCCGGGAATAGACTAAGAGAAAAGGATCTGCCACAGACTTACACAGACTATGGGAAAACTATATTTAATAACCGGTTCCGATGAATACGCGTCCAAGAGCAAGGCGCGCGAGATCATCATTTCACTCTGCGGCAAGGACTACGAAAGTGATCCGTGCCTCGAGATCATCCATGGCGACAATGATGGCATAAAGCCGGTCCAGGCGATCAGCATGATCGTCGAGTCACTGTCTACGCCCGCATTCCTGGGCGCGAAGAAAACTGTCTGGCTGAAGAATCTCGACTTCGAAAAAATAAGCAAGCTCAAGGATTCCGAGGAGTTCGAGGAAATAATGGAGTCCTTCACGGATGCGCTGAAGAAGGAGCTTCCGGGAGACACTGACCTCATACTCAGCATCTTGTCGGTCGACAGGCGTTCAGCCCTCTTCAAGGCATGCCAGAAATCAGGTGAGGTCCATTTCTTCGAGAAGGTGGACATCATGTCAAAGGACTGGAACGAGAAGCTCCGCTCGGTCATCTATGAATCATGCCGCGATAACAAGGTCAGGATCTCCGAAGACGCAGTCGCATTCGTGTCTGAAACAGCAGGCGTGGATGCTGGCAGGGTGAAATCCGAACTGCAGAAGCTTTTCGCGTATATCACCCCCAGGAACGAAATCTCGCTGGCCGACTGCAAGGATATCTGCAGCAGGACTCCGGAAACTGCAGGCTGGTCGTTTTCCAACGCGCTGGGCGAACGCAATCTCAAGGAGGCGATCGGCATTCTGAACGTCTTTGTGAACATGGACAGCAAGAATCCAGAAATGAAAGTCATCTATGCCGTCATGAATCACTTCCAGGATCTTATAAAGATTAAGGCTGCGGCCCAGAAACTTTCAATAAGGCCCCGGTCGCAGTATAATGATTTTTCTTCAAAGGTGCAAAGTGCCTCCCCTGAAGTCAAGAACTCCATGAATGACAACACCATCTTCAAGCTCAACCCCTACCGCGCATGGAAAATATTCGAGTCCTCAGAACGATTCACCGACAAGGAGCTCGCAAGCATCATCTCAGAAGTCCTGGAGGTCAACAAGGCGCTCGTGTCAGGTGCAACAGTTCCAAGGATGGAGCTGGAGGCGCTGGCAATCAAGATCTGCCGGAAGAACAGATAGGTTCAAAGGCACATAGTGTCAAAGGCACAAAGCAAGCTCAACACTTTTGAATTCTAGCCTTTACTTATTCCTGGCTCTCCTTTTAATCTATTACTCTGTGCCTCTGTGCCTCTGTGCCTCTGTGCCTATTTTTTAATCGCTTTTGGGATCGAATGCGCGGTGCAGGCCTTCACCGGCGAAATTGAACGAAACCACTGCGATGAAAATGGCGAGGCCGGGCCACAGAGTCAGATGCCAGTACCTCAGAGGATCTGAAAATGCCTGCCGAAGAAGTTCGCCCCAGCTTGCAGTCGGGGCTTGGACACCGAACCCCAGGAAGCTCAGTCCACTTTCCGCGAGAATTGAACCGGCTATTCCAAACGTAAAGCTCACAAGTATCGGTCCGGTGATGTTCGGAAGGATGTGTCGGAACATGATATTCCAAAGGGAAACCCCGATGGATTCACAGGCTTTGATGTAAGGCAGGCTGCGCTGCTGAAGAGTCTCGCCCCTGACAATCCTGCTCAGTCCTGTCCAGGAAGTAAGACCTATTACGGCAATCACCAGGAGTATGGACTGCTGGTATTTCCTGTCCATCATTATCGCCATCAGAATGAGAAGGAGGAGGAACGTGGGGAAACACATTATGATCTCGACAATCCTCATCATCAGAAAATCGAACCTGCCTCCGAAATATCCGCATATCATCCCAATCAATATGCCGAAGAACATCGTAAGCCCTGTTGCAAGGAATCCGACGGCGAGCGAGACCCTCGCCCCGTAGACCATTCTCGACAATACATCTCTTCCAATCTGGTCCGTGCCGAAATAATGTGTGCGGTCCGGCCTCAAATGAGGTTCCGCGCAATTTTCAAAAGGGCCGTAGGGAACCACTGCGAATATCGCAAATTCGCCTGCCTTCAAGCTCGAACACGCCTGGCGCCAGTCGGTCTTGTCCAGACGCGGATTCACAAATATGAAAGGGACTACAAGTATCAATGCCCAAATGGCGACAAGCTTGAGCATCAACTCTTTTCTTTTCTTCAACACCAGCCATGCAATGGCGGACGGTACTGAAAAAAAGAGGATATAATTGAAGAACTTCTCGACAATCACTTCAATCGTGTCCGGCGCGAAAAGATATCTCAGGAATGGTAACGAAAGATGTCCATCGCGGAACATCAGCAGCGGTCTGCCGTTCGCAATGAACGGAGCAACAACGGCGACAAGGATAAGAAAAAGTACCCCGCCTGTCCCGACAAGTGCGACCTTGTCGTTCTTGAACCTCTCCCAGACCTGCGCCCCCGGAGAAGGATATGCTGCTTTTACATCTGATTGATTCATTAGTCTCTTACGAAAATATTACATTAAACGTTTTTGTAGATGTTCCCAGTATGCCAGTTTCGCCGAAACTGGCTCAGGCGTCCCGAGGCTGTTTTGGGCGCTCGGAACGCCATACTTGGAAATAAAAACAAGATAATCGTTTACAATACTTAGAGCTTCTGTAATTTTCATCCCTAAACGGGAAAATCCTCTTAAATCTCGCGTGTATTAAAAATCGCATTCCTTGTGCAATTATCAAATCGGGATAATTTAAGAACATAGAAATCTTATTTTTAGTTTTCTTTATGATTGCGTAGCAATCTTTTGGAGTGCGCGGTGTCAGCCGCCAGTTTCCTGGAAAAACAATACTTCCTGGCAGATTGCCGCCGCAATTGGCTTTTTATCCGGCATCATAAGCTGCCTGCCACTTGTTAATAGCCTCTTCCGGATTTTGATAGACAATTCCCTCCTGCTTCTGCTTTTGGAAGGTCTTTTTGTTATCCCTTGCGCTTTAGTAGCAATTGGAATTGGTTTTGGCGCTCTAAAGATTCATCTGAAAAATCAAAAATACTGGCACTTTTTCATTGCTGGATTAGTTCTTGGTTTAATAGCACTGGTATCTATTCCACTAATATTTCCATCCTATCGCGAGGAATTCAGAAAATTCAGCTGCGCCAGCAATATTCAATCAATCGGGCTTGCGTTAAGGATGTATTCACAGGAATACAAAGAACAATTCCCTGACAGAACCGGTGCCGAAGGACTGGAGATGCTACGTTCGGGTGGTTATCTCGAAAATGTAAAAATGTTTACATGTCCATCCGTTTCCAGACCTTTCCTTGAAGACAACCACGAGATAACCGAAGAGACGACAGATTATGTTTATGTCGTTGGACAAAAAGAAACGGGACCGATAAAAAGTAACTTCTATTAAATAATCCCCATCTCAAAAATCTTTCCCAACTCTACCTTCAGGTTTTCAGTGAAATAATCTTCGGACAATCCATTGCGGAGTTCGAATACTGTCCAGAACTTCACATCGTCGATCTCTTCCTTTGGGAAATCAAACGGGCCTTCATAGGTGGTCGAGTAGACTCTTGTGTTTTCGGATTCGATCCTGTTTCTTATCTTGGAATCGAAAAGATATTTCAGAGGCAGGTTCACGGGAACTCCGAGTTCCTCCTGCATTTCCCGGTGTGCTGCAATTTCGAAATCCTCGCCTGGCATCAGGTGCCCGCCGACTGCGGTATCCCATTTGCCCGGCTGGATGTCCTTGTCCATCGAACGCTTCTGCAGCAGCATGCGTCCGTCCGGATGGAATACGATAACATGCACGGTCCTGTGTAAAAGCGCAGGATTCCCATGGCACTCGCTGCGCTTGGCCGTGCCGATCACTTTGTTGTTCTCGTCGACTATTTCGAAGATTTCGTCGTTTATTTCCATTTTCAGCTTTTTAATTTAAGAATGGAGACTTGACAGGATAACAGGATTTTCAGGGTATTGAATACATCTTGGCATTCTATCTTGTTAATCCTGTTATCCTGTCAAAAATTCTTCGCGACTTTCAATTGATAACTGCTTCAATCGCCTTCAACACGTCTTCCGGTTTCACGTCTTTCACGATGGAAACTTTTCCAATGCGGTCAGGCAAGACCAGGCGCAGCTTTCCCTTCGAGACTTTCTTGTCCTTGAACATGGCCTTATAAATTTGCGCAGGTTTTATCCCCCTGTCGAGAGCAGTCGGCAGACCAAGTGCCTTGAGCAGCTTAGTTTGACGCTCCTTCATCTCAAGCGCAAATTTATTATCAGGTGAAAATTCATTACAGGCTGCTGCGAGATTCGCAGCCATGCACATTCCGATTGACACCGCTTCGCCGTGCGCGTACTTCCCGTATTCCGTGACGGTCTCGACCGCATGACCGAAAGTGTGTCCGTAGTTCAGAATTGCGCGCAGTCCGCTTGTCTCGCGTTCATCGGCAAATACGACTTTCGCCTTGAGTTCGCAGCACCTGGCGATTATCCTACCGTATGTTCCCTGATCCATATTCCTTATCCCATTTAAATTTTTCTCCAGGAACGAGAAAAAATTTCCATCCATTATGATTCCGTACTTCACGACTTCCGCCAGCCCGCAGCGAATTTCGCGTTTCGGGAGCGTAGTCAAAACCGCGGGATCTATCAGGACAAGGCTCGGCTGCCAGAAAGCGCCGACGAGGTTCTTGCCTTCGGGAAGATCAATGCCGGTCTTTCCGCCTACGCTCGAATCCACCATGGCAAGAAGGGTTGTCGGAATCTGGATGAAATCAATGCCCCTCATGTAGCTTGCCGCGACAAATCCGGCCACATCGCCGGGAACTCCTCCTCCGAGGGCGACAATCAGGGATGAACGGTCAAGTCCCGCACGGCAAGACTGCCTGAGGAGCTTTCCATAGGTTTCCAGGTTTTTCGAGGATTCACCTGCCTTGAAGAAGATCATCTCAGCGTCGGCGCCGGCATTCCTGAGAGTCTTCAGGACCGACAGGCCATAGATTTTTGCGACGTTGCTGTCGGTTATGACCAGGCATCTGCGTCCTGCGACATGATCTTTCAAGGTCCGGGAACTGCCGACAATCCCCGTGTCTATGAGTATGTCATATCCACGTTCTTTCAGATTCACCTTGATTTTATGCATGGTCAAGCCTCATATTATCGGGTTTTTAATAAGTTATGGAACAAAACCCTTATTTCAAATGTCAAATGAAACAAAGAAGTAAGGAGCTAGAATCTCTAGCTTTGTAGAAGACATCCTGTAGAGTCATAAAAAGGGCGTGGATAAAATGATTTTCTTGAAACCGGAATACTTTTGGAATATCCTGTGGATCATACCGCTTCTAGTTTTTTTCTGGGTGCTGTCGTACCAGCGAAGGAAAAAACAGCTGTCCCTGATTCTCGGTGAGCGGGCGGTAAATCCTGCCTATACGACGCTGTCAACCCGCAAGCGGACCATCCGCAATATCCTGCTCGCGTCGGCGATACTTGTACTGCTTGTAGCAGCAGCCCGTCCGAGCTGGGGCACCAAGATCCTTCCGTTCACAGGCAAAGGAAGGGATCTGCTCATAGTCCAGGACGTCTCGAAAAGCATGCTCTCGCAGGATGTGCAGCCGTCACGCCTTGAACATTCCAAATGGTTCCTGAGGGAACTGATCAAGAACTGCACGGGCGACAGGTTCGGGATAATCGACTTCGCGGGAACAGCCTTCCTGCAATGCCCGATGACGGCAGACAAGACTACGCTCTTCCAGTCCATTAACGAGATGTCCGTCGAAAGCATCCCGCTGGGCGGGACGAACATTCAGCGGGCCATTGAGGCGTCGATGGAGGCGTTCAAGGCGGCCGAAGGCGGGCACAGGGCGATAATCCTCCTCACCGACGGAGATGAGCTGCAGGGTTCAAGTTCCGTAGCTCTTGAAGAACTAAAGAAGACAAAGATACCGATATTTGTCGTCGGGATAGGCGATCCGTCGCAGCCCGGACTTATCGTGCTTCCAGGGGCAAAACCCGGCGAACAGACTTTCCTCAGGGACAAGAACGGCGAACTTGTAAAGAGTCCTCTCAACGAGAAACAGCTCAACGCCCTCGCGATGGAGACTTCGGGAATATATGTGAGGTCGACAGCGACAAGCACCGGACTTGACTCGGTTCTCAAGAGAGTAAAGGCGCTGATACCGGAACAATACGACCAGGGCAACCAGACAAGGCCCATCGAACGGTTCCATATCCCGCTGTTCGCCGCATTGTTCCTGCTCTTTGCGTATTTCGCGGTGAACGAACGCAGGAACGTCCTCATCCTCCTCACAATCATGTGCTTTGCGAATTTCGCGGGCGCACAGGACAAGATTCCAGTGGATGACAAAACACAGCCGCCGATGGCCGTCAACAAGCAAGCCGTTCCCGGCGACCAGCTCCTGGACACTGCGGTTCCAATGCCTGATGACAAGTCTCCGGCTAAGAACGGAGGCAAGAAATCCACAGACATCAAGACCCCTCATGAGATATACAACAAGGCGCTTGAACTGCAGAAGAACAAGGAATTCGACAAGGCTGCGGCTCTTTATGAGAATGCAATAAGCGTGGATCCCGGCGACCACGAACTTGTTTCGAAAGCCTGCCAGAACCTCGGAGTGATCAAACATGAGAATGCCAGGGCACTCATCCAGACCAAGCCTGAAGACGCGATAAAAGCGCTGGAGTCAGCCGAGGAGATGTATAGGGAATCAATGCGTGCAACTCCAAAACCGCTTGAAGTCGCGATGAACCAGCAGAAGCTCCTGAAGGACAGGGAACTGGCGAAGAAGATACTGGAACAGCAGAAAAAACTCGAGCAGAAAAAGCAGGAGGCCCAGCAGAAGACCAAGGAGGCCCACGACTCGCAGAAGGACAAGAACGAAGGCAAATCCCAGCAGGACAAGAAACAGGATCAGAAACAAGACCAGAAGAATGAACAGAATGGACAGCAAAAGCAGAAGGATCAGCAGAGCCAGAAAGATGGCAAGCAGGATAAGAAGAATGAGCAGCAGGACAAGGGCGGCCAGCAGACCAAACAGGATGATGCCCAGAAGAAGACCGAAGAGGCTAAGAAGTCTGTTGAGGACTACAAGGAAGAAGCGAAGAAACAGGATTCGAAGCAGTCGGAGGAATCCGCATCCAAGGCCGAAAAGGAAATTGAGAAGGCCCAGGAGGAGCAGAAGAAGGGGAATGGACAGAAGGCCGAAGAAAATCTGAAAAATGCACTGAACGAACTTGGAATGTCAAAGGATGAGGGGCAGAATAAGGACAAGGACAAACAGGAGCAGAAGGGCAGGCAGGACCAGGATCAGAAGAACCAGGAGAAGCAGAAGGCCAAGCCCCAGAAGGAACAACCCAAGGACGAGAAGGAAATAGATCCTGAACAGGCCGAGGCGCTGCTTGACCAGATGGCGAACGACGAGAAGAAGCTCCAGCAGGAAATGAAGGAGCAGAACAAACAGAATTCAAGAGCAAACACGGTCGAGAAGGACTGGTGATAAATTTGCTGGCGCAAATTTATAACATTAACATAATCCAAGCTGCATGCGTTAGAGAAGGACGCGTCAGCAGAGTGACGCGGCTACAGCTTGGATTAAATGTAGCCACGGCACTCTGTTGCCGTGCTCTTTACAGGTTCCAAGAATACAATGAATAAGACAATTTCACATTTCAATAATACGGTTCATGCCCTGTCGGGCCGGGCGGCTTCGCTTCTTGTCTTGTCTTTTCTTCTCTTCTTTTCGCTCCAGGTTTTTTCCGCAGGCGACATAAACATGACAATAGCCCCGCAGCCGGCCATGGTCGGCGAACCCGTGCAGCTCCAGCTTGTCTCCTCTGAAGACTATCCAGAAGTGACCGAGTTCCCGAAAGTCGAAGGTATATCTTGGCATCAGGGAGTCTCAAAAAGCATGCAGACATCAATCATAAATTTCAAAAGGGCATCCACCTATATAGCTGTTTACGAGTTCGTTCCCGGGAAGGAGGGTGAGCTTAAGCTACCTGCCCTGAAAATCCAGTGCGGCAAAAAAAAGACATTGACAGATCCCGTGGCGTTCAAGGTCATGACCAGGAAATACACGGTAAGTTCCAATGACGGCAAAACAGAAAAGAAGAATGCCGGACTTGATGAAATCCTCTTTGCGAAATGCTCACTTCTGACCGACAGGAAAAGCATATACGTAGGAGAGGAAATATCGTTTGAAATAAAAGTCTTCGGCGTTCGCGGGCTTAACTTCGACATAAGGAGCTGGCCGGAGATCAGCATGGAAAACGTGGCATTCCACGATTTCAGTCCGACAAATCCGCAGAACGCCCATTTCGCTTCAGCGCAGACATCCAATGAGAAACTCAACGGACAGATCTTCAATGTGTACACCTTCCGTTCGGCGTTCCGTCCGATAGCAGCCGGAAAAATGTCCGGCAAGGTGAATATCGCATGCATAGTGAAGATCCCGAACGACAACAGGCGGGGCAACCGTTCCAGCGATCCGTTTGAAGATATGTTCGCAAGCCCCTTCGCGAACTACAGGCAGGCGGAGCAGAACCTGACCTGCGCATTTCCTGAACTTGAAGCGTTATCGCTTCCGGCCCCTGCAGGAACAGTCAATTATCTGGGGCTTATCGGGAACTGGAAGATCCGGACGGAAATAAGCCAGGAAAATCTCAAGACCGGCGAACCTGCGACCTTGAAGATAAGCGGTTCCGGCGATGGGACCCTCGATACCCTCAAGGCACCTGAGTTCAGACTGGATGGATTCCGCGTCTATCCACCGGAAATAAAGAAGTCTCCTTCATCGACTACCGACTCGTTCGAAGTCAGGTATGTAATGATCCCCCTGCAGGAAGGCAGCACGGAAATCAATCTTCCGGTATCCTATTTCTCCACAGCCTCCGGAAAATATGCAGAAGTCCCCTTCAGCCGTAAAATGAAGATCGAGAAATCGGACAATCCGCAGGCGCCGGTCGTGTCCGATTCCGGCAGTCCGGTCCCTGTACCTACGTTCATGGACAAGAAGGCCAATGGCAAAAAGATAAACGACATCCTCTATCTCAAGAAGAATCTTTCCGGGCAGGTAGTTCTTCCATTATGGAAAAACCATGTCATCCTGGTCCTCCTGCTGTCCATCCTCGGCCCAGCCCTATGGGGATTCAGCGAATTCAGCCACTTCAGGAGGCTGCGCCTGGAAAACGATCCGGCGCTGCGCAGGAAAATAAAGGCGATTTCCGGCAAGAACAATCTCCTCCGCGAAATCCGCAAATCAGATCCTGGGAAACTGAACGCATTGATCCAGAATAAAGTCGTCCCATACCTGAACGACCTCAAGGGCCTGCCTCCCGGGACCTCCGCAGGCGAACTCGCAGGAAAAATAGACGACAACGAACTGGCTTCGCTGCTGAAGGCGGGAGCCGATTCCGCCTATATGCCAGGAGCACATGGCTCCAACAAGTCAGAGCTCCGCAGTTCCCTGCTGGCATCACTGAAGAAATTTTCGATGCTGCTTGTCCTTTTCGTGCTTCCTCTTGCACTTCCAGCAGAAACCGAGACGGCTCGGCAGTTCAACCCGTTGACAGCCTACAACCACGGGGAATTCATAAAGGTGGCTGAATTCTACCGGAAGCAGCTCGACATGACCGCTCCTGATCCCGCCCTGCTCTACAACCTCGGGAACTGCCTCTACCAGCTAGGAGAACCCGCAAAGGCGCTGGTAATGTATGAGCGGGCGCTTCATCTTTCACCTAGGGATTCCGACATCAGGGAGAACCTGAACCTGGTCCACAGGAAATTCATGCTTCCTGAGATAGGTGACATTGAATCGCCAAAGGATCTCGTCACATTTGCCAGGGACCTGCTGCGTCCGGACGAGTGGATGTTCATCGCCGCCATAGTCTGGGCCTTTGCAGGAATAATCCTCGCGCTCCGCCGCAGGTTTGCATCAGAAGCCAGATTCTACACAAGCATTTCAGCGGCAGGCATCGTCTTCGTGCTGCTGCTGATCGCTCCGATAAGCCAGTCGGCAAGTTCATATAGTCCAAAGACAGCCTACGCCGTCATCAAGAACATGCAGGTATATCTCCTGCCTTCGGAAACTTCCAAGCAGACCGACTTCCGGATCAACTGCGGCGAGAAGCTCTTCATCGAGGAGGAAAGGGACAACTGGCTCCGAGTCCGGACAGGCAACGGTTCGGAAGGCTGGATAAAGGCTGACGCAGCGGAAAGGCTGATGCGGTAAGATTTTCGCGAAGCGCGAAAATCTTTTGACAACTGCAATGTTAAAAAAAAACTGAACCCTTACCTGGCATATTCTTATCATCAGGTTCCAACGAGGATGGAATTTTCCATTTCTGATTCTGTGCGGTGCTCTGAAACTCTTCCTCTTTGATTGTTGCCGCATGTCCGTCCACATGAACAATTTCCCTTTTCCCGTTTTCCGGCCTCGGTGCCGCTGCGAGAATGAAGTCTTCAGGGGACTTTTCGTTTAATCCTTGACAGTAGATGAATTTTCTCCTGCTGGAATCTTCCTTGTTTACCCAAATTATAATTTCATTGTTTTCAACATATCCGCCTTTTACAAGCTCATCCAAATCAACAGGAAAATTCTTTTGTGTTTTTTCAGCATATAATCGGCAGCCTAAAGCAATCATTTTTAGTTTATATGTGTTGCTATTGGGATCTCTCTGCTTGACCCTAGTCGATTTGAATGGAACAGCTTCCTGCCCAGTCATCTCATCAGTATTATTCGGCTTATGAAGGCACATGAAGCAGATAGAAATTGTGATAAGAGAGAAAATACAAAGTATAACTAAAATGGCTATAGGCCTTCTCAAGATAACGGTAAATGCACTGACTGGAATTTTGATTTTCATATGCTTTAAAGGTAGTCGGGCCGCCGGAAAAAATCAAGGTAACCCTAAGTTTCCGATTTATTATTGCCGGCGGGACGCTTACCTGCCTATGGCAGCGCCGAAGGCGACCAGGGCTATGGCACGGCACGCAGGAATGTCCGCGCTACCCCATTTCCGAGCGCCGTCCAGTTAATTCGCCTCAGGCGGATTAAGCCCGCAAGGGCTGTTCTTAAACAATTGCCGGCGAGACGCCGGCGCTCCATTATGATTCCCAATTTCTAATTTTGCATTTCAAGCTCCATATTAACCAATGAAGTTCTATTTAAAATTTATCTTGGTTATAGTTATTGGCTGGTTCCCGCTGCAGTTGCTTCATGAAGTCGGGCACATAATCTCCTGTAAGCTCAACGGTGGCATTGTCCAGAAAATCGCATTCCATTTCAACATCTTTACGGAAACAATCCGCGAAGGCTCGCTTCATCCTGTAGCAGACATATGGATGGGGTCGATTATTGGAATACTATTGCCATTTCTGTTGCTGCTGATTCCCGCCAGGAAGAACGTTAAGGAAATCTTGGTTTTATTCTGTGCTGTATGCCTTATCGGGAACGGACTTTATATTGGTCTCGGATGGCTCTGCGATGGAGGCGATGGTTGGGAACTGATCAGATACAACGTCAACCTTCTCTGGTTGATTCTCTTCGGTCTGCCGTCAAGCCTGGCCGGAATGATAATATTGATGAAGATAAAGGAAAGGCAGGAAGAACAGCCCCCACGTGCTTGACTACCAACTAAATTCGATCTATTCTTTTGGTTCTTTCTGCGGAACAAGATAGAGCTTTGACACAAGTTCGGCGCAGGGATTCTTCCCGTTAAATTCCGTCCTCCCGTAATTCCTCTGGAAATCAAATATCGGATAAGCCTTGCAGTCGATGAACAGGAATTTAATTTCAACCTGCGGATCCGACGCTGAAAATTGAATCTGAAAAAGCTTTTCATCCATCCCCTGCCTGAGTTCAAGCTGCAGAGGCTTCCCGTTGATCTCAATCTTCATCTTCCCCGGGACATCGCACAAAAATGGGATGGACAGCTCTACAGTCCGCCTGTCCATTGAATCCCTTATGACAAATTTCTTCCGTATCGAATCGCCTTCCTTGATGCCCACCGGCATCCACGATCCAAATGAAAGAGGCCCATTGTCCATATAAAGTATCCTGCCTTCCCGGATTTCGGATCTTATCCCATCAGGACGGACAACCTTCATAACTGCAGGTTCATAATAATATCTGTAGAAGTCATATCCGAACACGACAATGAAAGTTGCAGCAAGGAATGGAAGCAGCGACCTGTTCATGACTTTTTTCCAATTGCGCCTAGCGAGATTGATGAACAAGGTTGCAGCAAGCCCCCCTGCCCCTACCGACATGAGCGGAACAATCGGAAGTCTGAATCTTGCCAATATGTAAAATGCGGCAGTCGCGAGGAACAGGCTTGTAATAAGATAAAAGAGAATAAGAGGTTCAGGATGCCTGGAGATCCTTTTGAATCCCGATCTTGCATTGGAGACGAAATAATACATAAGCCAGCCCAGGGCCATCGCCATTATGATCGCAGTCGGAATGAAAGCAAGAAGACGGAAAGTCCTGCTTTTCATCCCCTGTCTCTCAAACGCAATGTTGTTCGGGATCTCGTGCCGGTCCCAGAAGAGCAGCATTTTCCGGCATTGAAGCTCTATGAATGCGAGGGGCTCGGCCTTGAACCACTGGAACATCCTGGATGAAACCGGAATTTCCTTCTCCTTATCCATCCACGCGCCATAGGTCTCAGGATATTCCATCGGCCCAGGTCCAGTACCGGGGTTGCGCCCTCCCGGAGGCGCTTCCGGAGTGTTTCCCAGAGCTAGAACAGCTCCTGCAGCCGTCGAAGGCCCACATAACTTCCCTGTCGCTTTCGTGTTCCTGGCCGCGAATGGAAGCTGGGGCAGGATGACCATTACAAGGAAAACAATTACCGGCAGAAGTCTCGCCATGATGTTATTTAAATTCCAGGACGGCCTGGCTTCAGACTTGATCCTGACCGAGAAAAACGCCGCAAGCACCAGCCCCGGCACGCAGAACCAGACATTCCCGCGCGTGAGAATTGAAAGCGAAACCAGGAATCCAAGGATCCCCCAGTAGAAAATCCTCCCTCGTCTCCATGCGATGATCGCAGCATACAGTATCGCCGTGATCCAGAACGCCTGCAGCGTTTCAATGAGATGATAGGGCACATAGAGGATGAGCACCGCTGAAAACGCCGTGAGAAGGGCGGTCACCACCCCTGCCATTCTGCCCCAGAGCATCGCAGATGAGATTGCCGCAAGGAATATCGTCAGCGCAGAAATCAAGGCCTGCGCAATCATTACCGGCCATATCCCGTCACCCATGATCTTATGGACAACGGGCAGGAAGACAGCGTAGTAAAAAGGCTGGTAATAGAAGTTCCCTTGGAATTCGCCTCTGGCTATCTTCTCGGAAAGATCCTTGTATGTCGCCATGTCGGTATATGCCGAGGGATGCGATACCTGGGCATCGTTTTCAAGAAGTTCACTGCAGACCTGCAGGCGCAGCAGCAATCCTGCGGAGGCGATGATTACAAGCAGGATATAGAAGTTTTTTCTTATCATTGGCTATGTCATATATTTTTCCCGTCTGGAAAAAATATTCTACATGCTCATCAGTTCTTTTTCCTTCTTGAGCAGGACATCGTCGACTTCCTTGATATAGGTGTCGGTAAGTTTCTGGATGCCGTCAAGCTTCTCCTTCAGCTCATCTTCCGTGATCTGGCTGTCCTTCTGTGCCTTCTTGGCGGCTTCATTTCCATCGCGGCGCACGTTCCTCACCGCGACTCTGGCCTCTTCCGCGCGTGACTTGACCTTTTTGGCCAGCGCTGAACGCCTCTCTTCGCTGAGTTCGGGAATTGGAAGGCGGATAACCCGCCCATCGTTCACAGGTGAGATTCCGATATTTGATGCAATAATACCCTTTTCAACTGCTGCCATCGAGGAGGGATCCCAGGGCTGTATGACAAGAAGACGCGCCTCGGGAGCGGTGATTCCCGCAAGTTCCTTGAGCCTTGTAGGATTTCCATAGTAGTCAACCATGATGTTTTCGACCAGGGAAGGAGACGCTTTGCCGGTCCTGACAGCAGCAAAATCCGTCTGCATGTGTTCGACTGTCTTCATCATATGC
>JBAQUG010000454.1:0-13091 GCA_049297395.1 Victivallales bacterium | reverse complement strand
CCGGTTGCAGTCAGGATTTTTATTTTGTATTTGCAAGATTATTTTTACCTGATAGGAATTCTGATTCCCTGTTGATGAATGAAAAATAGCCGTACGCGGAACATAAATCAAGCAATCCGCATCTGCCTGTCACATTTTCCTTGCATGGAACCTTGAAATATCGGCATATATTTCCTTGAAGTTCCATATTTGGGAACTATGTTGATTTCAAAAGACAGGAAACCATGGAAATAATCGGTAAGAAGTCGCTGGCTTTGCTGGCCAGGAAACATGCTGATGCCAGAAATGCCGTATCGGCATGGGTTGCCGAAGTTGAAACAGCTGCCTGGAAAAACACAGCTGATATCAAAACCCGCTATCCTCATGCCAGTTTCCTGGCAAACAATAATGTCGTTTTCAATATCAGAGGAAACAATTACAGGATCATTGTAGTAGTCGTATATATTTGCGGACAGGTAATCGTGAAATTTGCAGGGACTCATGACGAATATGAACGATATCTAAAGAAAGGAAATTGAAATGAATGTCCATCTCATAAAAAATGACAAGGAATATGACAAAGTCATGAAGGAAATAGTGGAACTTGCCGAGAAATCCTCTTCCAATGACTCCTCGACAATGGAAAAGCTTGAAATTCTTACAATGCTGGTCAAGCATTTTGATGAGAAACACCATGTAATCCCACCTCCAGATCCTGTGGAGGCTATAAAGTTCCGCATGGAACAGCTTGGTCTTTCGCGGAAGGACGTGATTCCGTATTTTGGAACAAAGAGCCGTGTTTCAGAAATACTTGGAAGAAAAAGGAAAATATCTCCGCGTATCGCATTGAAGCTTCATGAAATCTTGAATGTTCCCGGGGATGCACTATTGAAAGGCATGGCGTAAGTTTTCAGGAAAACTCTAAGAATCCGCACATGACTGAGATAATTTCAAAAGTACAGGAATTTGGGGCGAGAGCAAAAACTTTTATCTTTCATCTGATTGCTGTTGCAATCAGATGGAATAGCAAGCAGGTTTGGAAAGGGTTGGGGTGCGGGGAAGGGAAGAACCTTTCCTTAAAAGGTTTTCACCTCCCCGCATTCTGAGTTTTGAAATCAGCTCGACTGAAAGGGACATGAACATGAACGCCGAAAATAAACGACTGGAAGAATCGAAGGCTAAAAACCAGATATGGAAAAAATGGGGCCCTTATCTGAGTGAACGGCAATGGGGGACAGTCAGGGAGGACTACAGCGATTCGGGGAACGCCTGGACATATTTCACCCACGACCAGGCGCGTTCACGGGCGTACCGCTGGGGTGAGGACGGACTTGCCGGCATATCCGACGACAAGCAGCGGCTCTGTTTTTCCCTTGCGCTCTGGAACGGAAATGATCCCATCATCAAGGAGCGCGCATTCGGGCTGGACAACAACGAAGGCAACCACGGCGAGGATGTAAAGGAATACTACTTCTATCTCGACAGTACCCCCACCCATTCCTATATGAAATACCTGTACAAGTATCCCCAGCAGGCATATCCATATGACAATCTTGTCGCGACAAGCAAGAGACGCAGCAGGCATGAATGGGAATATGAGCTTATGGATACGGGCATATTCAATGGCAACCGCTACTTCGATGTCTTTGTCGAATATGTCAAGGAGTCCCCGGAGGACATCCTGGTAAAGATAACTGCATTCAACCGTGGTCCTGAAGCCGCACCACTACACATACTTCCGACGCTCTGGTTCCGGAACACCTGGTCCTGGACCACGGATGCCGTCAAGCCAATGCTGAAGCAGGCCACGGGCGATAAAGGTTCGAGCATAGTCGAGACTTCGCACCAGGAACTGGGCGTAAATTATCTGTACTGCAAAAATGCCCCTACCCTTCTCTTCACCGAGAATGAAACGAATACCGCCCGCCTTTTCGGAATGCCCAACAAAACACGGTATGTCAAGGACAGCATAAACAATTATGTCGTGGAAGGCATGAAGGATGCAGTCAATCCCAAAAAAACTGGCACAAAAGTCTCACCTCACTACAGGATTGACATCGAGGCAGGTGGAAATAAGTCGGTCTGCCTCAGGTTGAACAATGTGGCTCCTTCCAAACTTAAAGACACCTATGCATCCGAGGGTGGAAATCCATTCGGAAAGCATTTCAATGAAGTCTTCGACCTGAGAGCAAGTGAAGCGGATGAATTCTACAGGGATATCACGCCTCCGGGACTGGACAGGGACGGCGCCCTTGTCATGCGCCAGGCGATGTCAGGCATGCTCTGGTCAAAACAGTACTACTCGTTCGATCTCGAACGCTGGCTGAAAGAGCATGACATCGACACCTTCTCGCACAAGGGGCGCGGCTACAGGAACAAGGAATGGTTCCACATGGTAAATGACGACATCATTTCCATGCCAGACAAATGGGAATATCCCTGGTACGCGGCATGGGATCTGGCATTCCATTCTATCACTCTTTCCTTCGTCGACCTTGATTTCGCCAAGCAGCAGATGGGCCTGATGCTCAAGGAGACATACCTGCATCCGAACGGACAGATTCCCGCCTATGAATGGAATTTCAGCGACGTCAATCCTCCGGTCCACGCCTGGGCGATCCTGTTCATGTACAAATATGAGAAGATTTCCAGTGGCAAGGGGGACGTCGACTTCCTTAAAAGGTGTTTTTCAAAGCTCATGCTGAATTTCACATGGTGGGTCAACCGCAAAGACCGTTTCGGGAGGAATGTCTTTGAAGGAGGATTCCTGGGACTCGACAACATCGGGATATTCGACAGAAGCGCCCCTCTTCCTACCGGAGGAAATCTTGAGCAGGCCGATGGAACCGCCTGGATGGCCTTCTTCTGCCAGAACATGCTTGAGATGGCGGTCGAACTGGCGAGCTTTGACAATTCATATGAGGACATGGTCGTCAAATTCACCGAACATTTCCTCTGGATAGCATCCGCCATCAATCGTCCTGGAGCAGACAGTCTCTGGGATGAGACGGATGGATTCTATTATGATATGCTCAGGCTTCCCAATGGAGAGTCGAAGCTGCTCAAGGTCAGATCCGTCGTCGGACTCCTGCCACTTTGCGCGACCGCAATCATGGAGCAATACCAGAGGGAGCAGACACCGAGAGCCTACGAGACTATACGCAACCGCATGAAACATTCCCCCGAACTTTTGAAACATGTCCATGCAACAGGTCCGGGACATAACGGCGTCAACGAGAGAGGTATGGTCGCAATAGTCGACAAGGACAGGCTTGTCCGGATCCTGGAGAAGATGCTTGATGAAAATGAATTCCTGAGCCCCTATGGGATACGTGCCCTGTCACGCTACCATGCCGGACATCCATACACCATGGACGTCGGAGGCAAGGAATTCCGGGTGGATTATCTGCCCGGGGAATCCGACAGCGGAATGTTCGGCGGAAATTCGAACTGGCGGGGGCCTGTATGGATGCCTATGAATATCCTAATCATCCGCGCCCTCCATCAATACTATCTGTATTATGGGGACTCCTTGAAAGTGGAATGCCCGACAGGTTCCGGGAAGTTTATGAATCTTTATGGGGTCAGCGAGGAGATCGCAAACCGCCTGTCAGGAATCTTCCTCCGCAACAAGGATGGAAAGAGACCCGTGTTCGGCGGAAACGAAGTGTTCCAGAACGATCCTAACTGGCGCGACTGCATTCTCTTCTATGAGTATTTCCACGGCGACAACGGCTGTGGTCTCGGAGCAAGCCACCAGACCGGATGGACAGGACTTGTAGCCACTCTTCTACACTTATTCGGGCATATTGACTCAAAGGACCTGCTCAAAGCCGGAAAGAAATACCCTGTTTTCTATAAGAAGGAAAGCAAGTAGGTACATCCTTTAGGTTGTAAAGATTCATTGAATTGACATAGTTCAGTGAATCTTTACCCTCATTCCGGATCCACGACAGGCTTGTCGGGCTTGCCGGTAAGCAATGAGCTGGGATTCCGTTCGAGATAGTCGATCAGCTGCTTCGCGGACTGGAGGGTCTCATTGAGATCAACAATATTTTTTTTAAGCTCGCTCCTCAGTTCATCTATATTCCTGACTGTCTGATCTGAGCTCTCAATCAATGTCTTCGCCTTGCTCGACAGTTCAGGGATGTTTGCATCCTTGATATCCTTTTTGGTGTCCTCGGCAAGCTTGTTGACTGTATCAAGAGTCTTGTTGATGTTGTCAAATGATTTCTGGACGTTCGCCATGATCTCATCGATGCGCTCCCTGCTCATGGCGTCATTCACCCTGGTTGACAGATCCTTCAGGCTGCCACTGATCGATTCAATCTGTCCCACGATGTCCTTGATCTGCTTCTCGTCTATGATCTTGTTCGCCTTCTCGAGGAACTGGTTGAACTGGTCGGAAATCTTCTGGAGATCCATCTTCGCTATGTTCTGGGTGGCCTTGTGCACCTCGGTTATGATGTTTTCTATGGTGACCGTCGGAACAGACGGTATATATGGAGGATGATCTTCGGCAAATTCCACTTCCATCGGCTTGTTATCTTTCGGATCCAGGATCGTGATGTCAACGAAGAGCGTGCCGGTTATATCACCGTACTGGAGCTGGCAGCGGAGGCCGTTTGCGACATGTTCATCTATCTTGCTGGCGAAAATTTCCATGGCCTCCTTTTCCGACATGAGCTTCAGTTCACTCTTCTTCCTTGTCGCCTTGCAGAAGGCATCCGGATCCAGCTTCATGTAGATCAGGATTTCCTTCATGTCCGGCCCAAGCTGGATTTTCTCGACGCTGCCGACAGAAACACCCTTGATCTTGACCTTCGCGCCCTTTTCCAGCCCCTGTACGGAGGCGGACACGATGGTCATGAAGGGGTATGCCCTCTTGAAATATTTGAAGGACCCCAGCGAGACAAGTCCGAGCATAAGCAGCGCGAACGCCGTTATGGCAAGAACCCCAACTTTGTATTTATTTCCAAGATTGCTCATATTTCACCCTCTCATATTTGAACGGTTTAAAAACTGTCTTACCCACTCATTCCTGCTGTTTCCACGCAGTTCCCTCGGATCCCCTTCTTCTACAATCCCCTTGATCCTGTTGTCCAGGATGACGACCCTGTCCGCCACAGAATATATGCTGTCAAGCTCATGCGTGACTATCACCATCGTAGTACCGAGAGTATTCCTCAGCTCGAGTATCAGCTTGTCGAGTTCAGCCGAGGAGATCGGATCAAGTCCGGCCGAAGGCTCGTCGAAGAAAAGTATTTCAGGATCAAGCGCCATGGCCCTGGCAAGGCCCGCCCTCTTCCTCATGCCCCCGCTGATCTCCGACGGCATGAACTTCTCAAAGCCCTCAAGACCGACCAGGCTGAGCTTGTGCTTTGCAACAGATGAGATCATATTTTCGGACAAATCAGTGAACTCCCTCAGCGGGAGCGCAACATTCTCCTCGAGAGTCAACGAACTGAAAAGCGCGCCCGACTGGTACAGGACTCCGAATTCCAGGAAGAATTCGTCCTTTTCGTCCTCGGAGGCAGTCACCATGCTCCTACCCTTTATGGCAATGTCCCCTGACAGGGGCTCATAGAGTCCTATCAAATGTTTGAGCAGCGTGCTTTTCCCGCAGCCCGACCCCCCGAGTATGACGAATATCTCGCCCTTGAGGACACTGAAGTTGAGCTTCTCGAGCACGATCATGTCCCCGTATCCGACCTGCAGGTCCGTGACCTCTATGATTTTTTTCCTGTCCTGTGTCTGCATATCAGTATTTTATCCCGAAAATTTGCGCTATCTGGGGGAAGATGAACGTAACAAAGAAATCCGCGATGACAACCAGGAAAATCCCGGTAACGACAGATGACGTGGTCGCCTTGCCTACGCCTTTTGCATCCTTCTCGGACTCGAAGCCGCGGAAGCAGCCGACACCGGCTATTATGCAGGCGAACACAAGGCTTTTCACCATGGATTCCGCGATATTCGCAGGAATCAAGGAGTCTATGGTCCTGTTTACGTATTCCGTAATATTCATGTCGGTCATTCCCATGCTGATTAAAAGACCGCCGACTATCCCGCTTAAATTTCCGATCACGACCAGCATCGGCATTACCACTGCAAGGGCGATTAGCTTCGGGACTACCAGGAAGCGCGCAGGTTTCAGTCCCATTGTTTTCATCGCATCGATCTCCTCGGCCACGTTCATTGTCCCCAGCTCCGCCGCATATGCTGATCCGGCGCGTCCGATGCAGATCATCGCGACCATCAGCGGCCCAAGCTCCCTTACGAGCGCGAGCCCGACGAGATCCGCTATGTAGATCTGCAGCCCGAACCTCTCCATCTGCGTGATCCCCTGGAACCCGAGAATGACACCTATCAGAAAACATATCAGCATGACTATCGGAACAGCGTCGGCCCCGCTCTTGTCCATGTAATAGACGACTTCGCGCAGATCCAGTTTGCGGGGATGGCGGAACAGATAGAAGAAGGAATTGCATATCTCGCCTATGAAGCCAAGAAGCTTCTTTGCGTCATCAAATATCTTGTAGCATGCCTCTCCGGACGTGAAGAAGACAGACTGGGGCTTTTCCTTGCGGAACTCCTTTGGGCGGTATCTGCCGTCCTTGTCAAACCCTAGTTTTGCGAGGTTCGCAGCGAGAACCTCGTCGGAAAGGCCTTTGAATTCAATCTTCACGCGCTTCTTCGAGCAGAGCTCTCCGCATCCTATCAGGAAAGTGACTACGGAATAGTTGGATGATGCGATCTTGTCGAGGTTTACCGAAAGGAGATCTGTGTCATTTTTCAAAAGCAGCCCGACCTGATCGTAGGAGGTCTCCAACTCCTGGAAGGACATGCCGTGTTCAGGCAAATCCCCTATCTCGATTATTCTACCGTTTTGATTCAGCGAAGGCATTTATTGATCCGTATTTACAAGAAAACTTTCAAGTTCCAACTTCCAAATATATTTACGAGCGTGTAAACGCTCCCTGGAGTGCGGTGATTCATCACCGCCTTGTTTCGCGAAATTCATTTCGCGGTATTTACAGGACGGAATTAATTCCGTCATTAAAGGCGGCAATTAATTGCCGCACTCCATGTGCGAATTTCGCAATTCGCAGTATAATCACTTCAAGTTATTTTCATTGCCTGTATCCCTGAGTTTGGGATTTACCTCTGATTTTCAGGGGTTGCTCTTCCTTATGTCGGCAGTAAGCTGTTCCAAAATCTTGGCTGCTGCCGCTGCAATCCCCTTGGCAAAGCTTTCCCCTGTCACTTTACCGACAGGTATTTCCTCTGAATAAGTTTTCCTTATAAGAATTTTCCCGGATGAACGGTCCTCAATGGAAGCCTGCAATACCAGTTTCGCGGATGATTTTGCGATATCCGCCTCGATCTGGAATATCTCCACCTTCAGGAGACAGACGGGCAGCTTTTCATTCGAAGCGCTGGTCTCATACGCAAGTGAAAGATATTTCTGGAGCATGTCGGCTGAAGAACAGCTCCAGCGGTTGTACTCGTCAATCTCGATGCGGTTTTCCGAGACCCTGAAGACCATCTTCTCCAAATAAGGCCTGCTCGCATCCACACCGCCAACAAGCACTGGCTTGCCGCCGATATCCTGCGCGGCAGGCGAACCAATGTCGAAATAAGAGACTTTGATATAAGGCTCCTTCTGGAATATCCCGCAGCCGCAGAGCAGAAGCAACGCAAGAACAAAGAACAACATATTCCTCATTGAAAACCTCCCAGGGTATTTAGTTAACTTGCAAATATAGTCTTCCTTTAAACTTTTATAAAGAGCCAGGATGAATTTTATCTGTCATGCAAGGTATAAAACTCCAGAGCAGTTCATTTCTCTCCAACTTCTGCAGAAGTTGAAAACTCTGTTGTATGATGCATAGTCGATTTTTTCTTTTCAGAAGGACCGCCATGAAGAACGTAAATGAACTGACCGAGCACTCGGGATAATTCTTCCGTCTGAAGGCGGGACTCCACAACGCCTATGTCGCCGCGACTAATGGTTGATTTCATGTCAAACGCGCTCAGAGTACCGGCTTTAGCCGGAAGCAAAGTAACGTCCGCTGCGCCTATGGGAATAGGATGACAATAAATAGATGGTTGTTGCGAAAGTAAAACTTGTAGGAATTAACAGTTTCGGATCATCCCTTTTTCCCGGAGAACTTGTTGATCATCTTCTGGATCACTACGAAGAACGATGGAACAAGAATTGTCCCGAAGATACAGGATACCAGCATTCCGCCGAATACGACAGTTCCCAGCGAACGACGGCTTATGGCACCGGCGCCGAAGGCGACAACTAGAGGTGTCACGCCGAGAACGAATGCAACAGCCGTCATCATCACCGCCCTGAACCTGAGCCTGGCGGCATGTGCGGCCGCCTCTTCGATGCCCATCCCCTTTTCGTGGCTTTCCTTTGCGAATTCCACAATCAGGATGGCAGTCTTACAGGCGATTCCAAACAGAAGCACAAATCCTACCTGCGTGTAGATGTTGTTGTCGATTCCCATCGTCCAGAGGAAAATCAATGCGCCGAAGAATGCAATCGGCACCGAAAGTATAACCGCCCATGGAATCATCCAGCTCTCGTACTGGGCTACCAGGAACAGATAGATGAAAAGAAGAGCCAATGCAAATATCATGGCGGCCTTGTTGCCGGCAAGTTTCTCCTGGTAGGATATGTCCGTCCATTCATACTTCATCCCGGCCGGAAGGTTTTTCGCCGCAACCTCCTCCATCGCCTTCATGGCCTGTCCCGAACTGCATCCCGGGGCAGCATTCCCATTTATGGTGACTGACGGGAACAGGTTGTAGCGGCTGAGATACTGCGGTCCGAAACGTGTTTCCGGGATCACCAGAGTGTTGATCGGAACCATTTCACCCTTGTTGTTCCTGACGTGCAGCCCCATGATGTCGTCCAATTCGGCACGGTATTTCGAATCCGCCTGCATCTCGACCTTGTATGTCTTGCCGAACTTGTTGAAATCATTTATATAAGTGAATCCGGCAAGTCCTTTAAGCACAGTATTTATCTCATCTATCGATACGCCCAGCTTGAGGGCCTTTTCGCGGTCGAAGTTCAGGAATATCCGCGGCACGCTGGAACGGAACGTCGAGAATGCACCGGTGATCTCCGGGCGCTGGTTCGCCTCAAGAATAACCTGGCTCATCGCCTGGAAAAGCCTCTGCGGATCCGAGCTGGCGGTGTCCTGGAGCACGAATGAAAAACCTCCCGAGGTGCCGAGTCCTGGAATGGCCGGCACATTGAACGGCATGACTATCGCACCCGGTATCGACATGAATTTACCATAGATCTGGCGGATTACGGAATCCTGTCCGAGTTCCGGCGCCTTGCGCTTCGACCAGTCGTCGAGCACGCCTATGATGAACGCGTTGTTGGACGCGTAAGTCGACGTGAGGATTCCGTATCCGGTCGTCGTGAGAGAGTCGGTCATGCCCGGTGTCTCAATCATCATTTCAGATGCCGTGTTTGTAATCTTGGTAGTGCGTGGGAGGGATGCAGCCTCGGGCAGCTGGACGTTCACCATGAATGCGCCCTGGTCCTCGTTCGGTATGAATCCCGTAGGAAGCAATCCATAGATCTTATAGCTCGCAAACATGAGTCCGGCATAGACCAGCATTACGATAAAAGACTTGCGGATTACGAGCCCTGCAACCCTTGAATACCCCTTCGTGGTGGCATCGAAGAACCCATTGAACCATCTGAATACAAAGAACAGCTTCTTTCCTTCGACTTCAGGCTTGAGCAGTGCCGCGCAGAGCGCCGGACTGAGGGTCAGCGCATTGATCGAGGAAATCAGCACTGCGACGGAAATAGTGACACCGAACTGGCGGTACATCTCACCGGTGATTCCCGGAAGGAAGCAGACCGGGATGAACATTGCAAGAAGTACGAGGGTGGTTGCGATTATCGGACCGGTTACCTGTTCCATGGTCTTCCTGGCGGCGTCGCGCGGCGATAGCTTCTCGGTATTCATGAGGTGGTTCACGTTTTCTATGACCAGGATTGCATCGTCGACCACTATTCCGATAGCCAGTATCAGGCCGAACAGCGTTATCAGGTTGATCGAATATCCAAGCGCCAGGAGAACTGCGAATGTACCGATGAGCGATACGGGAACAGCAACTGTCGGGATAAGCGTCGAGCGCCAGCACTGCAGGAACAGGAAGGTCACAAGTATGACAAGGAAGACCGCCTCATACAGCGTCTTCACGACCTCTTCTATGGATGCCTTGATGAACTTCGTGGTGTCATACTGGATTCCGTAGTCGATATCCGGTGGAAAATTCCTCTTCAGCTCATCGAGACGTTTCCTGCACGCCTGTGCAATCTGGATGCCATTCGCATCTGGAAGCTGGAACACCATGAGCAATGATGCCGGCTTCCCGTTGAGAGTGCTCTCGGAATTGTAATTCTCGGCACCGAGTTCGACACGGGCTATGTCCTTTACCTTTACATTATTTCCATCAGGCATAGCCTTGACGACGATATCCTCGAACTGTTTCACCGAGTCCAGTCGTCCCTGCGTCTGGATGGTGAACCGAAAAGGCTGGTCTGAAGCGCACGGCGCCTCGCCGATGGCGCCTGCCGATACCTGCACGTTCTGCTGCTTTATGGTGTTGATTACATCTGAAGCCGTCAGCCCCAGGCTGGACATCCTGTCGGGATTCATCCAGAGACGCATCGAGTAGACGGCAGCTCCTAGCGTAGTAGAGTCCGCCACTCCGGATATCCTCATGATCTCGTCCCTGATATTGAGATTGACATAGTTAGCCAGGAATATAGGATCCTGAGTGCCGTTCGGGGAATATAGGCTGATTACAAGCAGGATATTGCTGGACTTCTCCTTAACGATCAGTCCCTGCGCCTTGACTTCAGCAGGAAGCTTCGGTTCGGCGATACTGACCTTGTTCTGTACGTTGACAGTATTGATGTCCCCGCTGGTTCCGGCTGGAAACGTCACGGTGATTATCGCAGAACCGTCGTCGGAACTGGTCGATGAGATGTACATCATTCCCTTGACGCCGTTGACCTGGGCTTCAATTGGTTCGACGACAGTCTTGAGGACAGCCTCGGCATCGGCTCCGGGATACTGCGCCGTTATTTGGATCTGCGAAGGTGTGATGTTGGGATACTGCGCCACCGGCAGGCTGAATATGGAGATAAGCCCGGCAATGGTGATGACAATCGAAATCACAATCGCAAAACGCGGATGGTCTATGAAGAACTTACTGATCATTTCTTGTCCTGGGCGTCAAATTTGTTGAACGTGTATGTCTCATCAACAGTAGGCTTCACAACTGTACCAAGCCTGACCTTCTGAAGACCCTCCACAATAACCATCTCTCCTTCCTTCACCCCTTCAACAACTTGTATTGAAGGTCCGTTCTTGACTCCGGTCTTTATCACACGCTGTCCGACCTTGCCGTCGGATCCGACCACTAGGACGAACTTGCCGCTCTGGCTTTCCTGTATGGATGATTTAGGGATCAGCAGTGCGGGCTTCTCATCCTTGTCCTTCAGGATGACCTTCACATACATTCCCGGAACTACGACCTGTTCGGGGTTCGGGAAAAGAGCTTCCACAAGTATTGTGCCTGTGGAACTGTTCACCTTGTTGTCTGCAAAACTTATCGTTCCTTCATGGCTGTAGATCCTGCCGTCCTGGAACTGGATCAGCACCACGTAAGTTTCCCTCGGAGCTGTTTTATCCTTGAGCTTGTCGAGCTGGAGGTTGACCAGATCGATCTCGTTGATGTTGAACTGCACCCTCATCGGTTCAATCTTGACCACGTTCGCCAGCCTCTTGCTTCCCGGACCTACCAGGTTGCCTTCGCTGTACGTGTAGAACCCGATCCTGCCGTCGAAAGGCGCGCTTATAGAGGTATAACTCAGATCAAGCTTCGCATTGGAGAGCGTCGCCTCGGCCTGCATGACCGCGGCCTTGGCCTCCATGTATGCCGCATTGGCATCATCGTAGTTCTTCTTTGCTGTCGCATCTGCTTCAAACAGCTTCTTCTGCCGGTTATAGGTCGTCTCGGCATTTCCGTACGTCGCCTGCACCTTCAGCAGGGCCGCCTCAGCCGCCTCGACATTGGCCTTGTACTGGTCCGGCTCAATTTCAAAAAGAGGCTGTCCTTTGGTGACAACGCTTCCCTCCTTGAACGATATCTTCCTGAGGAAACCCTGGACGCGTGCGACAAGGTCGACCTCGTCATATGCCTTTGCCTGTCCAATCAACTCCATGGACGAAACGACACTCCCGTTTGCGACCTTCACGACCGTAACCGCCGGAGGAGGAGGCGCAGTCTTCTCTTTTTTCCCGCAGCCCTGCACCAGAAAAGCCAAGGCAACCAGCAATAATAAAGTTTTTCTCATAGTAATTTTGTATTTCGAATTTATTTCGGGTTTCGTGCTTCGAACTTCGTATTTTACCATCAGGGATTTATGATTGTCAATCCTGGTCTCTGATCCTCAACCTTTACTCCCGTCTGCAGAGGGCGCTTGTCCATGATCTCCAGGAACTCCCTCGCCCACTCGTCAACGATCTGCTCGAGATTGCCGTAAGCGCTGAAATCCTGGAAGTTGATAATTGCAGATGTCTGTTTTTCACGGTCTGCGAAACTCGCAACTACCTTCTTCGTCATGCTGTCCCTGATATTTCCCTCTATTGCAATAGAAGCCTGCAACGGACTGTCGGTATTTGCAGATACTGCCGTCTTCACAGGCGCCATTACAAAAGCCATCGCCCTGAATGCCCCAATTACAGGAGTAGCCGCAGTCTTGGCAACGCCAAGAATCGGTTTTTCGGGAACGATCTTGACCAGTGCAAGTTCAAATATCAATGTCCTCGGACCGGGCTTGTCAACCAGCTTGTAGTTCTTGCTCTTCTGTATGGCCTTCTTGAAGGCATCCTCAGCATACTTGGCAAAGTCCTTCACGTCCTGGCTCTCCTCGTCCATCCAAGTCCTGACATTCGCCTCCTCCATCCATGTCTTGTCAAGCTGAGCCTTTGTAAATACGGGAACGACCATTATCGAATTGTAGGCTCTGGAGTCAAACGCCGGATCTTTCCACA
>JBAQUG010000453.1:0-7249 GCA_049297395.1 Victivallales bacterium | reverse complement strand
GCGTAAGTGGAATCTGCAGGTTGTTCATCCAGGATTTCGGGAATCCACCTGACGGACTGCACAGGAATCCCGGCGGGCTCAGGGCGCAGGAATGGAACCAGTATGACGAACTGATGATGCTCCAGGACAGGTTTGTCGGTGACAACAGGAGCAAGCTCAATCCCGTGGATAAAAAAGCGGAGATCGGGAGGCTTGCCGCTCTGCCGCGGAGACAGAGGGAGGCTGATGCCGTCCTTTCCGACATCCAGAATTCATTCAAGAAAATCCAGGAAATCCATGCTGCGCTTGCAAAGGAAGCCGCCGGTGAAAAACAGGATTGCGAGAAGATGCTGAAGAAGCTGGTTGCGGAAGCCAAGCGGATCAGCAAGTTCTACAAGAGCGTGAAAGAGTAGTGAAGAGGTCGTCAGTCGCCAGTCATCGGTCTAGGAATATACTATGTGCCTATGTGCCTATTTTAAAACTTGTTACTTAAACCCTTTCCCTCATTGCCATTTGATGCTTATGTTTTATATTTAACGCTTGCGATAAAAAACAGGAATCCGATTCCAATGAAATCAGACATGTATATTTCCATTGTCATACCGGTATTCAACGAGGAGGACAATCTTGAACCTCTCGTGAAGGAGCTTGAGCCAATCCTTGAAAAGGTCGGGCAGAAATACGAGGTCATATTCATTGATGACAGAAGCACTGATGGGAGCTTCGAGGTTTTGAAGAAGCTGAAGGAGTCCAAGCCCTACATCAGGATCATTCCACACACGGTGAATTCCGGCGAGAGCGCCGGGGAGGCCACTGGCTTCGCACATGCGAACGGTGAGATAATCATAACGATGGATGCGGACCAGCAGAACGATCCAGCCGACATCCCGGCCCTTCTCGGCGCCCTTGAAGACGACATCGACTGCGTCTGCGGAGTCCGCAGGAGAAGACGCGACACGATTGTAAAGAGAATATCCTCGCGCACGGCCAACGCCTTCCGCAATTCGATAACCGGCGACAGGATAGTCGATGCCGGATGTACGTATCGGGCAATACGCAGGAATGCCCTCTGGCAGATACCGGTCTTCAACGGCATGCACAGGTTCCTTCCGACGCTTCTCCGCATGCAGGGATACAGGGTGCTTGAGCTTCTCGTCAACGACAGGCCCAGGACGCGTGGCAAATCGAAGTATGGGATTGGCAACAGGCTGTGGCGCGGCATCATGGACTGCTTCGCGATGCGCTGGATGAAAAAAAGAGCCCTAATAGGTGACAGAGTTGGAGACGAATACTCCTCAAAATAATGTGAATGGGAACGGGAATCGGAATGGCGACAGCGGTTCTGAGGGCGATTTCCAGCATCTGATCGAGAAGCCTGCCTCAAGTTCGGTTCTTGCGATAAGGAAAGACCTGCTCTTCCTGCTCGGGTTTGTCGTCATTATCTTCATTGCCTATAATTCTCCGCTCAAGCAATACATTGACAAGGCTCCGGAGATCTGCGAAAAGATAAAGCAGACCGGAATGCTGGCGCCGGTGATCTTCATTCTCGGGGTCTGTGCGCTTGTCTGCGCCGGCGTGCCCCGTCTTCTCCTATGTCCGGTCGGCGGCATGGCATTCGGATTTGTCTGGGGTCTGACATACTGCGTCATCGGCACGTTGATGGCATATTATATCATCTTCCTTTTTGTCAGGTGGGGCGGCAGGAATTTCGTACTGCGTCACAGCCATGGGCTCAACAAGCTGACAAGGATCCTGGATCATGGCGGGATCCCGGCGGTCATACTCGCGAGGCAGATGCCAATACATGGAATGGTGATAAACCTGATACTCGGCCTGTCACCGATAAGGCACAGGGACTTCCTCATCGGAACATTGATAGGCCTTTTCCCCGAGGCTATTCCATTCACGCTTATCGGCAAGGGTGCAAAGCAGGGGACGATCGGCCAGAGCATGATCTACATAATGCTTGCGCTGCTCGCGCTCGTCGCCATCTGGCTGATCGCAAGACTTTATTCGCGGAACAAAAAAAATAATTCCAATTGAAAAAACTGATAGAACAAATATTTTCTTTTCCTGTCCTGGGAAAGAAAATATAAATATGAGGGCGGCTATAAAATGAACAAGAAGAAATTGAAATTTGCAGTCATAGGATGCGGGCGCGTCTCCAACAACCATCTGAAGGCGTTGACATCCGGGAAAATAGATGGGGAGCTTATCGCCATATGCGATGTCGACGAGAAAAAAGCTAAGGCCAAGTCGGAGGAATTCAAAGTACCTTATTATCTTGACTATCATGACATGATGAAAAAGCACCATGAGCTTGATGTTGTCGATATTGCAACTCCGACAGGCTACCACGCGAGGCACGTCATAGATGTCGCCCAATACGGAAAGCACATAGTCGTCGAGAAGCCCATGTCCCTCCGTGTTTCCGACTGCGAGGCGATGATTAAGGCATGCGCGGATCACAAGTGCCGTCTCTTCGTAGTCAAGCAGAACCGCTTCAATCCTGCCGTAGTCTCGGCCAGGCAGGCGCTTGACTCAGGGCGTTTCGGAAAAATGGTGATGGGCACGGTCCGCGTCAGATGGAAGCGCGTGCAGGCGTATTACGAGCAGGACGACTGGCATGGGACCTGGGAGCTTGACGGCGGCGTGATGTCGCAGCAGGCCAGCCATCATCTTGATCTTCTCCAATGGTTCATGGGGCCTATTGAGTCGATGCAGTGCATTACGGCAACGCGTCTGCTGGACATAGAAGTCGAGGACACGTCCCTGGCGACGTTCAAGTTCAAGTCAGGCGCCCTTGGCGCATACGAGGCCACCGTTGCATCGCGTCCGGAAGATCTCGAAGGTTCGCTCAGCCTTCTCGGTGAGAAGGGTACGATCATCATTGGCGGACATGCAGTCAACAAGATCCTGTACTGGAAATTCCAGGACGAACAGCCGGACGACATGCACATGGTGACTGCGTCTTCGCAGGAAGTCCCAAATGTCTATGGTCACGGGCATTCCCCGTATCTCGCGAACGTGATTGATGCCATAGTGAACAGCAAGCCTGCGCTTGTCGAAGCACCGGAGGGCAAGAAGAACATCGAGATACTTACAGCGCTATATGAATCGGCGGCGCTCGGCGGACAGAAGGTGCATCCCGGATGCGCTGTCACAAAATCGCTGCTTGGCAGGAAGACTGCCTGAGCTGGGGTTTTCAGTATGCCAGTTTCGATGAAACTGGCTCGGGAGGCGTTTTCATCGAAAACGCCATGCTTTGGCGCACTCGATGCAGTCGGTGGCTTTTTGTACATCAACGGTTATAACCTGAAGAATTCCAATGGACTTTGCTTTAAACAAGCTGAACGCCTACATCGTCGTATTCCTCATATGGGCTGGAATATATCTTCCTGGACTCGGCACCCTGGACATTAATTTCAACGAGGGCAGGAGGATAATGCCGGCCGTCGGGATGATTGATACCGGGAACTGGAGGACTCCAAGCCTGGCAGGCAATGAATATTTCAAGAAACCTCCGATGATAAACTGGCTGATTGCAGGCTCGTTCCTTGCCTGCGGCGATCGTTCGGAATTCGCAGCCAGGCTGCCAGCGGCGCTTTTCATGCTTGCATTTGTCTCCACGCTCGTCCTGATGTCATCGGAACTTCTTTCTCTGAAGGCGCGCTTCATGGGGGCGATACTCTTCATGACGGCATATGGCTCGTTCGACAACGGGCGCCAGATTGAAATCGACAGCATATACGCGGCAATAACCGGGATAGCCACCGTCTGCTGGCTCAACCTGTGGACAGCTGCGGATTTTTCCAGGCTCCGCCTCTGGCTCATAACTGCCTTGATAATCGGATTCGGCCTTCTTGTGAAAGGCCCGTTGATTCTGCTTTTCTTCTACGCGGTAGTCCTGAGCGTCGTGATTTCTGAAAGACGTTCAAAGGAGCTGCTGCGATATGAGCATTTCGCCGGCATTGCCATCATGTGCATGATTTTCTTTTCATGGGCATTCCTGATCAACGCGCCGAAAACCCATTCGGAACAGATGGCCACTACCTGGCTCAACGAGATCGTATTGAGGTTCACGGCGGAAGACGTCAATCTGCTCCTATGGATAAAGCGTGTGCTTGGAGCGGTCATGGGATATCTCCCCTGGCTCGTCCTGATACCGTTCCTGTGGATTCCCGGATGGGTCGCTAATCTTGGAGAACGTAATATCAGGATATTCAAGGCGTGCAGGCTGGCATTGATACTGTCTTTTGCGGTGGTCAACCTCATGCCCGGCACGAAGGCGAGATATTCGTTTCCGCTTTTCTGTCTGGCTTTCACGCTGCTTGGGTGGCTCGTGTCCGTCCAGCCTTCCATGCCTGCGATTGCTGAAAAAGCATGGAGGCGCATCCTCCTTTTCCTCCTGACGGCGGTTGCCGCTGTATCAGCAATCGCCGTAGCATTGATCTTCGTCGTCAATTCAGTGCCGGGAGCTTTTCCGCCAAGGCTTGGAGAGTTTCTTAATTCATTTGCTTCAACAGAGACGCGGTCTGGAATCTTCTTCGGAGCAATGCTGGTGTGCCTGGTTGCCTATTCAGTCTACAGGGAGAGAAAGCTTGTATGCGGATATGAAAAGCTGGTTCTTGCCAGCGGGGTTGCCGTGGCGGCAGTGGTGGTTTTCCATGCTTCGTTCGTGCTTCCTGCGGTGGAGAAGAGGTTCAGCAAGAACACCAGTGAGACTGGGAAGTTGTTAAGCGACAAGATTTCAGGGAATGTGCTGTATTCATATCAAATAGAGTGCGAACCGTTTCTTTTCTACGTCAAGCCCCGTGTAGAATTCCTGGTGAAGCCCGGACAGTTGGGAGCTGGCGTGAAATATCTGCTGTCCAGGGATGAGTTGTTGGCCGAGCTGTCGGAGAATAACAACATCCTCGAATCCAGGAATCCACGGGAGATTCTCGCCTTCAAGCGAGGCAAGGCGAACTACCGGCTGTTGGAACTCGATTAGGATCTGGCGGCGACCGGCCTATTTTTTTGTTTCCTGTGAAACGGCCTTCCACCTGTCGTTTTCCTTCTTGAAGGTGAACTGCCAGGCGACCTTCGGGCCGGGGACTTCAGCCGACTCCATCCTGCAGATTGATGTGGCGTCATTGTCCTTGACATCGATCTTTTCAAAGCTGGCAACCTTCATTTCCATGTTCCTGCTTTTACAGTAATCCTTGATGGCCGCTTCGAACGGAGCTGGATTTACTGCTGTCTCCTCTTTTGATCCGCAGGCGGATATTAGCGTTACGAGGAGAGAAATGGAAAGACAGGCGATAACAAGTTTCTTCATCAGATGCCTCCGGGATTTTCATGTTTGACACTCTTTCAGATAATAGCCCGGCAAGCGGCAAAGTCAAAGTTATGGTGATTTATTGAAGTTCCAATATTTGATTATGCACAATCAGGGAATATTTTACAACAAACCTGTAAATTGTACCTCGGATATAGGAATCGATATTTGAAAAATACATACATATGCCCTTCCTGCAAGAAGGAATTCGACTGGGATGACGCCCTTGAAGAGACCATGATAAGGTGTCCGCTATGCCGGACGGAGATGATGGCGCCCGGGCCTCTCCTGCCGAAAGGTTCGGTTGTAGGCGACTATCTTGTCAAGGAGAGGATTGGAATTGGAGGCATGGGAGAGGTCTATCTGGCCGGGCAGCGTTCCATGGACAACCGTCCTGTCGCAGTGAAAATACTGCATGAGGATCTGATCAAGGACCAGGCGTATCTTGAAAGATTCTACCGCGAAGTCCGCATCCTCGCACAGATAGAGCACCCGAACGTCGTCAGCGCCATCGAGGCCGGCAAGGACGGGAACGTATATTATTTCGCGATGACGTTCATTGATGGCAAGGACATCAAGAGGATGCTGGATGAAGGCCACAGGTTCACTGAGCACGAGGCGTTGAGGATCACCTGCGAGATAGCCTACGCCCTCAAGTACGCCTGGGAGAAACACGGGATACTGCACAGGGACATAAAGCCGGCCAATATCATGCTGACCGGCGAGAATGAAGTCAAGCTGATGGATCTGGGCATTTCCAAGAAGGTTTCCGGTGAGGATGTGGAGCTGACGATGGCGGGAATGATGGTTGGCTCTCCACAATACGTCAGCCCGGAACAGGCGAAGGCGCTCAAGGACATGGATTTCAGGGCGGACATGTATTCGCTGGGTGCAAGCCTCTACCATATGCTTACTGGTTCTCCCCCTTACCCCGGGGAGAACGCCATGGAGGTTCTTGCAAGGCATCTTGACGAACCTGTGCCTGATCCGAGGAAACTGAGGCCGTCCGTATCGCAGAAGACCGTGGAGCTTATCGCCATCATGATGGCGAAGAGGAAGGAAGACAGGTTTGAAAAATGGGATGACTGCATCGGGGAGATAAAGGATATCATGGATGAGCTTGGCGAGGACGGAAAGGGCTCTGCATCTGTTAAGACAGGCAGGACTGCAGTCCAGATGCCTGTGCCGGAAACAGTCAAGCCTGTGCGGAAGAAGGCAAAAGGTGGTTTCCCTGTGTCAAAGAAAATGTTGAAAGTTGCAATCTATATTATCCTCTTCATAGTCTGTCTTTCGGGTTTCGGGTTTGTTGTCAAGAAAAGCATGCTTGACTCCAGGAAGGACCAGGCAAGGCATCTTTTGGATGAGGCTGTTAAATTCATAGAGGCCAATCCGGAACCTGCGAACTTCAGGAAGGCCCTTGTCATGCTTGAAAATGTACAGAAGGCCGGCGATCCTGAATTCTCCGCCGAGGCGAAGGTTGAAATGGATAAAATCCTTGATAAAGCCCAGAAGATCAGGAACAAGAAGCTCCAGGATCAGAAGAGGGCCGCCCTCGAGGTGCTGAAGAAGCAGTCATACGAGTTCGAGAAGATAGGAGATCTCGACAAGGCTGTTTCGACATGGGAGAACTATGCTGGCAATGGGCCCTATGCCAAGGATTTCGAATTTGAAATCAAGAAGGCGATGGAATATCTGAACAGGAAGAAGAAGGTCAAGGAAGACGGAGTGGATTAAACCCAAACTCGAAATCCGAAGCACGAAATCCGAAACAATAAAACAGAAAATTCAAATGTTTGAAAAAAATCAAAACTTCGAATTTGGAATTTGTTCCGAATTTCGCGCTTCGGGTTTTATGAACTAAACAGGGAAATATATGACGACAATAGAAGCTGACATCTATAGGATTGAAAGGCCTTCGCCGATGCTGTTGAAGCTGTATGTCATCAGGAG
>JBAQUG010000452.1:0-7158 GCA_049297395.1 Victivallales bacterium | reverse complement strand
GCCCTGCGCATCTTCCCGACAGAAAGCGCGATGGTCTCCGCAACATCGCTGAGGTTCTGGTCAAATACGGCGGTCAACACCAGATCGGAACCAGCAATCTGGTCCGCAATGGATTCCCTTTCCAGATAATGGCGGGTATCATAACCTGTCACCGTTATTTCCTCGGTCTTTTTGCCGTATATTTTCACTTTATATCCCCCGGCGTTTTCAAGCGCTTTCACCAGTTCGGGGTTCTTATCGACAAAGACAATGCGGTAGCCCGCCTGCCAGGCAAGAAGCCCCACATGCGCCCTTCCTGTGGCGCCTGCACCGAATACAACTATTTTACCCTGCATAAATATCCTTTCAGCGTTTGTAATCGTCTTCAACACGGACGACATCGTCGAGTTCCGGAGTGCTTACCTCTATGAGCCTCACATCCTCAAGCGGGGTCACCCGATGTTTCCGGCCAGGTCTGTTTTCAACGACATCCCCGGGCTTGAGAATTAACGTCTCCATCTTTTTTTCATCGTTTTCCCATTCCACCTGGAGAGAACCTGAATCAACATAAATGTGTTCATGCTTTTTCACATGATACTGAAGGCTAGAACGATGTCCCTTTTTAACCTCGATGATTTTAAGGGCGTATTTGTCCGTATGCGCTATCCAGAGTTCCCTTCCCCACGGTTTTTCAACAGTTTTCATTTTATTCTCCCAATTTTATCAAGGATCTTATTACAGGATGGTATTCCGGCGCAGCCTCCGACATGTTCCATGCACATGGAGGCCGCCGCCGAGCCGGTTCTGGCAGCATCCTCAATGGAAAGTCCATTGGCCAGTCCGGCAATGAATCCGGCATCCCAGCAGTCGCCGGCTCCGGTTGTGTCAACTATCCGTCCAGCCATCGAAGGGGATTTGATCTTCTTCCCGTCGAAACAGAGAAGACAGCCCTCGGCTCCCATCTTAAGCATCACGTTCTTTGCCCCCATGGACAAAAGCTTATCGGCGATTTGTCCGGGGGAGAGTCCAGGCAGTATCGAAGCCACATCATCGCAGCTGGGCATGAAATAGTCGCAATGCGGGAGCATTTCCTTCAACACGTCAAGCCTTGGACCGAGTCCCCAGCATTCGTCGAGCAAGGTCACTACGCCGCGCCGTCGCGCCTTTGCAAGCAGTTTAGCGGCAGGCGCACCGTCTAATTTTGGAAGCACCCAGCAGTCCTGATAGAGCAGGTAGTCCGCTGAGAAGAGTTTTTCAGTGTCGATATCGGCGAGCTTGAATGTCAAGTTTGTTCCAGGGGTATGAATGAATGTCCGGTCGCCGTCGGGATGTACCCCGACAAAAGTAAAAGGCGTGTTTTCACCTTTCGAAACTTTTACCCCTGACACTTCAACGCCGCATCCTGAGAGCTCCCGCAGGATGAAGTCTCCGGTGAGGTCATCGCCGACTTTTGAGAAGACCCCTGTGTCCAATCCCATCTTGGCTAGGGCACCGCCGGTATTTGCCGCACCGCCTCCCGCAGCGAACCGTATTGTTTTCGTAATTGCCTGGCTGCGGATTTTCCGTTCCGGATAGTGTTCCAGCGGTCCGCTCAAGGCGTCGGCTACCAGGATGCCTATGCAGTTTATTTTAGATTTTGTCTTCATGTTTTCCTTCCTGAACTCATCACGGCACTCCTTTGAAACTTGCTTTGAGTAGCTTGCGACATCCTTGGCGCAACCGGCCTCTTTGTCTTTTGCGCTCGGAGATCGCAAACTACTTAAGTTTTACACTGATAAAACTTCGGCCTCCGCAGTCGGGCGCTGAGTTCTGACTGCTTTTTTATCATATCTTCATTCCAAATAATTCTACGGGCGTCTCGAAAAGTATGGAACGTGCTATTGAGATGGCTTCATCCTCGGAGTACTGACCCTGTTCTATTTTCTGCGTGAGCACCTGCGCCATCTGCTGTCTCACGATCTCGGCCTTGGCATATGTCCACTCGATGCAGTAGGCGTCGGAAAAAAAGCCGACTTGCCGGTTTGTCGGAAGCATGTCGAGGCGTTCCTCCATTACTGCGCGGATGGCGCCCGGGAAGAAGTTATGCCACCAGTAACCGGAGACTGACAGGTTGGGCAATCCCCGGCAGAGCGTGCAGATTGACTGGTCGGCATGACGGCTGGCTACAAAACAGTTGAACTTCACTTTCGGGTGCCTGGCGACGATTTCCGCCAGATCCGAGATTGCTTTCTGTGGAACGATGCTGGCGGTGTTGTATGGCAGAGGTTCAGCAGCGAAACTGAAATGGAAAACTATTTTGTCAGCGTGCGGTTCAAGCTTTTTCAGGAAGGCCTCATGGATGTATGACGCATAGATGTCGCGCTCCGCTGTTCCGGCTTTCCTGCGCTTTTTCAGGGCATCGGACATTTCCCCGTCGCTCACCTGCCGGAACGATATGTCTGTCGAAATATGCGTTGCCATGGAAAGGACAGGGGAGGAGGCGAGTTGTCCGACATAGTGCGCAACAGCCGCGTGTACATCGTCAAGAGTCCTAATATTCTTTTCAGTCCCGGGGCGGTGCGATGCGGAATGAGGAATGGGGCTTCCGGGACTCTTGCCCCAGCAGCGTTCCAGTTCGTAGAGGGCAGTGTCGTATTCGCCCCTCTGGGTACGGGTGAAGAACGCCCACTCCATGGAATAATGGAACAAATCATCGTCTTCGCCGTTTTGACGTCGCGCCAGTTCAGTTGTGAGTTTCTTCACCCCCGCACGGCTGATTATCTCACGGTGCCAGGAGCGGTCATCGGCGCGTTCGCGGATGAGACCGTCCAGGTTTTTCCAGTTTTCCTCCGTTACCGGCTCATTCCATCCGTATAAATCCCTGAGGATGATCCTCACCCCCCAGAAACAGCTGGTGTTGCGGATTTGTTCCAAGCAGGGGATTGCTTCCCGGAGACGGGCATGTGCTTCCTTTTTGCCGGGCCAGCCGGGAAATTCAGTAAGACGTGCGCCGCTCGGGCAGCCCGCCGAATAGAGGTCCGCGACCACCATGTGGTAGAGCAGGATGTCGTGCAGTCCGCGGGCTCCGAGACGCCCGCAGGTCAGGTGCGTGTGCGCATCCAGGATTGGAATCTCCCGCAATGCCGAATACATTTCGGAGACAATGCTCTTGTTCATTTCGCATTCCCTTTCCCAGGATGGCGTATGGGATCTGCGTGATAGTTTTTCTCCTCAATGCGCTCCAGGGGCTTGCACATGGCGCCGTAGAATGGCTTGACGCTCTCGTTGCCCTGGAAGCGGCTCCAGCGGACGGAGTTGACGAGAACCTTCTGGATCTCCGGATTGTGGTATATGGGATAGACTTCATGCCCGGGGCTGAAGTAGAATATCCTGCCAAGGCCGCGCCGGAAGCAGCAGCCGCTTCTGAAGACCTCCCCGCCTTCGAACCAGCTTATGAAGACCAGCTCGTCTGGAGCCGGAATGTCGAAATGCTCGCCGTACATCTCCTGGTTCGCCAGTTCGATGAACGGGCCGACGCCTGCGGCTATCGGGTGTGTCGGATCTACCGCCCATACGCGTTCCTTCTCGTGCGCCTCGCGCCAGCGCAACAGGCAGGTCGTACCCATCATGCGCCGGAATATCTTCGAATAGTGCCCGGAGTGCAGCACGATCAAGCCCATGCCTTCGAGAATCCTCGCCTGGACGCGGTCGACGATCTCATCCTTTACCTCGTCGTGCGCGCAATGCCCCCACCACATGAGGACATCAGTCTGATCCAGGACTTCCTTTGCCAGTCCGTGTTCCGGATCATCGAGCGCGGCGAGACGGGACGTGATGTCCTTCTCCATGTTCAAGCGTGCCGCTATGGCCGCATGCATCCCGTCCGGATATATGCTCTTCACTGTGGCGTTGCTCTTCTCGTGCCGGAACTCGTTCCATACGGTTACTCTGATCTTTGCGGAATTCATGTGATTTTCCCCTTTGCTGGTGTTTTTAATATTTCCTTGTTTTTTTGACGGTAATCTCTTTTCCCGATTTCGAGGAAGCATAAATAGAATCAATTATCTGCATCATCTTGACGGCATCCTCAGGAGTCGAGAGAGGCTCCCTGTCATTTTTTATGCAGTCAATGAAATGGCGGGTTTCATTGTCCCCCCAGCCGGAGACGTTCTTCACCTGCGGGACGATGTCGACCATGCCGCCCGCCTCCTCGCCGAAAAGTTTCAGGACGCCATCATGCATGCTCAAGCCCCCTGATGTTCCGAGAAGTTCCATATATGTAGTCTCCTTCTCTACGTGGGAGGACCAGCTGAACTCGAACGCCACCGATGCGCCCGTCTCCAATTTTACAAATCCTACGGCAATGTCCTCAACATCATATTTCCCTTTCGCCTTGTTCCGCCCAAGCATGACGCTGTCGCGGGATTTGACGGCTCTGGGCGGATGTGCGATTTTGTCATAGGAGGACGCGCTTACTGCGGCCGGCGCCGGGAAACCCATCAGATAAAGCGTAAGATCCAGGAAATGCACGCCCAGGTCGATCATGGGGCCGCCGCCGGATAGTTTTTTGTCGGCGAACCAGGTTCCGAACATGTTGAATCCGGCGCGCCGCCGCCATCCGCAGCGTGCGTGGTATACCTCCCCTAGATGTCCTTCCTCGACATATCGTTTTGCGAACTGCGATGTTTCGGTGAAACGGTTGTTCAGGGCCACCATCACTTTGCGCCCGCTCCGTTTTTTGGCGTCGACGATGGCCTGTGCCTCCCTGGCGTTCATTGAAACAGGCTTCTCCACATGCACATGCTTGCCTGCCTTCAATGCGGCAATCGTTATCGGCGCGTGCAGGACGTTCGGCGTGACCACGGAAACAATGTCGATATCCGGATCTGCAAGAAGTTCCTCGCAGCTTCCATACACCTTTGGAACCTTGTGCCGTTCGGCGACGGCTTTAGCCTTTGTCGAATCGGCATCGAATACAGCCGCCAATTCAATATCATCGGCATATTTCTTGTACGACGCCAGGTGCTTGCCCTCCCCGCACCCGCCACATCCAATAAGCCCGTATCTCAGTTTCTTTGTCATGTCAGCGCCTCTCCTTGTTTATTTTCCTATGATAAAGCATTGTTGCAGTTTTACGCGTGCCCTTCAGCTCCGGTCAGACGTATCCATCTCTCGATCACCGGCAGCATGGCCTTCCTTGCATCAGCCATCGCCATGGGGGCCCACATGTTGCATCCGGCATTCCACTGGGTCCGCAAGGATTCGCGCCACGATGTGACAAGATCGGTCGCCACATTGATCTTGACCATGCCCAGGGAAATTGCGCGGCGTATATCCGCATCGGGAGTTCCTGAGCCGCCATGAAGCACCAACGGTGTTGCGACGGCGGATCCTATGGCGGACAAGCGCGTGAAATCAAATTCTGGCAGACGGGTATATTGTCCGTGGGCGTTTCCAATCGAGACTGCCATGGCGTCAATACCTGTTTTTGCGGCGAAGTCCGCAGCCTCCTGCGGGGTCGTCAATGTGGAATCACCGCTGCCTTCAGCTGTGACAGAGTCCACCTTGCCGACATGTCCAATCTCACCTTCCACGGTCACTCCATATGGACGGGCCATCTCTACGGCTTCTTTCATTGCGCCGGCGTTTTCGTCGAACGGACGCAGCGAAAAGTCGAGCATGACGGAGGTATAGCCGGATGCGATAGCCCGGCGTATCAGTTCCAGGGAGTCACCATGATCCAGGTGCAGCGCAGCGGGAACACTGAATCCGGAGGCGATTTCCCGTGCTATCCTGGCGAAAATTTCAGGAGAAAGCAGACCCAGTTCCGCCGGGCCGTTCATGACTATCACCGGAGCCTGCATTGTCTCGGCGGTCTCCAATACCGCAAGCAGGGTCTCCGCGTTCCAGGCACAGAACGATGGGACGGCATAACCACCCTTCCTCGCCTCTGTCAACAATTCCTTCATCGGACTAAACTTCATGTTTGCCTCATTTTTAATCTATTCTGCTACGATTATTTCCACGTTTTTATCTTTAAAAAGCTTTATCCTGGCAGGCGATACGCTATTGGTTATAATTCTTTTAATGCTGCTTATCGGTATGTTGCTGGTGTAGCCGGAGACCTCAAATTTCGAAGAATCAGCAAGGATATAGCTTTCCTTGGCCTGTGTATTCATGATCATTTTTATTTTCGTCTCAAATACAAAGCTGTTCACGCATCCCATCATGATGCTTATGCCTGAACTGCCGATAAAAGACTTGTCGGCGAAAAAAAACGCAAGTTCTGTTTCCGTGCTGGAACCGTAGAACGCTCCAAGTTTTGCGTTAAGGATTCCTCCGGGGCATATGACCTCGATCCCCTTTTTGTTTTTCAACACGTTTACATTTTCAATGGAATGGGTTATCACCCTGAGATTCTTGTCTTCCGGGAGTGATTCGCAGAGGAAATGGCAGGTCGAACCCGCGTCAATCATGAGAGTTTCATTCTTTTTTACAAGAGACGCCGCGTATTCGGCTATTTTCTTCTTCCTTTCAACGTCCCTGGTCATTCTCCAGGAGACCGGGGCGTCGACGATATTTTTTATTAAAGGAACAACGCCGCCATATACTTGTTTTATCAGGCCCTCCGACTTGAGCAGTTTCAAATCCCTTCTTATTGTAATTGCAGATACTCCTATGACGGGAGCAATCTTGTCAGGTGAACTGAAACCGTTTTTTTGTATAAAATCAAATATCTTCTCCAGCCGGTCCTTGGATTCTTTTTCTTTGTTGCCCATGATTTGCCTCAATGTTAAATATCATTTATAAAGATAAAATATATTGATATTATCAGTAATCAAGATAAAAAAAGAAGAAATTATCAACAATAATGATAATTACTGTTTTTGGCGCTTGGCAGGTGCGGAGGCTGCGGCGAGAACAGGCATCACGCAATACGCGTTTGCCTTTCGGCAGCAGGATGTCGAGCGTGTATTAACCGTCACCAGGATTGCCCGATGGGCTTGGAAGCTTCCCCTTAGTGCCCGCTAAAAAATAACTTGGGCATTTGACGGGAGATACAGGCGGTAAAGATTCACTGAACCATGTTCGTTCAGTGAATCTTTACATCTAATAAAACGCGAAATAAACAGTTTGTACGGATTTAGTAAACGACATAGTTTACTGAATACGTACGGGCTGGCGTTCTTCCGGCCGCTT
>JBAQUG010000451.1:0-28462 GCA_049297395.1 Victivallales bacterium | reverse complement strand
CTCTATAGGTTTAATATAATATCCTACTTGCGTTTCACGGAAACGCGGATCCATCAACCATGAGGCTGAATCAAGCAAATCAGCATTTATCTTTTCAGAGTTTTCATTCATCAGCAATGTCCCCTTATATGTTTAAACACGGTCGTTATCCTCCCCCTTGATTCCTTGGTTCTTCTTAATTCCTCGTCCCAAAGCATATTGCCATTTCTGCTGAAAGTCTCATCATGTTTTTCGATAAAACAACAAGCGGCTTGTGCGTGGGGTGTCGGCCGATATCACCAAACCTTCTGTCATCAGCTCGCTTCCAGTTGCCCGCCAGGTTTTACCGCTGTCGGCATCCTCAAATTCGTATGTTTTTCCTCTGGACAATTCCCTTAGGCAGAAAACTCCCGTAGACATGCTGCTTTCGGAATGGCGGAAAACAAGTATCATGCCCTCGTTTTTCCCTGGAATATGGAACTGGCTCGCCATCCATGAATCCGGAGAGCAATCGCATTGTGTCAGCGGAATGAAGTCGCCGTAAAAATATGGGCTTGCCCGTTTCGCGTCAAGAATCATTTTCATGTGCCAGTCCCAGGGATAATCATTATGCTTGTAGTCGTTCAAACCGAATTCGTCGATATTGAAGACAATCCCGGCAGACAAGGCAGATCTGAACTGATATGTGTCTCCCGGCTTGGCACAAGGTGAAATCGCATTCGATGGCAGCCAATGAGAAAGACCGAATCCGTGGACCTGGGAAGCTTCCGGACTCATAAACGGGAAACAGTTGTAATCAGTGCGCCATAACGCGACGCTGCGGCTGATGGTCTCCAGATCTATCCTACGGCCGCCGCTGGCGCAGTTGTCAATCAGCAGTCCGGGATGTCGCCGTAGAAGTTCGTCCCAGAAAGAATAGAAACCCTCGACATAGCGCATTTCAGTTATTCCCTTGCGCCCATCAATGTCGGCAAAGACCCAGAAAGGGGAAGGATCAAGGTTGAAATCCTCCCTGAAACAGTCAATGCCGTTTTCTGAAATAAGTCCTGATACCGTATCCACAGCCCATCGCCAGGCTTCCGGATTTCCCATGTTCAGAAGAAGCATCTCATTTTCATCCATAGGACCATCTTTTTTCCTGAGAAACCAGTTTGGATGTTCCAAGGTCACAGGAGTTCCGTACAGGGCGCGTTCAGGCTCGATCCACAAAAGAAATTTCATGCCTGCATTGTGAACAGCATCGCTGATTGGCTTTAGTCCGTTTGGATGATAATTCCGGTTGACCCGCCAGTCTCCGACAATCCACCATTTGCCATTGAATACATTAGGACAAGGCTCCTCGCATGTGCCATACCATCCCGCGTCAATCCAATAATAATCATAAGGCAGTTTATGCTCTTTGATTTTTTCTATCAAGTCAAAATGTCCTTGAGTGGGCGTTCCGCCCCAGGTACCGCAGCATGTGGGTGTCCTCACAGGCTTCCCTTTTGACCTAGGAACATGTGTAGCAAGAATAAATTTTCTGAAGATATTCTGTCCGTGCATTGGCGTTCCGCTCCAGTATTGGACTAGAATACGGGGGGATCTCAAGGATTCTCCAGGCTTCAGTTTTGCTTCCAGGTGTTCCATCCCTGCAGAAACTGTTGTTGTTCCTTCCCCGTCATGTGCGAATTCCGCAAACCATTGCCCGGACCATCCAAGAGCGATAATAATTCCATCCGGCCCTGTCCGCAGATTGAAAAACGGCAGCCAGGTCGCGGAAGGGCGCCCGTCTGAAAGATTATTTCCGTCCCTGACAGTTCTCAGCGCGTTGTTGCTGGAGGAATCCATCCTGATTGTCCTTTTGGCTGTCCACATGTCGCGCCTCAACTCATCACACGCATACTTGAAATCGTCAATCCTGGCATCGCTTCCAAGAGAGCGGCGCAGTTCCGGAGTTGTCTTATCGGAATCATTGCGTTTCCAAAATATGTCCAATGCCTTGAAATTCGATATGGGTTCAGTTTCCTTGTCACCGCAGTTTGTCAGCTTAAGAACCCATTCAAGAACTGGAAAATCAGAAAACTCCGTAAGCTCCATTTCACAGCGGACAGAAGTCTCCTTGTCTGTCCATGTCAGGACGTTCACGCGTTTTCCATTTTGCCAATCTCCTCTTTTGCGGCGCGCATCCTTAAGGTTCAACCAGTCCCGGCTGTTCCGCTTGCCGCACATAAAACTGAATGGAACAGTATCGTTGTATCTGTCTGATGGAGGTATTTCCTTTTTACCGTCCAGAAGGTCTGCCCATTTACGAATGAAATCGGACTCTTCCGTACAAACGGCGGATGAAAAATATTTGTCGCTCATGTCAATTATCCTGTTTTATTTAACTAAAAAACCATATTTAAATCCACAGGCAAGATGCCTGTGATACATTAATAATATTGCCTAGCCAAGCAGCAGGGCCTGCACACGCCATGGAGCCAAATCCTTGAGTTTGACAGTCCACCCATTTTTCTCACGGATAATTTTCATCCGGGTCTTCTTCAAGTCCGGCGACATCAAGTGCACCGGGGTTATCGGACCGCTGAACCGGATAGATGCCTGTTTGATTACGTCGAACCCGGCATTCAATAATACGATGTTTCCACGGTCTTTTTCGGGAGACAAACGTACTACTGGGATAAGCGGCACCGTCTCTTCGATCCGGACAGCCAGTTGGCCGCGAGTAGCCCAGTCTAAAACGTTCTGGAGCTGTGTCCGCTTGGCTTCCGAGCCGAGGAACAGCCAGGGAGCGTAACCTGAAACGATGACTCGACCGCCAATCTTGTTTTCAAATGCGGTCATGCATGGACCGAGCTTCTTTCCAAAATAAGATTCCAGCTTTGAGAGTATGCGCACGTCGGTCGACAATGGTTCCAGCATGTCTCCGAGTCCGGTTGCATTGCCCCAGAATTCGATCCTGGCATCTCGGATGGAAGCGTCCCACGGCCCGTTGAGCGGATCGCTGGTCAGACGTTCCAGGACTCCATTGTTCCAGCGCTTGCTGATACTGACCCCGGTGAGATCTCCCAGCCCGCGTTGTTCCAATATCTCCAGGCTTGAACCGTCCATTAAAACAGCGCCGGAAAGAATTTGGCGCAGTTCGGCATCTGAAAAAGTTTCAGCGACGCGTCCGGCCAGGACGGTGACAGTTGCCCCATGCCGGTGAGCGCTCATAGGCAGGCCTATTCGGCCAAGCGCATCGGTGGCCTTGCCGATTCCATCACCCCAGTTGGTGTCAAGCCAGGATTCTCCTTCATGCAAATCAACTTTCCCGAGCATGCCGCGCGACCATGCCAGCCAGAGGCCATGGCCAGGCAGACCGTCGGCCTGGGCGGTAATGGCCTCCCAGAAAGGACGGGCTTTGCGAATTTCGCACATCAACGGCTCCTTGATATCAAGATTGCCATCTCCGACAGCAGGCAGACAATTGAAGGCAATCCCGTTAAGTCCATAAGCAAGCGCCAGTGTACATTCATTGATAAGAGTGGATCGGGATTTGTTCAGCGTCTGGTACGGGAAGTTTTCAAGTTCGTATTGGCGTTCCTTTATTGCCGGAGGAAATTCATCGCACTGCCGGGCAGTTTCCAGGGCTTTAAAGATCATCCCCGTAGGCTGAAGATCTGCATAAAAACCGCCGCCGGGCCGGTATTTCTCCGCCTTCAGGGCAGTGCAGAGACGAACTAATTCGCCACCTTCGTAGCAATAGGCGGTGCCACTTTTCATCAGCCCCGTCTTAATTTTAGGATTGACCGCATGGATCGCTGAGACAATATCCCTGCCGAGAGATTCAAGTGTCCTGACATTGTTTTCGATCCAGCCTTGGCGCAGCTTTTTTTCCCTGGGAGTGTTCAAGGCGGAAATCAATTCTTCCCGGGTTGGAAACGATCTTCCTGAAAAATCCGAGAACAACTTGAGACAGGTTGGACAGAAGCATCCATGGGAGACGCCGGTGCCATGATTGCCCATGCGGAAGTCGTCATCGATCCAGATGAAATCAGGTGCCGCTTTTGCGAAGAGCGTGTATTTCTTCCGGACATATTCGCGAAGTTCGCGAGCGTTGGGGCAGGCACATCCCTTCGATATGGCGCCGTTGTGTCCGACGGCTGGCTGGAAAGGAAGTGTAATGACAAAATCCCATGCCTCATTCAGATGTCCCAGAGTGGTGAGGACATTGATGCCTACGCTCTGGACTCCTGCGGATTTCATTGCTGCGACACGCACCTTGAGCAATTCCGCACGCTTCTGTATTTCCTCGAGCGGAAAATACAGATGGTGCGTCAATGTCTCGAAAAACGCAACCTCATCCACAATTTTCTTTTCCTTGGAGAGGAACTCCACCAAATTTTTAAACGCCTGATCCTTTTCATACAGCGGCACTCCAATCCGCCAGGAGAGCTTGAGAGGAACAGGGGAACTTGAACAAGCACATTCCTGAATACTTGAGCAAACTGTTTTTTCCATTTTAAAACCTTTCTTAACTATAATCACAGGCAAGATGCCTGTGCTACATTATTTAAATCACACCCCTGGAACATATCCTTTTCCGAAAGTGGCGTTCATCGGCTTGCGGAATCCATCGCCGAACGGCATCCATGACGTAGTGCCGCCATCTACAATCAAGGTCTGTCCGACAATATACCGGGCATCTGGAGAAGCGAGGAAAATCGCCACATTTGCGATGTCTCCTGGCTGGCCTATGAATCCGGCGGGAATATTCCGGCCCGATTCTTCGGGATTGAAATTGTCTATGACCTTGTGCTGGTTTTCAACTTCCACCGACCCCGGAGCTATTGCGTTCACGCGGATACCGCGGGGAGCCAGTTCAATTGCCAGTTCCCTGTTGAATGCGACTATCGCGCCGCGGGTTCCTGCATATACGGAATGTTCCTGGTGTCCTTCGAACGCATGTATCGACGTGATGTTGACCACCGTCCCCCTGCTTTTTTCAAGCTCGGGAAGTACTGCCTGGGTAAGGAAAAAGGGGGCTCGTACATTCACATGATAGAGGATGTCAAACTGTTCGATGGTCACATGTTCGAACGGTTTGTTCATGGTTATCGCCGCATTGTTCACGAGGACATCCAGTCCTCCCAGGAATGATATTGCCTCGCGGGCCATTTCCCTCAGGGGCTCGATTTTTTCGAAATCGGCTTTGAAGGCGGCGGCTCTGCCACCGAGTTCCCGGATTTCCTTTACGGCATCTTCCGCACCTTTCGAGCTTCTGGAATAATGAAGAGCGACTATTGCTCCCGCCTTTGCAAACTCAATTGCAATCCCTTTCCCAATTCCAGTGCCTGCACCGGTGACTAATACTTTTTTGCCTTTAAGATTGTCTTTCATTTTTCTATTCCTTGTTTTTCTGAAAATACCGCCGTCGCGTGCTGAAGCCGTTCGGGAAATTCCCGCCAGACAGGATCTTCCGGTCCGGAGTTCGTCCGGGCCACGCATCCCCAGTAGTCTTCCTCCTTCAGGCGGCGCGTGGCATAGCCGACAAGCTCCCAGTAGGCATCCGACTTTTCCTCCCAGCGCATCTTCGGGTGGGCGCAGTATGTAGCGCCTTCCCCGACGACGAGAATGATGTCCTGGAAAAGCGCCTTGCGCGTTTCCAGTGCCTTGCGGATGTTGTCGTCTATATCCTTTTTATATTCGGTAATCTGGCTCGAGAGGTGCTCGTTCAGGAAGCGTTCCAGCTCTGGGAGTTTCCGCTCATCAAGATTGTTGTAGAGCCAGACGCGGATCGGCCAGCTTTGTTCCACGTACTGGAGGTATTTCCGGCATGAACGAACCGCCTCGATCGGAATCTGCGGCGAGCGGAGAAAGCGACCCACCACAGGATGTTTGCTGGAATGTACGAAATCAAAACCGCTCTCGTATACAGGTGCCTCGAAGACTTTCGTATATGCCCCCCAGCTGTAATACATGTGGTGGTTCCACACGTGGGCGTTCCGCGGCAGCATCTCGCGGTTGACGCCTGAATGGCAGGTGTCGATGGCAAAGAGCAGGTCGGGATGGCGCGCCTTGAGCATGTCCAGGGCCTCCTCGTGCCACCGGCGGAAATCGGCCAACGTCTTTCCGAGCTTCTCCAGTTTCCAATATCCGAAGAGTGCATCGAACTCGTTGAAGATCTCGACAAATGCGATCTGCTTTTCCAGTCCGCGCGCCTTGAGCACGGCCAGAATACGGTCGGTATCCACGGCGAACCGCATGAAACGCTTTTCCGGCGGCAGCGCGAAAAACTCCTCCACCAGATCGTCCTCCACGAACCAGAACGTATGCAGATAGAACCAACTCGACAGGATGACGTACACATCGTGTTTCTTCGCCAGTTCGAAAAGCTCTATGACCTTGTCCAGCACATCGCACTGGCATCCGCCTTGCGTGGACATATCGGTTCGCTGATCCATCTGGCGCAGGGTACTATAGCCCGGGAATGGCTCGTGGAGGTGGATTTGGCCGCGGGGTTCGCCGTCGGCCGTGTGACAGAGCCCCGCCCCCGAATCGATGCGGATGGTATTGAAGCCGCGTTCCTTGAGCTCGACAAAGCACTGCTCAAGATTGTGGAACACTTCTCCTTTCTTGATTCCGTAGAAGTAGTTCCACAGCCAGAAAGAGATGGTCAGCTTTTTCGGCAAGTGTTCCGGAACAGCGTAATGAATGGACATTGTAGATTTCTCCTTTTTGAGACTGCATTTCCCTGTTTGGACTTAACCGGCTTCGCCGGGATTTTTAGTTTTAAACTTCCCCTGCCAGTTTATCTGGCAGGAAAGGGAGATTGACGAGCTAAGGACCATTTTGTTAGCCTTCCAATCTCTGCCTCCTGCGGGGCAAGCCCGCAGGGGGGCTTCCACATTGCCTTAAAATACAACTTCCTATACAATTCAATAATTTTTATCGTCTTCCTTGTGATTCTGTCTTGCGAGAAGCATAGCGTAGCATGTTTCTTAGTAATCGCTCAGCAGCCGGGTCTTGTCCAAGATTCTCACGAATCAGAAGCGTATTTAGAATGAAACGGCCCTTCCCAAGATTGTGAACGGAGACCATCAATCCTGAAGAATAATCCTGGGAGGCTTTGATCGCGCCCGCAACCGCTTCGGCAGGTGCCTTCTGCGTAATAAGGACAACGTCGGGGATAATCTCCCGATAAAACGTGCAGTCCATGATCCCGCCTGCGGGCAACCCTTCAAAGATCGGATGGTTTTTCGCCCACTCGTCCTTGAGATAGAGGTCACAACCTTTTTGGATATTGCCAAACGAGCCGACATTTTCGAAGGGGAACGAGAGATACCCTTTGTGTGCTAACGCACCGTGTTCGGCGACGATTTTACCTTCGCGATCAAAAATCCGCAGGCGACACGCCGAGGCGCCGGCCTTGCGGTCAACAAAATGGATTTTGATCTCACCCTCAGCGACAGTGACCGGAAAACGACGTGTCACCGCCAGCCTGGCGCCGCCGGCTTCCTTAAAAATATCGAAGTTCTCGAGCGCAGGCGTTCCATTGATCACGACGTCAAAAAGCCTCCGGTCCGCCTGAAGATGACAACCTTCGCACATGCCCAGTTCCACGACATACTCCGACGCGGGCAAGCCTGAAATGGAATACGTAAAATCACCCCAAAGCACTTTGTTGAAGTATTTTTCTTCCTCTTTGGGCACATTTGCGACTTCAAAAACATCGCCTTCATAGCGAACGGTGTCCGAGAGTTCCACTTTTACGCCATCTGCCGCGAGTGGCTTCCCTTTAAATACCTCCGGCGAAAGAAAAATCACAGTGGCGCCGCCGTTGATTCGCTGGACAAGTTCATCAAATCCTTTTGGGCCGCCCGACACGGAAGGTTTGTTCGAAACCAGGATCACTTCATTTTCGGTCTGCTTCGCAGAATTAAATGGCCGGACACGGATGCCGCGGCTGGAAAGCCATTGCACCAGTTCATCATCTGAACCCCACAGCACCACCTCGCCGTCAATGGCGGGAATCTCCGCCGCATTATCCACATGGAATTCGGTTTCTCCGCCGGTGGCGGCGGCGCCCTTCTCGATCGTCGCCAGGAACCGATATTTTCCAGATGACCCGTTAATCAATACCTCTTCAGAGAATACCGGCAAAGCGAGCGGCGGCTCGGAACGGTTCTTCGAATCCGGAATCTTGACCATCACGGTACGGTCGAACAGGCGGGTGTGATTTGGACCAGCCACGCGCAGACGAACGGGATACTCGCCCGGCGGCAGAGCGTCCTCGTTGGCCAGCACCGCCTCAAATTTCACTCGTGTGCCGCTATAGATGTTGACTGGATTTACAAACAGGCAAAGCCGCAACGGTGCCCAACCTTCAGACATCGCGTCCATAGTGCCAGGCTTGAACTCGCGAAATGGCGTGGTCAGTCCCTCGCCGCACATGACCTGATCAACCAATCCAGTCAAACTGTAGCCGACGAGATTCGGGTTTGAGCGGATGGCATTGAGTCCAAGCGTTCGCTGGCCGGCCATTTTCTTCAGACTTTGCAGGGAAAAATCCTCAGGCCTGTCGAAGCACTCGTCGAGCCGCCATCTCTCCCAATCAGCGAGATAGCGATCCAATTTGTCCTGATAGAATTTCGCATCTTCCAGGCCGTCTTTTCCAAGCCGTTCATAATGACGGACGGTGCGCCACAAATCCACGGCGCTGCCGATTCCATATTCGCTGAGGAAAACATTCTTGGTCTTGTGACCGAGAGTACGTAGAAACTGGATCGTTTCGGCGGTGTGCGGAACCCTCAGGTAGGCATGTGCATCGCCAACATGCTCGAAGTAGCCCGGATCCGGGGGCAATATAGATTTTGCTGAAGGAGCGTCCGGTCCCTCCCCGCCAAGCAGGCATTCCCAGACCATTGATTCCGGATTGCAGATGGAACCGATATCGAAACGGGCATCGAACCGGCCGCTGTTCAGAAGGATCATCCGGCTGTCGTCCAGGCGTCGAATGTTCGGAAGTGCTGACGCCGCATGCTGAAAGACCGGGCCATCAAAGGTTTCATTGAGCAAACCCCAGGCAGCGATGCTCGGGTGGTTGCGGTCCCTCAGAATCATTTCTGCCGTCGAGCGGTCGAACCGTTCCGCCATCTTCGGCGAATCAGCAAGTAGCCAGCCAGCATAGGATTCTTCGTACACCATCAGCCCAATCTCGTCGCAAAGATCCAGCTGGCAGCGCATCGCCACTCCCGCGATGAAGCGGACGGTGTTGAACCCCATGACCTTGGCATTCAGCATATCGCGCCGAGCCAAATCGGGGTCATGAGGCAATTGAAGTCCGACGGGATAACAGTTGCCTGTATGCGAACATCGCAGAAAGAGACGATGTCCATTGAGACGGAAATAGCCGTTCTCGAACCGGAAATCGCGAAATCCGCAGCGTGTCGAATGCTCGTCAACCGAGGTTGCACTGCCTGCCTGCACGCTCGCCGTCACGGAATACAGATAGGGATCGTTCAAATCCCACAAGTGAGGGAATTCAACCTGCAAAGTCGCCTCAATCAGCGTTTCACCGGCGGGCAGTTCTCGCTCGATGCGAGCTTCATGCAGCACCCGGCCACCAGACGCTGGCGCAACTGTAAACACGAAGTGACCCAATGTCGGGCTTTTCGCCGTATTTCGTACGGTCGCCTGAATACGAATTAGACCGGTGCTGGGAGCAGGACGACAGAACAGATCCTCAATATGCACGGACGGAACGGACAGCAATTCGACTGAATCCACAATGCCACCATGATTGTATGTTCCACCGGCAGCGTATGGCATGTATTTGCAGCGATGCGGTGTTTCGTCCAATACGATGCCGTCGATCCGCTCGTGGGTGGGGTTCAGGACACGCACGGCGACCCGATTGTTCCCGTCGGGCTTGACCGCCTCTGTAACATCCAGGACAAATGGCGTCTCACCACCCTCGTATCCGCCGACATGTTGGCCATTGAGCCATACGTCCGCCTTATAATCGACCGCCCAAAAACGCAAGAGATAGCGGCCTTGCTTGTGCGGATTTTGGGATACGGCAAAGTCATGCCAATACCAGGCCACGCCATGATAGCCAGGGAATGCATCTTGAATAATCCAGGGAACCCGCGTGGACTTGGCCTCCGGTGTTGGTCCTTGATACCACTGCTTCTCCATGCCGACGTTTTTTGGATCAATGGCCAGCATCCAGTCATCACCGTCCAGAATAACTGGCGGAACCGACGATGTCTTTTGAGATTTTGCCATAATCAAATTCCTTCTATGGATATTTTCATCGCACGTTACATTCATCGGGAAAAGAACGCGTCAGCAGAGTGACGCGGCTACAGTCCGCCGCGGCGGATAGCCACGTCACTGCTGACGTGCTCTTTGACTGCAACTTAATATTAAAATCCATTTTAAAATCCCGTTTATCCTGTTATCCTGTCTAAAATACAATTTCCTGAGATCATACTCTCTTCCTATACAAATATAATGCCGCCTGAGGCGCATGGGTCATCCTGATTTCCAGACCCGATTCCATAAGTTCCTTGCCGCTGATTTGTTCCGTGACTTCGGGCTTGTCCATGTCGGTGACAAGATAAGTCTCCGCCGCATCAAGTCCGCGCAGTTTGAAACGGGCGGATTCGAAAGGGCTGTCCTTGCGGCGAAAGGCCTGCAGGATACCGGTTCCTTTGTCCGGACGATGGAACTGCCAGGCAATCCACTGGCCTTCGCTCCGAGTGTATTCAGTAAGCGGATAATAATCGCCGTAGAAATATTCAGTATCGACGACTTTTTGCCATTCCTCGGTCAGATTTTTCAATTTGTTCCAGTCCATGTCATGGCGGCGCAGATCGTAGGTGAGCAACGTCATCGGGGCAATGGAACTGCGGAACGCGTAAGTGTCGACCGTATCCACAGGCAGGACATATGCGCCGAAATACGGCAGCCAAAGCGCAAGCGAGTGGTGGAATGCCTGTTTTGTCGGATTATCATCGTAATTGTAGTCTGTCTTGTGCAGGGGCACGGACAGGCGCATGGTTTCCAAATCGTTGCGGCGTCCGCCCGAAGCACAGGAATCGATCAGCATATTCGGAAAGCGGCGTCGGAGTTCCTTCCAGAATGCGAGATAACCTTCGACATGGCGGATCTCGGTGATTCCCTGCCGGTCCGGGGCATCGGCCTTGCGCCAGTAAGTGAGCGGTGCCATGTTGAAATCCTGCCGGTAGAGGTCGATTCCCTGTTCGACAATGACCTTGGAGATATGTTCAATCAACCATTTGAGGGCGTCGGGATTGCCAAGATTGAGAAGCGTCCCTTCAAGCAACCATTCCTGATGGTTCAGTGACAGCCATGTGCCATCGGTGACGCGTTCCGGTTCGAACCAAACCAGCGTCTTTATATCTTTTGTCCGCGCATAATCGGCTATTTCCCGCAAGCCTTTTGGAAAGCGTTTCGCGTCAGGTTCCCACGTGCCGGTCTTATTCCATTCGCCGTCACAGGGATACCAGCCCGCGTCCATCCACCAGTAATCAAGCTTGATGCCTTCTTCGACATAGCGGTCTATGAAGGCGATCTGTGTATCCGTAGTAGCAGTTCCCATTTCGGCGAACCAGCGTCCCGTGTATGCCGGAAGCATTGGTCCGGGCAAATGGCCACCGGTATGCGGCATGTTGCAGGCCATCATCCAGCGGCGCCAGACATTGTGGCTGTGTGTCCGATCACCACGCCAGAACATCAATACCGATAGAGGAGTGCGTACCTCTTCGCCGGGCAGTAGCTTGAAGTGCGTGAGTTCCTGGCCGGCTTTGATGCGGACATGATCCGCTTGTCCCTGGAACTGTGAAGCCCACTGCCCCGACCAGCCCACCACAACGATTACGCCCTTGTTTTCAATGGGGTATTCCAGATTGTAGTAAGGCCAGGCCCGGTCGGTAGGACGTCCTCCATCGGGAGCGAAAATGAAATTGGTTTCTGGTGTCAAATTGGCCTTATGCGGCTCGTAGCCGTCCTGGGCGCAGTAGTCGCCTGTGTGATGGTGCAGAACTGCGTCATTGAGTAACATGACATCCAAGGAGTGTATCGCTTCAAGGATGGGTGTGTCTTTGCTTCCGGTGTTTTTGAAGCGCAACATCCACTCCACAACGGGAAATTCCGCATATTCCTTGATCTCAATAGTCACCTTCAATCCGGTTGCCGGATCGGCACGTGTAAGCCGATGCACGGTGAAATCGCCCTGGTTCGAGCTTTTCTCCTCCGTCAGTTTCCAAGTTTTGAGAAATTCTCCAGAGTGATGCTCCCCGTAGGTGAAGGAGAAGCATTCGCCTTGCTCGGTCGGAGTGCCAAGCACAAGAGATGAGCCGTCATCGAGGATGACTTTCATATCAGCCCAGTTGGCATGTCCGCCATTGAGATTACCGGTGATCTGGAGCGTGAACTCGTTTCCGCCACCGAGATCAGCGTTCACGACAGCCGGCGCTGCATCCACAGTTTGCGGACCGCTCTTCCAAATCTCCTTGCTGCCAGAAATGACGGAGAAGACGAGTGCCTTGGAATGGGCACGCGTGTAATCATTGTCGTCAACACCTGCCAGCCCGACGAGTCGTTTTCCAGGACGCGGCAGTTTGATTTCGATCATGCTGTCCGTGTGCGTGCCGAAACCGGTCTGATAAACTTTTCCCTGGAGGCGGAGAGGCCCTTTTTCGACTGAACGGTTGAAACTGAGTCTTCCATATCCCTGTTTGGCAGACTTGATTTCGGCCCGCAAGTTACCAGTTCCCGAACCACGCAACAGCGCAAGCATCTTCGACAGCCACTCTTTCGCGTCCTGCATTTCGGACGCTTGAACAATGTCGGCATAAATCATATTTGGTTTCCTTTTTTCTTCGATATGATAACAATCTCTATAACTGTAAAATTTCCCCAGTCGCCATAATCTTTCCGTTCAATCCCAAACGCTTTGACTCGTCTAAAAATGCCGCAGGATCGCCTCCCTGCTCGACAAACATCCAGAAATGACAGCCCATAAGCATCTTCGGACGCACGGCGGCTCCTAATGCGCATGCTTCAAGGGCGTTGAGATTCCCAAATGCCCCGTTGATAGGCGCTATCATGATATCCACATCAACATCTCCAAGAGACTTAAGAATTTTATCCGTGGACAATCCGCTGTCTCCGACATTGTATATTTTAATCCCATCAATCTCTATGAGGAATCCTACTGCATCAGGAGCCAGTTCCCCGTGATCTGCATAAGTCGCACGGATTGTCGCTCCGCCTGTCATTGTGCTTTCTCCTGCCCGGAGGATCTTGTAGCGGCTCTTGTCAATTCCCAACGACATATAAGCAGGCTCGCAGTCAGGTGCGCCAATGAAAAAGGTATTTTGGCGTGATATGAAAGCTGGAAACGCGTCAACATCAAGATGGTCGGGATGGGAATGGGTTGACAGCACGATGTCAGGCTCAAGGGAATCCGGAGTCGCCATGGCGGGCTGCATCCGCTTGAATCCTGCAATTCTTTCAACGCAATTGGAAAGATATGGATCAATTGCGATCTTTTTCCCTTCTTGTCGCATGAGAAGAAATCCCGCCTGTCCGAGATATTTCAACATGACGCCACGGGACGCTGTTTCCATTTCGCCTGTTGGAAAAGCAGCAGATGCAATATCCTGTTTGTTTTTCATGGACAAACTATATTTTCATTAACATCAAATGTCTCTCCATTTTTTTCGAATAACTTTACATTTCTTTCGATTGACGCTATAATATTGACAGAATTTAGTATTTAAATCCAGTTTAATCCTGTTATCCTGTCAAAATATCTTAAGTCTTCATCCTGTCATTAAAGAGGCTGTAAATGGAAACCAACGTTGATTTTGAACATCTTGCAGAATCAGGCAGATTCACTGAATTTACAAAACTCCTTATGAAGCTGACGGGCCTGGTCATGGCGTTGAACTCTCCGGAAGGGATTATCCGCGGAACGTCAAGTTCTTTAAAGGGCGGAAGTCCTCTCTGCCGCTTGATTCGCGGCAACTCCGAAGGATTGCTTCGATGTACCAATTGCGACCGCCGTTATCATAAGAAGGCCGTCCAGAACAGCAAACCCCAATTATATACCTGCCATGCCGGATTTTTGGATATGGCTGTCCCAGTTTTTGTCCAGGGAAGGCATGTTGCCACAATATCAAGCGGACAAGTTCTTCCTGAACCGCCAAGTCAGATTGCCTGCAAGCGTTTCTTAAAGCAGATTTCATGGCTGGACTATCCTGAATCTGTTTTGAGACGCGCCTATTTCGAATCCCCGTATCTTCCAAGGGAAAAAATCAGATACGTGATGGAACTCCTTGAGTTATTCGCCTTGCAGTTGTGCGACAGTCTCCAGAAAATCAAGGAATTGGAAGCGAGATTGGATCGGGATGAAATCCGGCGTGCAAAAGAATTTATTGCCGGGCATTTCCATAATACATCACTGGGGCTCTCCGATGTTGCAACCCATGTCCGCCTTTCGCCCGCCCATTTTTCTCATATATTCAAACAAGAATCAGGAATGTCATTTGTCCAGGCTGTTCAGGCAAAGCGGGTGGCTGAGGCTAAAAAGCTCATGACAAACACCAGCAAGAGCATAACGGAAATATGTTTCTCCTGCGGCTTCAACAGCCTAACGCATTTCAACCGGGTCTTCCGCCACATTGAAGGTTGCAGCCCAAGCCAATACAGGAACAGGGCATTGGTAAATATTCACTGAACTGTAGTTTTTCATTTTAATAAATTCAAAGAGGAATTTATTAAAATGAAAAACTATAACAGGAATCAGCTGCTGATTCCTGCGGGGAACGTTCTGGGACATTTTCCAGGCAGCCGCTCCTTTTTCTGATTTAACTTTTTTCCAGCCGTACCTTTTCATCAGCCTGTGGACAGTCGATTTTGGCGAGGATACTCCCGATATGCGCACATAATCCATATGGACAGCGTCAATTTCAACCCGCGTTATTTATGCGCGCTACTGGGGAAGATAGGGCTTTCGTTTCAGAAGGCGAAATTTGTCCGTCAGAACCAGGATTTAAGCAGCTCCAGTTCCGGCTGAACCGTTTCCACAGGGCCGTTGTCCCCCTGCAGATATGATTCCAGGGCCACCCAGCCGCTGTAGCCGGAATTCTTGATCATCCCGGCCACTTCCCGGTTCTTTATCACTCCTTGCCCGAAATGCGCGCCGCGCTGTACTTTGATATCATCTATGGGTTTAAAGTCCTTAAAGTGGAAATGACAGGTATGGGCGATCAGTTTCGCGAAATTGTCCTCTGCATGTTCCCCCACGGCCTCGAAATTGCCGGTGTCAAATACGAACTTCACCCTGCCACCGGTAAGCTTGAGGATATCCAGGCAATCCGCCGCTGAACAGATCAGCCCCGGAGACGGGTTGAAGTCCTCGAACGCCAGGGTCATGCCGCGTTTTTCAACGTCGTCGACAAACTCCATGAGTCCTTCGGCGATTAGTTTCCTGCCGTCCGCAGGACTGACTCCTTCAACAGGGGCGCAGCCGGCGACATGGACAATTTCAGAGCCCATGGCGTCGCAGACATCAATCCCCTTCCGCATTTTTTCGTAAGCCTCGTCCCGCTGGGATTTTTCCCTGCAGGCCAGATTGGAAATGAGATCCATTACCGGCATCGCCAGGCTGGCGTCGGCCATCTGCTTCCGATACAGTTTAATCAGTCCATCGTCATCCATGAAGAGATTGCAGAAAGCTTCAATGCCCTCGACCCCTGATTTTGACAGTACCCGGATCAATTCCTCATGCGAACCGCCGCGCTTGATCCAACCGTCATACATAAAAGTCATCACCGCGAATTTGATCATTGAACGACACTCCAGTTTTTTATAGGATGGATTTCAAATAGTCCATGCTTATCTTTGTGCTTTCAAGCGGCGTAAGGTCGGTATTGTCCTGTTCATAGCTCACCCATCTGACCTTTGAACTGCGGATGACCTTCAGCACCGCCGGAAAATCCACCACGCCATTGCCAAGCTCGGTGATCTTCTTGTCAGCCTTGACATCCTTGAAATGCACGAGCGGGATACGGGACAGGTGTTTTTTTACATATCCGGCGGGATTTTCGCCACCACATTGGATCCAGGCGGTGTCCGCTTCAAATGCCATTGCCGGCACTCCAGCCAGAATTTTATCCATGATTAATTCGCCGTTGATTTTCTCGAATTCATGGGAATGTGCATGATAGCAGACAGTCATGCCTTTTGAAGAGGCGACCTCGCATGCCTTTTTGAATTTTGTGACACATCCGGGAAAATCATCCTTGAAGGCCTGCAAACCCAGACCGCAGGTAAGATACTTGCATCCCATAGCCTTTGCATACTCATACACCTTGCTGTCAGGGTTGCAGATGTTGTCGAAACCTTCATAGATGCCGCAGACTTCCATACCCAGCTTTTTCATGAGCTTAGCCAGCGCATCCGGTTCAAGTCCGCCATAAAAGTAAGCCAGTTCAACCCCTTTTACGCCCATTTCAGACAGTTTTTGCAACGTACCTTCAAAATCCTTGCTCAAAGGTTCGCGCACCGTGTACAACTGAATTCCAACTTTAAAACCACTCATTTTCACATACCCTTTCATTTCATTAAAAAATCTTAAATGCGGGGAAGGGAAAACCTTTTAAGGAAAGGTTCTTCCCTTCCCCGCACCCCAACCCTTTCCAAACCTGTTTGCTATTTTCAAAAATGCAGGATGATTCCAAATCAGCCGCACCATTTCCCAATTTTATTCAGCAGAGCTTCCGCCTGCGCCAGGGTTTCCGTCCTCGTGTCAAAAAGAATTTTGGATGGATCGAGCTCCTTGACGAGTTTCTCGGTTATCCGATCGGAGGAAATACTGACATGGACTATCTTTCCCGCCTCCTGTATCTGCCTGTAAAGCTCAAGATGTTCCATGCCATTTCCCGGCTCCGACGGCGTCGGCGTGTATTGAATAAACTTCAAATACGGCAATGAGAACAGAATTGGCAGATGCTGTCTGGCGTCACCGCCGTCCAGATGGTACCACAGCGGGAATTCCTTGCCGTAGATCTCCAGCTCCGGCAGCACAAATTTCTCAAACATGTCCGGGGACAACATGCACGACACATCGCTTTGGGTGCGGATATACGGTTTGGGTGACCAAAGGGGCATCCAGCCGACACCGCTGTAGCATAAATCACCGAGATGTTTCTCCGCGAATTTTAAAAGATCCCTTTTGACGTTCAACAGATCTTCGGCGCCTTGAATGATGGCTTCACGAACCCATTCCGGGTGATCCATCATAGCGAAGAAGAAATTATCCGTTCCCATGTGCATGGACAACAAATCATTCGCCGGCAATCCCATCATGGGGTTGACTCCGAATTCCCCCTTGGCCGCCATTTTGACGACGGCTTCAAAAAGGCGTCTGTATTTCAGAAACCAGGGATCGAGCGGATTATGGCGGAATGGTGACGGCTTGTTGAAATCAATTTTCTGATACGGTTCGAACCAGATGGTATGCCGATTAAACGCAGGTCTGCCTCCAAGTGAAATCATCCAGCCCGCCAATAACAACTGACCGGGAACAGTTTCCCCGAGCCAGTATTGATTTTCCACGTCGACAAGTATCCTTTTTGCATTCCATTCCGGATCAAGCCAGTAATCTTCATCTTTTGCCGGCTGGGACGGCCAAGGCTGCATGCTTTCCTTGTTGACTCTGATTCCGACATAGGGAATTTTCGTATGTTTATTTTCCCACAGATCTGTAAAACGCCGCCTGGCTTTTTCCCAATTCTGATGATTCTTCATATTCCTCTTTATCCTTCTATATGTTTTTAATCAGCTTTATGGCTGTATCGGCCAGGATGTCTCCCGTTTCCGGAGCCATCCGGCTTGGCGGTCCCAGCGTGGTCTCATAGCCGCCGCGGGTGAAGGCCTCCTTTGTGGGCACATAACCGATCATGCCATTTGCTCCGCCCACTACAAATGAACGCTTCGGAAAAGTTTCCGTTTTGATGCGGAGCTGATGCTCAACAAAATATTCGGCCGGAATACCGGCAAAATGCCAGTCGCCGAGCCTGATGACCTGGATCTCTGCAGGTTGAGAGCCGAGTTTGGCTGTCTTGGCTTTTATCAGGTCGATATCCTTCTCATAGAGCTCGTCGCTACTATAGCGCTGAGCGCCCCGGACGCGGCCATGATATTCGTCATCGGTAATATTCCGGAACGGCAGTTTTATTGTGGATGAATTCGTCGCGACGGAAAAATCGGACAGGAAAGTCATCTGCCCAAAGGCCTTCTCAACATCCGCGAAAAGCCGTTCGCCCGCCTGCTCTTTTGAAAGGGAAATACCGTGTTGAAAGTCAACGGTTATCACATTGCCATAGGCGCCATTTAGGAAGAGAGTAACAGGACAGCCCCATTCCCTCATTTTCGCCGCCAGTACGCCGGGGAATCCTGCGGAAATTTCATCCGTACTGCCATGATGGGTAGGATGACATGAAAAATTCACCAATGCGCCAATCATCTTTCCGCTTTTGTTTTTCGCAATTACTACTGCGACTTCGGGATCAACCGGGCCTTCCACGTATAATGCGTCCGGATTAGAGGCGGAAAACACCTGGCATTTTGTCGTACCGTCACGCATCACCGTCCGCCGGTTGAATGCCACGTCAAACTCCTTGACGCTTGAAAACCCAGCTTCGACCTCTTCCATGCTGGACAGCGCCCGTACAAATGCGGAGACACATTTTTTCTTTAAGTCTTCGACATACTTCTTCTCTTTCTCAACCGGTGCAACCCTGGCAATGGCCGGGCCTGCGTGATTATGTGTGGCAGCAACCATGATATTACCTCTGGGAAAACCGCATTCTGCGGAAATCCTTTTCCTGAGATCGTCCGTGTCGCTCCACCTGACACTCAGCGTGTCAATCTGGATAAAAGCGGCCTTGCCTCCTTTTTCATCTTGGAATATTGCGACTCTCGCAAATAATGGATCAAGGAAAGTCTTTGCTTCCAGGTCAACCATCCAACCAATTTTTTTTGTTCCCGCAGGCGGGGTGATGTCAATTTCATAAAAACCGGATTTCATAATTAATGTGCTCCGTAATTTGAACTGTTAAATAACTCATCAATATTCTTCAAACACTCCTCGACAATCATCTGTCCTCCGTCCGGACCGATTGGCGTACTGGCGACATACGCGCCGTAACCGCCGCCTCGCATCGCCCTCTCAGTCGGCAGATATGATCCGTTGCCTGCCAGTTGGATAATGAATGTCTGGACGGCCTTGCTGCGGGCCTTGATCCGCATGCCGAAATCCACAAAATAAAAGGGATACTTTTTTATCCGGAGTGACATCCCGTGAAGCCCATCCGATGAGAATCTTTCCCGATTTCATAATTTTTGCTCCAGTAATTTCTGATGTTTCCGAGATTCATGAATATCCAGATATTCCGACAGAGCCATGGAAAGTTCCCCGCACTTTCCCCAATTGCCCACGTCTTTCCGGAATTTTTCAGCAAGATCAGCCGGCATGGTGTCAATATTGGGATGATTGAATGGATCAGAGTAGATAACTATCGGAATCCATTCCGCCGGTTTTCCCTTCAATATTCTCAGCATGTTCTCTTTTGCTGTAATATTTCCCATATTCGCATTCTCCTGTAAACCCTTGTATTCCTATTCTTTTAAAACTTTCCTGAAAACAAGTATTCCATCTATTTCCACATCGTCTTTATCTGTCTGACCGTTTCCTCCACGAGGACGTCTCCGCCTTCATGTCCGACCTCATTGCAATAAATACAGGCGCTGTAGCTTTCACCTTTCTCCGCCAGTTCCGTAGGCAGATAGCTGGCTCTTCCGCCGCTGCAGAGCTGAACCACGAATGTCTGTGTGGCAGGACTCCTCGCCTGTATCCTGATCCCGTAGTCGGTAAACAGTTCAAAGGTGTTGCTTGCAAAAGCGATATCGCCAATCCGGATGACATGCAGTTCCATCCTGCAGTTTCTGTTTTTATTCTGTTCCTCATAACGTTGGAGTATGCGCTGGCAGCGCCTTTTCCTGGCAAAAACTACCGAATCTTCCCGCAATCCTGCATCCGCATCCTTTGCTTTTGAAGGCGGAATTTTTTCAAGCTCAAGAAGTCCCTTTTTTGCTTTGAAGTATTCCTCCCTTGTGATCATTCTTCTCGGAAGACCTATTGTTTCAGAGAGATGTTTTATTTCAACATTGTCCTTCATATCCTTCGAAGCCCATGGAAAAACATCGTCGAAAGCCGTCTTGATCCGGTTGGCTATTTCCTGCCGCGATGAAATTCCCTTCAGCTCGAGCATTCTCTTTCCGGCGTCCTTGTTGAACATGAGATGAGGGGAAAGCCCGCCTGCGGCGGAAGACTGCGCCAGGACAAAAAGTTTTTCCCCATACTGTTTTCTCAGCGCAATTCTTGCCTCGTGCCAGAAATCAGCGGAAATCTCTTCCAGTCCCTCCGTTTCCTGCGCCGTGCAGGCGATGTTGATGACAGCGCCGGTCAGTTTTTTACTGCCATCGAAGGTAAAGAGGAAATGAGTCGAATGATCGGCGTAGCCTTCGATGCAGTCGAATTTGTCGTCGCAGGTATTGCCGTACATCCTGGCGTTTTTTTCCGTCTTCATGCCCGGGAGTTCGCAGGAATCCGGTCTCTTCGACAGATCATCGAAGTAGACGGCTCTTCTACCGTGGCCAATCTGGGCATACCCCATTCCCCACGCGATGAAACCATGTTTGCGCCTGTTCCAGCTTTCGGCTGCGGCCTCCGCGATTTTGTCTGAAAAGAATTCAGCGTATTCCTCGGATTTCATGACGCCTTTTGGAACCGGTGGAAACCAGCCCCCTCCCGACTCCGGCGCCGTATGCGTATGCGTGGCGTTAAGGACAAGATTTTCAACTGGAAAATCCCTGGCGAGTTTTCCCAGCTTTGTTCTGCTCATTTCAAGCACGGAATCAGGGATCCCGACGGTGTCGCAGGACACCCAGATGAAGGAGGACTTTGCATCCTTTGCGTTTTTCGCAGATACAGACAGTGCGGTTACGGTTACAGGATCCTTTACTGTGCGGGCTATCCGCATATGGAACTGTCCGCGCAGATTCACAGGCCTGTCCGGAGTCACATCCCGCGACGACCATCCGATAAGAATTGACTTGCCATGCATGATATTCATCCTTTTTTTATAAAACAGCCTGTTGCATCAAAAGTAAAATAATACGATTTCCAGAGTCACAACATCACCCCTTGTTCAATCAGACACCTCCTTAGGACATCAATATTTATTTCACGCATATTTTCCATTTTGGATCCGACTGCCAGAGCTGCGGCCAGTCCGGCAGCCTGCCCGGTCACCATGCAGGTTCCCATGACCCGCGCTGAACCGTTGGCACCCCTGTCGGAAGAAATACAACGGCCTGCGGCAATCACATTTTTCAAGCCTGCGGGGAGCAGGCAGCCGAAAGGAATGTCATATGTCCGCCCGTCTTTTATCGGGATTCTCACCTGGGCGGTTCCTGCACCGTGAATGTCGACATGATGGGCGCCCTGTCCAATCCCGCTGATATGCTTTTTCCCTGAAACCACTTCATCCTGACTCAAGGTGTAATCGCCAACGATCCTGCCGGTTTCACGGACACCAAGCCGAGAGGCGACCGACGAGAGGACGGCGCCTTCAAACCCGGGAACCCGGCCACACAAGAACTTTATGGCGGACTGGACTTGTCCGGCCAAATCCAGCACGGCTCTTGATGTTGCTTCAGGGCAAGAGGCGTCCGATTGGGCTATACGGGTGGAGTTGACGCATATTTCACCTGTCTCCATTGAAACAGGCGTCATGAACATTGCGGTGCAAGGATACATCTCACCTTCCTTCACCGCTTTGCCCAGCAATTTACCTTGGGAAGAAAGGGCGACATACGGATAACCGCTCCTGTAGAGCAGTTCAGCGGCTTTTGCGCGGTCTGTTTCAAACACGGGATTTTCAGACAGAAGAGCCTCTTCAGTATTTTCCATTATGAAACGCAGAAACGGTTCGATTTTCACCCCTGCCATTCCGAAAACAAGGCTTACGGGCTGCATATTTCCATTTGCATCTCCGTATAATACTTTGCCTCCGGCCATTTTCACAATATTGCCGCTGCCGGAAGCATCGACGATGCAATTGCATTCAAAGTGCCGGCTCTCCCCGTTCCCGCAGACGACATTTACTGCGTTCACCTTTTCATTTTCAGATTCCACACCGGCTACAGTAGAATTCAGAAGCAAATTTACGCCATATTTTTTCAACAACGTCAATATTGCAATTCGCATGGCTGCCGGATTTACACAAAGGCCATACACGGTCCGGTAATCGCAAACCGGCCCGATGTAAGCCCCGGGAACGGTCTTGCAAGCTTCAAGGAGTTCATCAAGCATGCCTCCGACACATTTCCCGCCCCTGGAAGAATACGCCCCTAGTATCGGCATTCCGGTGCAGACGTCTCCTCCGACGCTTCCCTCGTTCCCGACAAGCAAGACGCCCCTTCCAGTTTTGGCTGCGGCAACAGCCGCAGTCACTCCGGAGACGCCGACGCCGACGACAACTATGTCTTTCATCTGAAAGTTTTCCTCATTAAGGAATGTGAAAAAAATACTCGATGCCTACAGTGGCAAAGTGTCCAAGAAGCCGAGTGTCCGGGTTAAAGGGAAATAATTCTCAAAAACCCGGTATCTGGGGACTATCGGTCACCAGGTCACTTTTCTCATATCCTTCCCATTCATCCATCAATCCACCCATCCATTCATCCGTCCCAGCTTACTTCAGAATTTTCTCCGGATCGATCCTGTCAATGTTCTCAAACACCTTGATGAAGGCATCTGCGACCTTTTCGGCCGCGTCCGTGCGGTTGGGGGCGCGCAGCGGCGTGGTCATTCCGAAATGGCTGTTGGTGTGCTTTACAGCCATGGGATAATTCTCAATCTTGTATTCTACGCCGTCCCCTGCTCCGTTGCAAGACCATGGACAGCCGTGCCCGTAGGCGTTTTTAGCCTTGAAGACGGTCATGTCGGGAAGCGCGAAACTCTGCCAGACGCTGACCGGAACGCCCTCGGCGTTTAGTGCCTTCATAACGGCATCCCTCATGAGCTGCGGATTGCCTTTCCATCCGATGGCCTTCATGTCTATCCTTGAGGTGTAATTATACCAGTTGTGCATTCCGCGTTCCGGCTCGTACGGGAGAATTAGTCCCTTGATTCCTTTAAGCCTGCTGTTGAGGACTGCCGCGTTTTCATTCTGTATTTCAATGTATCTGTTGATTTTTGCAAGCTGTGCGCGTCCAAATGCTGCAACAAGATCACTGCCCCTGTACATCCATCCGAGAGCGTAGGCATGGTAATCCCTCTTCTCGGACGGCGTGCTTGTCTCGCCGAAGCTCCAGAGCTTGAGAGCATCCCTGTAAATCTGCTCATTGTCGGTCACGAACATTCCACCTTCGCCGGCGCAGAGGCACTTGTTCTGGTTGAAGCTGAATGCTCCGCAGTCGCCCCAGTTTCCGGTTTTTCTGCCTCTGAACATGGCGCCATGCCCCTGGCATGCGTCCTCGATGACCTTGAGCCTGTGCTTTTTAGCTATCTCCAGGACTTTCTCCATGTTCACGGCGAGGCCGTGCAGATGGACGACGACAATGGCCTTCGTCCTCGGAGTGATTGCCGCCTCTATCTTATCGGTATCAATATTTATCGTCGCGAAGTCAATGTCCACGAATATCGGAATGGCGTTGTGGTGAAGGATGCATGTGGCGCTTGAAGACCATGAATAGGAAGTAACAAGCACATGATCTCCAGCACCGATCCCGCAGGCATAGATGCCCATGTGGAGGGCCGCAGTGCCGCTGTTCGTGAAAATCGCATACTTGCTTCCGTTCCATTCCGCATATTCCTTCTGGAACGCCTCGCAGTTGGGGCCGCACGCATGGCTTCCGCCCATCAGCGACTTCATCACAAAATCCTTGTCCGTCTCATCGACCGGAGGCCAATTTTTTATCATTCCGGCCGGAACCGTCCTCTCCCCACCGCAGACCGCAAGTTTCTGTGTACCCATGATATTGCTCCTTTTATGTTAGGACACGTGCATTTTTTATTACTGGGCTTATTATATTGGCGATGATTCGGACTGTAAAGGGTAAATTATTGCTATCACATGAAGGGCATTGCGTTATTGAGGGAACCTTATGGAAAAGTCCATGAAACTGGAAGACCATCTGCCTGTCATCCACTCGATGGGCAATCTTATTTTCGATCCTGTCTGGTCCGTAAACAACCATGTCTCCGGGAACTGCGAACTGCTTCACATCATATCCGGATCCGTTTCCCTTGTAATGAACCGGAGGAAAACAAGGGCCGCTGCCGGAGACACGCTTCTGGTGCCTTCCAAGACACTGCACAGGGACGAATTTGATTTCGATGAAGGCCTTAAAGTTTTCATGGTCCAGTTCCAGTGGGCCTGCGAGAAGGATTTCTTCTCCCTCATGTCATGCAGTTCCCTCATCAGGCTGTCAAAACCTAAAAAGGAGTCCATCGCGAACCTCATACAGCAGTTCCGCTGTGATTTCACGGGAGGAAGCAGCCGGCATGACTTCATCCTGAGGATCCGCCTGTCGGAAATACTGATGAGGATGCTTGTCCTTTCAGAAAATGAGAAACTTAGAACCGGCAATGATGAAATAACAAATGCCGAAGAACAGAACCGCGGCTGGATTGTGAAAAAGGTCAAATCCTTCCTTGAAGACAATTATTCGCGCCCCATTGCACTCGATGAGATCGCCAGGCACGCCGGTGTAAGCCCATTTCATCTATGCCATATCTTCAGCCATGAAAACGACTTCACGATCTTCGAGTATCTGACACATATCAGGATGACCAGGGCCCGCTGTCTTCTTGACGAGGGGAAGCTCTCGGTTTCCGAGACGGCATACGCCGTAGGCTTCAACAACAGCAATTATTTCTCAAAGGTCTTCCACCGCTTCTTCGGCGTACCCCCGAAAAAGATGCGTCGAAACACCCATCTCTTCAGGAAAAGCTGAAAGATGGTCCCGTATCAACGATAGTTCGTTGACGGTCATTTTCTAACCTCCTTGCCAGATTCTTCCGGTAGATCTGCGATTCTTGCCCTGGCCGTTTCAACTGCCTTGTGCAGTTTCCGCTCCAGAAGTTTTCGGGGTGGAAGTTCAGTTCTATGTAATAGTCATCATTGTCCAGTTGGATGCGCTTCTGGCGGGCGACAAAGGCGAAACCGCTGCCGAGTTCCAGCAGGAATTGTTCAATCTCACGCAGAATGGCATCTTCAAGGTCTTTTTCCAGATAGCGATCCTTCAGCCCCAGGAAATCCAGAAAATACGGATCCCTGAATACTAATTCAGGAGTCAATCGGTCGGATTCCCGCAGTTGCTCCAATTCTCAACACGGCACATTTCCGCATAAAAATCCCGCTTGAGTGGATCATCAATGTAGATGATTGCCTTAAAATGAGTCCAGCTCAATTGTCTCCGCAGTGCAGAGACAATCTTCTCATTTGAAAAAGACTCGGCAAACTTCATCATGTGTCGAATATTCTTGTCGGAAAAGCCACTGCCGTATTCGTTGACCAACTGCTGAGATACCGAGGTAAGAATCTCCTTTCCGTATTCTGCTCTGCGTCCACACAGGATTTCCTTGTTTATGCGTTTCCCGACCCGCCAGTAAAGGAATGTCAGGCTGGCATTGACTGCAACAGCAACGGTTGTACGGGTTTCATCGATTATCTTCCGAAGGTCGGACACCAGCGTACCGGCGTCAGTTGATTTTAGCATGGTGGAACTCTTTGGCCTGCCAAGTATTTCCCTCTTATTCTCCATAGCCCAGAACCTCCAAATCCCTTCGTATTACCGCGTCCAGTTCCTGCGAATTTCGCATCTGCTCGTACAGTTTATCCGATAATTCCGCCATTTTTTCCTCAAACGACACACCTCTTTGGATCCTTCGCCCTTCGCTGAAGATAGCCCAAACGGGCTTCAGGTGGAACCCATTATAGATTCATACAGAACCTAATATTATGTTATTCAGGTACTAATATGAATTGGAATCATGTTTTTCAAATACAGGAGGGAAAATGACATGAATAAAGAATTTGAGGTTCCGAGGAAGTCCTTCCGCCAAGCAAATCTAGACACTACGCATTCCTGTAGATCCGGGGAGGGATGCCGGTCACCTTCCTGAACTGCCTGGAAAAGTAAAAGACGGTCTTATAATCGAGCTCGTCTGCGATTTCCGCAATCGACTTGTCCGTATATTTCAAAAGGAAGCATGCGCGCTCTATCCTGCAGCGGATGACATATTCCATGGGAGGAAGCCCCTTGTACTTCAGGAACAGGCGCCTGCAGTGATCCCCGGAATATCTGAGTTTGCCGGCAATGCCCGCAATCGTCCAGTTCCTGCCCGGATGCCCTGCGATTTCCGCACAGAGATTTTCCAGATTCCTGCCAGATCCCGTGGCCGCCTCCATTTCCACGGATTGCGGTTCAAAAAAGGACATCACCGCAGCAGACAGCCAGAAGTCCGCCTGCTCCTGCCTTTTAGCTTGCGCGTTGCGTATTGCAAATCCCAGCAGACCTGCCGTAATTTCCGGTTTTGAAAGCCTGCGGTAAAGAAACCTGTCGGACCTGGAAGTCAATTCCTTTAACCAAGTCTTGACGATATCGAAGTGGCAGGCGACAACCTGCAGCGGATAATCCGGCAGGTGCGTTGCAGTGATCCTGGATCCGGGTTTGAATATGAAACTGTCCCCTCCGGACAGCTTGTGATCAACCCCGTCGCAGTTCAGGCTGCCCCTGCCCGCGCATACCAGCCAGAAGTCATAATCATGCATCGACGCGACATTCCACGTCCAGTCCGGCGAACAGCTGTGTACATTGCCAATCTTATATGTTACCTGATGGATATGCATGAATAGTGTAAATTATTTCTGATTTTGTGCATTCTATTCATCAATATAGGCGTTTATAGTGCAAATGTAAAATAGAAATACAGGTTGAAAGGGAATCCTCCATGAATGTCCGCGATGTCAAAATCCTGCGCGATCTGGCGGAACGATATGTCGGGATCTGCAGCGATCCGGTACAGGACGAGCGCCGCCTTCTCTGGCGGCGGCACAACAGTTTGAAGAAGACCCGCCCACTAATTTACGTCCGCGCATTTGCCTGGAACGAAATGCCGGAGTCAAAGTGCGCCTGCACGGATCCTTTCCTCCGTCAATATGAGAACTTCTTCCGCATGCATCTGTTCTGGAGCTCCATGGGGGACGACTCCATTTTCGAACCGTGGGTCACCGTCCAGGCGAGCCATAAGTGCAGTGGATGGGGTTTCTCCGTCGAACGCGAATTCAGCGACGAACCCGGAGGCTCCTTCAAGGTTGACTATCCGCTCAGGGAACTTTCGGACATTGACAGGCTCCGGATGCCATGGCATGAGATAGACGAGGAGAATACTGCCGAAAACGTACGGCGGCTTTCTGACGCAATCGGCGGCATCATCGCCATAAACGTGGATCGCGGCCCGGCCTACCGCATGTGGACCGGAGACCTGTCAACCGAACTGGGCTATCTCCGCGGAATCGAGCATATCATGATGGACATGATGGACAATCCTGAATGGCTCCGCCGCCTGGTCAAGTTCATGGGCGAAGGAGTGCTGAAGACGCACGACGAGGCGGAGGCCGCCGGAGACTGGGGACTGTGCGCCCACCAGAACCAGGCCATGCCGTACGCGGAAGAGCTGGAAGCGCCTGCGGCAAACATGAACGGTGTCAGACGAAGCCGGCTCTGGGGCTACATGGCGGCCCAGGAATTCACATCCGTCTCACCGGAAATGCATGAGGAATTCCTGCTGCGGTATCAGCTGCCGATCCTGGAAAAATTCGGGCTTGTCGCATATGGCTGCTGCGAAGATCTCACGCGCAAGATCGACATGCTCCGTAAAATACCGAACCTGCGCCGCATAGCCGTTTCGCCTTTCGCGGATGCCAGGAAGTGCGCCGAACAGATCGGACAGGACTATGTCATAAGCTACCGTCCCAGCCCTGCGGACATGGTGAGCTACGGCTTCGCGCCTGATCGGATACGTTCAATCCTCAGGAGGGATCTTGAGGCATGCCGGGAATGCCATGTGGACATAACCCTCAAAGACGTTGAAACCGTAGAGGGAGATCCGCAGCGTATCAAGAACTGGGTTGCCATTGCCAGGAAAGTTGCAGATGAAATTTTCTAGGAGCCTGTCGGTCTTAAGGTTTTTCCCTTGTAGCCTGTCGCGCCGTAGCGCTTTGGCGAAGGCGGATAGCTCGTGTTCGAGCGTTCTTAACGGAATCTCAAAAGGCTGAAGCCCTGTCTGCTATACACATTTCCTGCACAATCGAGATCCACCGTCAACAGAGGGTTTACAATCCCCTGC
>JBAQUG010000450.1:0-9563 GCA_049297395.1 Victivallales bacterium | reverse complement strand
AAAAAGAAAATCTGTTTATAAACGAAAAGAGAAAGGCTTGGAAAATGAGAATGAAAAAGAGAGTCCTGGTGGTTGGAACTGCAGTGATTATCTGCGCAAGTTCCGCTTTCGCCCAGGAGACGCGGGAGATCAGGGTCACGGAGGACAGGGATCAGGCCTATTTCACATCCAAGGTCTATGACCTGAAGAACACCCTTGCCGCCGACATAACGCCGTTTGTCCTTGGAGCGGTACAGCGCTATGACAGTTCATCGAGCGTTGAGAGAATGAACGACAAGGCCAATAAAAAACAACTGCTTACGGTGAACATGCCGGTGGCGATGGTTCCGTACATCGACGACATGATCGAGAAGATCGACCGTCCTGGAACAGCTGATGGGAAGAACTCAGTCATCCAGAGCACGGGCATCACCAAATTCGTGTACTATCCTGAACACAGGGCTTCAGTTGATTTCTTCCCGATAGGTCCCGCAGTCGGAAGTTCCGACGGGTCTTATTTCTTCGATCCTGACAACAACATGTTCTACTGGAAAGACGTGAGGTCCAAGGGGGAGGGCGCACTCAAGTACTACCAGGCGTTCGACTGTCCGGTCCCGCAGGTGGAGCTGACATTGAATGTATACGAGATCAATGAGAACGATGTCAAGGAACTTGGCATAGACTACATCAACTGGAAGAACGGGCCCGGCGCGAACATCTTCAACGCGGGCTGGGATTTCCTGAATATGAAGACCTTCACGCAGGCCTCAAACTTTACGAACATGACCGACATTGCGGGCTATGCCTCGCATGGATGGGGAGGCTTCATGGTCGCCCCGAATATTGACATGACATTCATCAGGATGCTCGCCCAGAAGGGAAAAGCGAAGATCGCGACATCGGGGGCTTTGACACTCGTCAATGACTATTCGAACGATCCCGGGCCGAACGCATTTTCAAAGGCCAAGTACAAGCTCAAGTTTACGCCGGACTACCAGAGCATCCAGAAGGATGACAAGCAGAACGTGAGCGTGAAGCAGTCGCAGTCAGACTTCTACTTCTATCTGAGGAGGCCGACAATCAACTTCACCGGCGAAACCGGGGAGAAGGCCGCGATGGTCGAATTCGGATACGAGATGAACATCATCGACACGGTCGAGCAGACGAGCAAGGGCACTCCAATCCAGAACGTGAACAACTTCAAATCCTGGCTGACTGTTGCAGCCGGGACCGAGAAGCTTCTCGGGACTTTTGACAGGGAGCAGGATGTGAGCCAGTACAACGGCATGCCTTTCCTGGGTGACATTCCGGTGCTGAAATATCTTGTCGGCGCGGTGGAGCATTCCAAGGCGGTCACAAAGGTGTTTGTGACTGTGTCGGCAAAACCGGTCACTCCTACGGAAAACCTGTCAGACTGGTCTGGCAAGGCAGTTACCATCGGGGAAATGCTTGCAGCCAGGAAAATCGAAGACAAATAATCATATAAGAAAGGAAGATGAATAATGAAGAATAGAATTGCCAAAATCCTGTTTTTAGGTTCATTGGTATCATTGCCGATGGCCTTGAACGCGGAAGATGTCACAGGCGTGCAGACTCCCAGGGCGGCGCCGAACGGAAGCCAGATCCAGACCCAGCTATGGGTTCAGGTGAAGGACGATACAAAAAACGTGAAGCTGATATCCACCAGCACGAATGCAAACGTGATTACCAAGACGTACGTTCTTAAGAATGCGGATCCGTATGAAATGCTGCCGTATTTCCAGACTGCAGTAAAGGCACAGAGGACTGCGAACAACACCTCCAAGGTCGAATGCATGAAGTTCAACGACGGTACTGGGGTGCTGATTGTATCTGCTGAAGAGTACAGGTTTGGAAAGCAGGCCCAGGGGATGGGTTTCGATGAAATACTCGCGGCCCTTGACAGACCCGGGGTGACGGCATCGTCCGGTACTGTCGGATACGCTTATTTTCCGAAGTATGTCAGCGCCGCCTGGCTTTCCAATGCGTTGCACAATGTAGGAATGAACCAGAGCGGGAACAAGGAACTGCAGGGAGGGAAAGACAAAATAGTCGTTGACAAGTCGCTTAACGCGCTTTTCATCTATGTACCGGCATATCAGGTCAAGAACATAAACGAGATGATAAAGCAGTACGACACTCCTGTCGCCGAAGTGAACGTGAAATACACGATTTACGAGCTTGATTCTGAAATTGACGGGGTGGTCGGCGCTGATTTCCAGGCATGGAAGAACGGGCCTGGCGCCGAATTCCTCAACATTTCGAGCCGTTTCGGACAGCAGTGGGATTTTGCCAAGAACATCGTTGATTACCCGATGAAGGGCAAGTCGCACACCCAGTTCATAAATTTCAGTCCGAAATGGAATTCCAAGTACCTTGATTTCCTGATGTCCAGGAGCAAGGCCAGCATTGTAACGTCCGGCAACATGAGCATCATGAACAACCAGGACGCGAAAATAGAGGCCACTACGAGGGTGGCGGATTTCCGCGACGGGTTCAAATATGCGAACATCGACGTGATAAGCTATATACGTCTGAGCGACAAGCGCATCTATGACTCCACGGTCACCAGCCAGGTGCCCCCTGATGCAACCGGTGGAAATGATGACAGGTACCGCCTGACGGCCTATAACGAGCAGGGGGTTCCAATCACGGTCACAGGCATGAACATGACCCTTGGCGTATTCCCCGGCACACCATACCGCGGAGACCTGCAGATCACGAGGATGTTCGACGGAGCAAGGTACTATTATTATCTGGAGCTCAACGAGTTTGAAGCAGGGCCGCAGGGCGCGCAGTTCGTATTGCTGGATTATTACAGGAGCGCTACCGGCACGCTGCCTGCCGCATCCACCGACAAGGACTACAATCTCGGATACAAGGTCAAATGCTACAACCTAAAGCTTGAAAGGCTTACTGCCACTGCTGCCGGGGTCGGCGGCGGCGTCGTGGTCGCAGGAACGCAGGAGGTCTTCAATTACGCATGGGTGAACTATGCGACATGGGATTCTTCCGAGAATTTCCAGATCCAGAGGGATGTGAGCCGCGACACGGCGATAGACGGCTATGGGTTCGTGATGAACCTCAGGCCTGTCACATGCGAGAAGTCAAGCACTCTTGATATCAGCATGGCGAACACAAGCCTTATCGGGTTCCAGGGCAACGGGGCGCCGAGGACTTCAAAGAGCGAGATGAGCACGAAGGTCATGGTCAGCAACAACGGCAGCCAGTTCGTGATAGGAGGGCTTGAAAAGAAATCCATTGTCACAAGCGTAAACAAGGTTCCATGGCTCGGAGATATTCCTGGGCTCGGCTGGCTCCTTGGCAGCGAATCGCCGACTACCAAGAAATCACAGCTGGTCGCGGTGATCGAGTGCACGCCCGTGATGCCCGAGACCAAAGTAATGGAAGTGGTCAGGAGAGAAATTGACGAAATGACCGAGAAGGTTGTCTCCTCAGGCGAGAGCTGGAAAATGAACGAAGTCGGGTTCGACCAGTATCTGCTTGATGGCGAGAAGAAGGGAATTGATCCGCTGCCATGAAGTTTAGAGTTCAAGCCGTGCCGGCAACCCGGCACGGCTTTGATTTAGCAGACAACTAACACTTGTCTAACACAATTCTAACATTGCAGAAGTATGATGGAATTTAAACATAGAAGATAAATCCAAGGAGATAAGATGAAATTCAATAAAGTATTTGCGGGAATTGCTGGAGCTGTGGCAGTTTTGGCTTCGGGTATTTGCGGAGCGCAGACGATAAACGGGGCAGGGGCTACTTTCCCGGCTCCTATCTACCAGCAGTGGATTGCGGAGTATTCAAAGGTCAGCGGAGGCGTGAAGATAAACTACCAGGCTCTCGGTTCAAGTGCAGGGCTTGCCCAGATCAGGGCGAAAACCGTAGATTTCGGCGCTTCGGATGAACCATTGAAGAAAGAAGATCTCGACAAGGACGGGATGATGCAGTTCCCGATGATAATGGGGGCCATACTTCCGGTGGTCAATCTCAATGATGTGAAACCCGGACAACTGAAGCTTTCAGGCGACTTGCTTGCAAAGATATTCATGGGCAGTATCTCGTCGTGGAATGATCCTGAAATTGCAAAGATAAACGAGGGCATGAAGCTGCCAGACTTGAAAATCACGGTTATCCACAGGGCCGATGGTTCAGGGACGACCTGGAATTTCACAAACTACCTTTCAAAGGTTTCCGAGGAGTGGGCGAAGAAATATGGCTGCAACAAGGAGATATCCTGGCTTGAGGGGAGTGTCGGCGGACAGAAAAACGCCGGTGTTGCCGCAATGGTGAAGAGAATCAAGGGCTCGATCGGGTATGTTGAGTCGGCTTACGCGTTTGAAAGCAACATGACCTATACGCAGATGCTCAACAAGGCGGGTAAGTATGTACGGCCTATGACCGAGACCTTCCAGGCAGCAGCAGCAAATGCAGACTGGAAGAATGCGCCGGGTTTCTTCATGGTTCTTACGGATCAGCCGGGCGACAACAGCTGGCCCATGATGGCCTCCAGCTACATCCTCATTTACAAGGACCAGAAGTCTTCCGCGCAGAAGGCGGACATGATGCTGAAATTCTTCACATGGGCATATGACAATGGCGAGGCGATTGCCATGAAATTGAACTATATCCCCATGCCCAAGAATGTTTCGGACATGGTCAAGGAATCCTGGAAGAACAATATAAATACAAAATAGCAGTGTTTGGAAAATGGCGGGAATAAAGATACAAAACACGAACAACCAATCCTATCCAGACAGGATATTCAAGGCGCTGACGCTTGTCAGCGCCTTGATCATTATTGTCCTCATGGCAGGCCTTTTCCTCCAGCTTGCCATCCATTCCATTCCGACGATAAGGAAATTCGGGTTCGGATTTTTTTGTTCGAAGGAATGGAATCCTGTCACGGAGCAGTTTGGTGCGCTGAGCAGCATCTACGGGACACTGGTCACGACGCTCATAGCCGTTGCCATAGCAGTGCCGCTCAGTTTTGTGATTGCCTTGTTCCTAGTTGAGATCGCGCATCCGGTCTTACAGAGGATTGTAAGCCAGGCTCTGGATCTGCTGGCGGCCATACCAAGCATAATCTTCGGCATGTGGGGGCTTTTTGTGTTCGCCCCGTTCATGCAGGACCATGTACAGCCTTTCCTTGGGAAACACCTGGCTTTTCTTCCCTTGTTCAAAGGTCCTCCGATGGGGATCGGCATGCTTACGGCAGGCTTGATACTTGCGCTGATGATACTGCCTTTCATAAGCGCAGTCATGAGGGATGTCTTCACTATGGTGCCGCCAGTCGTAAAGGAATCGGCCTACGGGATAGGTTCGACGACAACCGAGGTCACTTTCAATGTGACGATGCGTTATGGAATGCAGGGCGTGCTCGGTGCGGTTTTTCTCGGACTTGGGCGGGCGATAGGAGAGACGATGGCGGTTACATTCGTCATAGGCAACGGCTATACGGTGTCGGCATCGCTCTTCGATCCTGCCAACACCATAGCATCAACGCTTGCAAGCCAGTTTTCCGAGGCCGTCTCGCAGCCTGTTTTCAGAAGCACGCTGATGGAACTCGGCCTTGTACTTTTCCTGGTCACATTCCTGATCCAGGTTGTCGCGCAGATGTGGCTGAACAGGATCAGGCTGAGTTCGGGAGGAGGCTTATAATGAAGAAGAGGACGGTATATTTCAGGAAGACGCTGGACAGGACGGTGAAGATTGCCTCCGTATTTTCCGCCCTCCTGGGCATATTCTTTCTTGCATGGATCCTCCTTGAAGTCTGCTTCCGCGGGATTCCCGCAATGAACTGGAGCTTTTTCACGCAGATTTCCCTTGATGGCGAAAAAGGGGGTATTGCCAATGCGCTGGCAGGGACGCTGCTGATAACATTATTCTCGGTGGTGCTGGGTGTGCCGGCCGGCCTTCTTGGGGGAGTATTCCTAGCGGAATATGGCAGGAGCAGCCGTATCGGCAATCTAGTAAGGTTCTGCGCCAACGTCATGATGGGTATGCCTTCAATAATAATCGGGCTTTTCGTATATTCAATCATCGTATATTCGACAGGGACATTCTCAGGGTTTGCGGGTGCCGTCTCCCTGGCGATAATAATGCTTCCTGTTGTGCTGAGGACCACCGAAGATATGCTGTCTCTTGTTCCGAATGCCTTGCGGGAGGCCGCCATGGCCCTTGGGACTCCGCGCTGGAAAGTGACGCTGCAGATTGTATTCAGGGCCGCTAAAACAGGATTGATAACAGGTGTGCTGCTGGCGACTGCACGCGTGAGCGGTGAGACTGCCCCCCTGCTGTTCACATCCCTCAACAGCTATTACTGGCCGGTTGAGCCATGGTGGCATGTCTGGAATTTCTTCACAGGGCCGACCGCAAACCTCACGGTCACCATAAATGACTATGCCATGTCGCCATACAAGGGTTTGAACAGTATTGCGTGGGGTGCCTCCCTCCTTATAACCGCAGGCGTCCTAGCTTTAAATGTCATCGCCAGAATATTATTCAGGGAGATTAAAAAGTGAGTACATCGGTTGGAGTAAAAAATGAAGTCAAGGTTTCCGTCAGGAATTTGAATTTCCACTACGGAAGGCATCAGGCGCTTTTCAATAACAACATTGACATCATAAAAAACAAGGTTACTGCGGTCATAGGCCCTTCGGGGTGCGGGAAGTCAACGCATCTGAGGGTTTACAACAGGATTTTCGAGCTATACCGTGAACAGCATGCCAACGGGGAGGTCGTCCTGGACGGTGAAAACATACTTTCCAGCGGAGTCGATATCCTTGAATTGCGCAGGAAAGTTGGAATGATCTTCCAGAAACCGACGCCTTTCCCTATGTCAGTTCTTGAAAACATCACGTATGGTTTGAAACTCCACTACAGCCTCGGGAAAAGCGATATGATGGACAAGGTTGAACAGGCGCTGCGCTCGGCCGCGCTCTGGGATGAGGTGAAGGACAAGCTGAATAGGCCCGGGATGGCTCTTTCGGGAGGGCAGCAGCAGCGGCTATGCATTGCGCGCGCTATTGCGATAGAGCCGGAAATCATCCTCATGGACGAACCTACTTCAGCGATAGATCCGATAGGAACTTCCAAGATTGAAGACCTGGTCCAGGAGCTGGAGAAAAACTTCACGATAGTGATCGTGACCCACAACATGCATCAGGCCGCCAGAATTTCAGATTACACTGCTTTTTTCTTCGAGGGACATATTGTAGAATACGGAGAGACCGAAATGATCTTTACGAAACCCAAAAACAAACAGACTGAAGATTACATAACCGGAAGATTCGGGTAAGCTGGAGGATTGTAAATGAAAATTAGAAACACGGAGGTTTGAAATGTCGGTTTTATTGAGCAAGGAAATAACAAGGCTTAAGAAGAAGATACTCCAGATGACGGCCATCGTAGAGGAGAGCGTAAGAAAAGCGGTAAGCGCGGTAAGGTACAAGAACGAAGCTCTTGCCGATGAAGTCATACAGAATGACGATGGAATAGATCTCATGGAAAACGAACTTGAGGAGGAGTGCCTGAAGATACTCGCGCTCCACCAGCCGGTGGCGATTGACCTGCGCTATGTCGTTGTCTGCATGAAGATAAACAATGATCTCGAGCGCATAGGCGATCTTGCTGTAAACATCGCCGATAGGGCTAAGGCCATATCCAGGGAGAAGGATGATTTTATTCCTGATTCCATCTCAGAGATGATAGAAAAGACTATTTCAATGCTGAAGAAGAGCCTGGATGCCTTTATTGATATGGATTTGAAGACGGCTCGGGAAATTTCGCTCATGGATGATGAAGTTGACGAACTCAACCGGAACATGTACCAGGAAATCAGGAAGATGATCATGGAAGACCCGAAGCGGACTGGCTATCTGCTTCATGTTCTCGGAGTCTCACGGCAGCTCGAACGTATCGGAGACTACGCGACAAATATTTCAGAGGATGTGATCTACATGATTGAGGGTAGGATAGTCAGACACAGCAAGTAGTCAAACGTGAGATGACTGGTGTCTGTTCTTCCGCGCCTTGAATCCAATTGCCAGAAGAACGCAGCAGATGCCGATGCTGAAAAGAGTGATCATATAGCCTGTTTTAAATGATAAAGGATCGTATTCAAAGCTTATGATCTGTTCTCCTGGCTCGACGACTACCCCCATGAATGCTGCGTTAGCAATGAAGATCGGCTTTTCCTGTCCATCGACAAAGACCTTCCACCCTTTATACCATGATTCATTTAGGACGAGAAGTCCAGGCCTGTTGACTTCCACTTTCAGATCAATCCTGTTCCACCCCTGTTGAATGGCATCCATCCGTCCCGCAGGCAGCGATAAGTCTGAGCTTTGCAGGGCAGGGGCTGGAATTCCAGCGCAGAGCTTCTTCCATTGCTCTTCCGAAAGCTCAACGGTGGCGTTCCTGGATACATCGTATGAAGGTGAATCCAGTATTAATTTGAGGGCCTGATCAAATCCACTGCAGGGATGCACACTTTTCAAATCGGCAGTTATGGCTCTGGGATTATATGTCGGACGTTCAATTAAAGTTACTTTTCTTGGAGCGCCTCCATAGAATATATCCCGGTTCAAGTCGCCTCCGATGCAATATCTGATGCTAAGAAGATCAAGAAGTCTCTCTCTCTTGGCATCAGGCACTTTGCTGTCGATGAGAATCTTGTATAAAAGTTCAGACCGCCATAAGTTCAATACTGCGCATTGGCCGCCTGAACGATAGTGCATATATGGGAGGCAGGTGTCGCCGACGGAAGCTGTCTTTGACCATCTGGCAACTTCAACGTCATGGGTTCCGTATAGTAATGTTCCTGAGTATACGTAAGCTGTATGCACACGCCAGTTTGGATCTGTAAACAATCCATTTGAAGCATTGGGCGGGGCATAATCATATATGTCGTCAGGTGTCATCAGGGGCTGGATGTTTTTTGTAATCATGAAAAGGTTGATAAAAGCCGCAAGTATTACAATACCGTTAAATAGCATCCTGCGTGCACCACTGAACCAGAAGAACATCAAAAATACAGCAGAACAAATGAATACATGCACGGAGGAGAGAAATAGATCATCAAGAAGGAGGGGGTAATGCTGGGATAGGGTGGTTTTGCCATATGATGGGAAAAAATATGCCAGAGATGAAGGCATATACTTGAAAATTACGGGCAATAACAGCAGGAAGAATCCGATCCCGGCCCAAAGCCAGAACTGCCAGGGGGGGCTTGTTTTAACTCCAGGCTTTCTGGCGGTTGAAGAATCTATTAATGCTTGAAATCCAAGGCCTGATAGAATGCTCAATCCCAAGGCTACAAAAAACAGGAATTTCGACGGCCATCGGAATTTGTTGAACACTGGGAGATTGTCGAAGCAAAATTCGTATACGGGGGTATGCTTGCCCAATGCCAAAACAAATCCGATGAAAACAATAGTGAGAGAGAACAAAAGGACCATCCTGAATTTTAGATGGTACTCGTTCTGGCCTTTTGCTTCCCTTGATGGCAGTTTTCTGGCCATTGGTAGGCAGGTAATCATTATCAATGGCAG
>JBAQUG010000449.1:0-8435 GCA_049297395.1 Victivallales bacterium | reverse complement strand
GGCCGGAAAAGATCACGCCGTTCCTGAAATCGACTCCAGGTCTTCCCGACAATATAAGAAACAACTGTTTGACAATCCTGGAATATCCGCACGCGACCGTGACCCTGCGGGCCTGCAGTTTAGAAATTGACGGTCTGAACCGCCGGCGCTTCAAAGTCTGCGGCACCAAAGGCTCAATCGAGCTGTGCCCTCTGGAACGCTTCGACGGCCAGCCGCTACTGATGAATCTGGTTCTGAAAGAAGACATTCCGGATTACGCAGCCGGGGCGCACGCCGTCGATTTCGGCATCATTCGCGACCGCTATGAAGATCAGCTGCTGGAGTTGGCGAAGATCATTAACGGTGAAACGATCAATCCCTGCACATATGAACACGATTATCTGGTACAGGAGGTGGTCTTAGCCGCCGCCGGATACACAAAATGGAGAGCTTGAACATGCATGCAATGACCCTTGACGAAAAGTTGAATTTTTCCTGGCGCGAAATGCCGGATCCGGTCCGGAAGGCCGATGAAGTCCTGATCAAAGTGCATGCGGCGGCGGTCAATCGCGCCGATCTGATGCAGAAGGACGGCTGCTACTCCTCTCCCGCGGGCTGGCCGCAGTGGTGCGGACTCGAAGTTTCCGGCGAGGTCATGGAAGCTCCTTACGGTGCCGCAGTCAAGCCGGGCGACAAAGTTTGCGCTCTTTTGGGCGGCGGCGGGTATTCGGAACTAGTCGCGGCGCCTGCCGGGATGGTCATCCCAGTCCCCGAAGGCCTGTCGATGATCGAGGCCGCCTCACTGCCGGAAGTGTGGGCGACAGTCTATCTCAATTTGCAGATGGAAGCCGGCGGCATGAAGCCGGGCGACGTATTCTACATGCAGGCCGGTGCCAGCGGCGTCGGCCTGGCTGCGATCCAGTTCGCCAAACAGATGGGGTCCGAAGTCATCACCACCGTCGATTCGCCGGAGAAAGCGGAGTTCGTCCGCAAACTCGGCGCCGACTATGTGCTTGATTACCGCACCGAGGACGTTCGTCCTGTCATCGAAGCGCATCCGCCGACCGTAGCGTTGGACTGCATCGGAGGCAAGCTGATGGGCGAATGCTTCCGCAACATGGTGTTCGGCGGCCGCTGGATCATGATCGCCACCATGGGCGGCAGCGAGACCACGATCAACCTCGAAACCGTCTGGCGCAAACGCATCCGCCTGATCGGCAGCACGCTTCGCAGCCGCACCCCGGAGGAGAAAAGTGCGATTCTTCAGGCGCTTCAACAGAAGCTGTGGCCGCTATTCACGGCACGGAAGCTAGTCACCAATATTCACGCGGTGTTCCCTATCCTGGAAGTGGAACAGGCGCACGGCGTGCTGCGCCGCTGCGAAAACATCGGCAAAGTCGTTTTGACTCCTTGCTAAGTTAATGATGAAGGGGAATTTAGCTATGAGATTTGAAGGCAGAGTTGCGATTATCACAGGCGCCGCTTCAGGCATGGGGCTGCTGAGCGCGCAGAAACTGGCAGAGGAAGGCGCAAAAGCAGTTCTTACCGACGTGAATGCCGGAGCGGTATCTCTTGCCGCAGAAGACATCCGTAAAAACGGAGGCGAGGCTATCGGGATTCAGGTTGATGTACGTAATTATGCGCAGGTGAAAAATGCCGCCGATACGGCATTAAAGACATATGGCAGCATTGATATCATGATGAATTTTGCCGGTGGTGCCGAGTGCCGGGTATTAAACTGCAACAAGCCTTTCCATGAACTTCCCATTGAGGTCATCGACTGGGGATTGGATGTTAATCTCAAAGGAGCTGTTTATTTCTGCCGTGCCGTACTTGGGTCGATGATAAAGAAGAAGAGCGGCGTTATCATTAATCTGGGTTCGGTAACCGGAGTGGAAGGTTCGGCTGGTGCAGTAAACTACAGCGCGGCCAAGAGCGGGATCATCGGTCTGACTAAAGCCCTCGCACTCTGCGGAGCACCTCACGGAGTCAGGGTATGCTGCGTCTCTCCCGGCCCAGTTCTGACGCGTCCGGGAATGGCAAATATGGAAACACGCCTTGGCCGCGCCGCGGCTCCACAAGAAATAGTTGATCTGATTCTGTATCTGTGCTCCGACAAGGCGGCGTTCATAACCGGTTCAAATTACATGATCGACGGCGGACGCACATGCGGCGGCATGGATTGATCAAAATCAAGGCGGACCTTTACCCGCAACTCAAACTCGAAATCCGAAACAAATGGGAAATTAATTAATTTTCAAATGTCTTAAACTTTGCTTTGAGAACTGGGATTTTATTTTTTTAAGTTTGTTTCGGATTTCGATATTCGGATTTCGGATTTTGCATACGCCCAACCCGGCATAGCCGGAACCAAAATGGAACACGGAAAACGGAAAATATCTTGCGCTGAAAACACAAGATTTAACTTTTAAGATACTAAAGCGTTGAACTGTGAAATAAAGACAAGGAAAGGGAGTGAAATAATGAAATTTGCAGGGAAAACCGCAATTGTAACCGGAGCCGGCAACGGCATCGGCAAAGCCACGGCGATAAAGCTGGCCCAAGAAGGTGCGAAAGTTGCCGTCGTCGATATCGATCAAGTCAAAGCAGAACAGGTGAGCAATTCCATTTGTGCCGATGGCGGCCAGGCTTTGCCATTCTCCGTGGACATTACGAAAAATGGCGATGTCAAATCCATTGTCTCTGAAATAACTGCAAAGTTCGGGCACCTCGATATTCTGGTCAACAACGCCGGTGCCGGATGGCATAAGCAGATTCCGTTCAAGGATACGGCTGACGGTTCCTGGGAATGGATCATCGACCTGAACATCAAAGGCACCCTGTATTTCACCCATGCCGTGCTCGATCATATGGTGGCGGGAAGATACGGCAAGATCATCAATATATCTTCCATCGCCGCAAGTGCGGGCATTCCAAACCTGGCGGTTTATTCCGCCAGCAAAGGCGCCGTGGTTTCCTTCACTAAAGCGTTGGCGATGGAACTCGGCCCTTCCAACATCAATGTGAACTGCGTTTCGCCCGGCCAGATCACCCATGAAGTGGAGCCACCACCGTCCAATGGAACTTTCCTGGGCCGCTGTGGCACACCGGAGGAGGTCGCCGTCGTCGTCGCGTTCCTGGCCTCGGACGAAGCATCCTTCATCACCGGCGTCGACTACCTGGTTGACGGCGGGCGCACCCTCGGACCAAGAGGAGCCTGACCATGAAAAAATGGAAGATAGGCATTGTCAAAGATACTTCTAAACCCATGCTTGGATTGCATGGTCTTCAAAATGCATTTCGGGGGCTGCCAAATGTCGAGGTGGCCGCCCATGTCGATTCCAACCCGGAAAACATAGAACAGAAAATGCTCTATACCGGAGCGAAAAAGCATTATCTGTCCTATCTGGAAATGTTGGATAGGGAAAAACCTGATATTGCAGTACTTTGCTCGCGTCATCCCTATGATCATTTTAAACAGATTGAAGCGGCGGCGGAAAGAGGCATCAATATCTACTGCGAAAAGCCGATGACCGTCAACCTGGAAGAAGCGGATGCGATTATTGAGTTGTCGGAAAAGCATCATATCAAAATCTGTATGGCACACCCGGCTCGCTATGCGCTGCCGTTCCGGACCATGAAAGCCATGATCGAAACTGGCGAAATCGGAACGCCGCTGACGGTTTACGGGCGCGGCAAATGCGATCACCGCGGCGGAGGCGAGGATCTGATCGTCCTCGGCACTCACATCCTTGATCTCCAGACTTTTTTCTTCAGTGCGCCGGAATACGTCTGGGCAGATGTCACCGCTGATGGAATGCCAATCGTTAAAACAGACCGGACAAAAACCATAGAACCCCTGGGTCCGGTTGCCGGCGACAATATTTATGCGGCCTTCCGTTTTCCCCACGGAGTCCACGGTGTGTTCGAAACCAGAAAAGGGCTGTACGATTATGAACACGGCATAAACAACATGGGAATATCCGTAGCCGGGACTGCAGGAACGCTGGCCATGCTTTTTGACGACCGCGGAGATCGGCGGTTGCGAATCAGCCGCCGTCCATCTCAGCCGGATGGGACGGATCGTTTTGAAGATGTTTCATTACGGGAAGACCGGCTTGTCCCCGGCGCCGTGCCGTTGGACTATTCCATTTCCGGGCAACCGGATATTCCCTGTGTTCCGCTTTTCCTGGAGTCCAACCGCTTTGCAGTCTGGGATTTGATGCTGGCTATCCAGGAAGACCGCCTGCCGCTTTCCAACCAGTACAACGCGAGACTGACGCAGGAGATGGTTTACGGTATCTACGCCTCGCACCTTTCTCGCAGGGCAATCAATTTCCCATTGACCGACCGGAAGCATCCGTTAGAAGGTTAAGGGCCCGCTAAAAAACAACTTGGGCATTTGACGGGAGATACAGGCGGTAAATATTCACTGAACTATGTTCGTTCAGTGAATCTTTACATCTAATAAAACGCGAAATGGACAGTTCTTCCTATTTTATTTTGAGTACGAATTCAGCAAACGAGAGTAGTTTGCTGAATTCGTACAATGCATGGATTCACGTCCCAAAGGGCTGGCGTTCTTCCGGCCGCTTATCACGTTGCGCAACCGTCAAACATCTTCGGATATTCTCCTCCTTCGCACCATGATAATCAATCCGAAATCCCCGCCAGCAAATACCCAAGTTATTTTTTAGCGGGCCCTTAAGGAGTCGTAGCGATTTTGCGTATACTGTTTGACTTTCAGGAGATTTACAGTATCAGTAACCGCCCTTTGGCAAGGGAAGAGCCATAACAATAATATTTTTCTTGTGTCTCTGCCCATCCGCCGTAGCTGTTTGGCGAAGGAGGATGCCGCTGTGGTTAATTCTTAAATTAGGAGATTCCGCTTATGATGGGTTGTCATCTAGGTAATTTTTTCCAGGTCAGCGTGGCTGGAGGCTCATATCAGGAAGGCCTTACTTCCCTAATCCAGGGCGTCCCCCCGGGAATGCTTCTCACTGAACAGGAGATCTACGGAGACCTCCTCCTCCGCAAACCCGGCGCCGACGAACTCTCCTCCCCAAGGAAGGAACCTGATCTTCCTATAATCTATACCGGACTCAACTCATGGGACACTATTGAAAAGGCCGGAAATAAAAATCACACTAACGGCACACCTATAACGATACTAATACCGAACCTCGACCGCCACGACATCCATGTCTGGCAGTACCAGAGCACCAACAGGACCCCTCGCCCAGGCCATGCTTCTTATGCCTCCTTCATCAAATACGGTCCTGACGATGACGCCATAGGCGCTGGAATATTCAGCGGGCGATACACCGCCACAATAGTTGCAGCCGGCTATGTCGCAAAGAAAGTCCTCAAGGCATGCGGGATCGAAGTCTTCTCATACATCCGCGAGATGGCGGGAGTCAGATGCGATGAGATGGATTATGCAAAGGTCTTGAAGGCTACCGATGCATTCAAGAAGATGCGCCGCGACCTTGATCCGTTCTACCAGGAAATATATGTGAAGAAACGCATCACAATGGACATGCGGTTCCTCCAGAAAGCTGCGATATTCGCAGAAATCGAGAAGGAAATCGACGATATCCGCGCCAAGACCCCGAAGATGGATGCTAAGGCGATAAAGAAGAAATACGGCGTACACCATGTCGTGAATTGCCCCGACTATGATGCCGCAGAGGCGATGCTCGCTGAATGCAACAAAATATCCGCTACTGGAGATTCCTCAGGCGGCGTCGTCGAAGTCGTCGCGCTTGGAGTCCCGTGCGGACTCGGCGAACCCGTATTCAAGAAGCTCGATGCCGAACTCGGCAGGATGCTCGGAATCGGCGCCGTAAAAGGCGTCGAGGTAGGCGCTGGATTCGGAGTGAAGGACATGACCGGCATCCAGTCGAACGATGCGATGCGCGCAGAAAAAGGCAAGGTCAGGTTCATGAGCAACAACGCAGGCGGAATCACTGGCGGTCTGGCCACCGGACAGCCGATCGTTGCGAGAGTCGCAGTCAAGCCCACCCCCACGATCGACAAGAAGCAGGTCACGATCGACAAGTATACGGTGAAGAACACGGATCTTGCCGCGATAACGCGCCGCGATCCGACGATTGCCGGACGCATCTGGCCCGTCGCAGAAAACTACATGGCGATTGTCCTGCTCGACTACCTCATCGCACATTACGGATACCAGACGCTGAAAGATAAAATTTCAGCGGAGCGCTGAAATTTTATAACCTATGAATGTAGCACAGGCATCATGCCTGTGAAAATTATTGGGATCTATGCTCGTAGCCAAGCCCGCAAGGGCTGATCTTATATGCCGGGGGACAGTTGAAATTAGAATTCATAGCTTTTATTGCTGGACTGTTGATATTTTCCTCCTGTTCATCAACAAATTATTCTGAACAGGAATGGGGTTCTCCTGATTTAAACTCTTGGATTTCAGTCCTTCCGCCAAAGGATGAACCGACCATCTTCTCAAAATTTTCTTATAAATATGATGATCCTGGAGTGGCGCATTTTGCCGCCAACTATTCAAAATATGAATGGGAAGTCTATCTTGACAATGGGAACCCACTTGTAAAACCTCTAACTATGAGGGGAGACACAGGAGGTGTTTGTACCCTGGAGCCACCATTGCAGTCCCCATTTCCTGTACCTTCATTACGTAATATTCAGGGCATGGACGAACTTTATGAGAATATCAGCACCAAAGTCGACGATGGCTGGATAATATGCTTCGCAACTGCCGGTGATGCCGTTAAAAAGGAATTGTGGTGGTTTTCATTGGATGTAAGCAGGAAGTATAAGATTTCCGAAGACAAAATTGTCAAGTTCTTTAAAATAGACAATCAACTTTTTGCTTTAGAAGGCCGTTCTTACCTTGAAGGAGAAAAGAAAATAGACACAGGGAAAATACTCCTTCTTCAGAAGCAGAGCGGAACCAGCAAATGGATATCTGATACTATCTTGATACTACCTCAGGCACCTCATGCCGGATGCCTGATAGATGACGGCAGTCTTTACATCGTTACGACATCCTCCGTCTTGAAAGTCTCAGACATGAAAAAAGTGGACGTTATTGTTAAAGACGCATTCTGGGAAGGCTTATATCCCGTCTCGATAATCAAGACTGATTCTGGACTCATATATATTGGCATGAGGCAAGGAGTAGCAAAATTAAATATTAGCGATGCAAATCAAAAAATAGAATGGCTTGTCCCAAGTCAAAAAAGACTTGAAGAAGACCTGGAGATTTTCAATAATTTTGTGATCCCCTTCCATAATCGCCCATGATTATATTGAAGTCTTCCCTCATATTATTATGGAACGCCACCATCTTGGTGGCAATTAAAGCCGGCGAGACGGTTACGCTCCCTTAAAAATAAACCCTTAAACTACATTCCGAAAATTGTTTTATGACGGATTCTGACTATTTTGTGGGAAAACATCATGGCTAAGAAAAATACAAGTAAAAAGAAATCTACGGCAAGTCCAAAGACCTGCGGGGATTTCACCGTACTGACTCCGGATGTGATCGTTCCGAAGGTTGAAAAGGCCCTTGGACGCCCCCTGCTCGGTTTCACGCATCCGCTCAACAGCTATATCAACCGGGTGTACGAGCTGATGGCGGCCGACCGCGAACGGATCATTGTGAAGTTCTACCGGCCCGGACGCTGGCCAAAAGAGGCCATCCAGGACGAACATGATTTCGTGATTGAATGCGAGCATGATGAAATACCGGTCGTCGCGCCGGTATTATTAAAGAATAAGACAACGGTGGGGGAGGTCGACGGGGTTTTCTTCGCGGTCTATCCGAAACGCCTCGGACGCATATGGGAACAGACCTGCGACGACGATTGGAAACGGCTCGGGAGGGTTGTCGCCCGCGCCCATGTAGTCGGAAGCCGCAAGGTGGCTAAACACCGGCTCCAACTGCACCCGGAGGAAACCACACAATCGGATATTGCGCAGCTGATCGACGGCGGGACCATTCCTCCGAGATACCAGAAACCCTTTGAAGATATCTGCTCCCAGCTTCTAGAAGAGATCATGCCTATGTTCGACGATGCCGAATATATAAGGATCCACGGCGACTGCCATGCGAAAAACATCCTGCACAGGCCCGACGAAGGGCTTCTCCTCATCGACTTCGACGACATGGTCATGGGACCTCCGGTGCAGGATCTCTGGATGCTGCTTCCGGGCCATGTCATGGATTCCGGACGCGAGCTTGATCTCATGATAAAAGGATACAGGGAATTCCGTGATTTTGAAGAACAGAGCGTTGAACTCATCGAACCTCTCCGCGCGATGCGGATGCTATATTTCCTCGACTGGATCAGCCGCCAGCGCGAGGATCCTTGCTTTGCGACCAACTTCCCAAACTGGACCAGCGATTCATTCTGGGCCGACCAGCTCAGGGAACTGAACGAGCAGTATTTGAATAT
>JBAQUG010000448.1:0-5517 GCA_049297395.1 Victivallales bacterium | reverse complement strand
GATCTGCGCCGCTGCAAATAATTTCAAGGGTCATGAAGCCCTCCTGAAGGATATCAGGAATGTCCCCAAGTATGGCAACGGTAATTTGGAGGCAGACAGGTTTGCGGCCGGGCTGGCGGACGAATTTTATGAAATAGTGCATGCTTTTTCTGATACGGAAGTGGTGTATGCCCCGTCATTCCACACTCTGAATGTGCACATTCCGGCGGGAAAGAAATACGGCGCTTCTCTTGACGGAAGACTGTCAGGGGAACCACTGGCCAAGAATATTGGAACGACTCCTGGCATGGCCTTGAAAGGGCACACTTCACTTATAAAATCAGCCGCCACGATTGACCAGAGCAAATATTTCGGAGGGCAGGCGCTGGATATCTCCATTGATGCATCGCTTGTCGGATCCATGGATTCAAAAAGAAAGATCCAGGCGCTCATAAGGACTTATTTCGAGCTTGGCGGGCTGCAGATACAGGTCAATGGCTTGAATGCGGAAACATTGAAGGCGGCACTTGCAGAACCCGACAAATACCGCGATCTTATAGTGAGAATTGCAGGATACAGTGTCTATTTCAATCAGCTGGGCATGGACACGCAGCAGGAGATGATCAAAAGATTTTCACAAGGGATGTGAAAATCTTTAAATGTAGCACAGGCATCTTGCCTGTGGTCTTAAAATATACGATTGATTTTAAGGAGATAGCTGGAATGTCAACTGAAAGAAATCTTACTGGGCGGGTCGCAAGGCTGCGGGAGGAACTTGAAAAGGAGTTTGCCGAAGTCAAACGCCATATGCTTCTGTGCGACGAAGAACAGAGGTCCTACGCTGAAATAAGCAACAGCTCCTACATTGCCGGCAAGGACAAGCCGGAAGTTTTGCGCTGCGGCGATTTCCTGGTGAGCTTCGCGGAAAAATTCCCAGTCACAATACGCAAGGACGAATTGATAGTCGGCTCCCAGCGCTTCACGCATCCGGATTGGAACAAGTACCTGACCGAGGAGCAGCGCAGGGCCGGAGGCGCGCATTCCAATATGGGACATATCGTAGTCGATTATGGACGGATGGTCAGGCAGGGGGTTTCCGGCGTCCGGAAACAATTGGGTGCGATGCCTGAAGGGAACAACCGGGAGGCGTTTTCCATGACGCTTAAGGCGTTTTCAACTTTTATCCGCCGCCACTCAGAGGCATGCGCCCAGGCCGGGCTTGACGATATCGCCGCCGTCTGTGCGAACATCGCGGAAAAACCGCCGCGGACTTTCCAGGAAGCGCTCCAGATGGTCTGGTTCATCCAGATATTCCTGCATGCGGAAGGCAACAGCGCCGCCATCTCGTTCGGCAGGTTCGACCAGTATCTATGGCCTTTCCTCAAACTGGAACTCGCCAAGGAAACGATCAGCAAGGGAGATGCAGTTGAACTGCTCTGCTGTTTCTTCATGAAATGCTGCGAAGGCGATGAATCACAGAACCTGATTGTCGGTGGCTGCGCGCTTGACGGCTGTTCCATGGAAAATACGCTTTCGCTCCTGGTCCTGGAAGCGAGCCGGAAAATCAAAGTCTGGCAGCCGTCGCTTTCAGTCAGGATTGGAAAGGAGACCTCGGATAAATTCTGGAAGGAGGCCCTGCTGCTGTCCGCGGCTGGCACCGGCATGCCGTCCTTCTTCAATGAAACAGTTGTCGCCGCCGGACTTCGTAAAGTGGGGATACCTGCGGAACGCGCGATGGACTGGGGGATCATAGGCTGCTACGAGGCGGCGCCCCAGGGTGATTCATATCCGATGACCGTGGCCGGCGGAATCGCACTTCCGTCCATGCTCTGGGATTTCCTGAAGACTGATGTCTGCAATAAAGATGATTTCGCATCTTTCTATACGGAGTTCGAGTCGTTCTTCAAGTCGCACTATGAACAGAAGATATTGCCGTCATTCATCGAGCGCTGGGAAAACCACAGGCGCGACTGCCCGTCCCCTTTTGAAAGCATCTGCGTCACAGGCTGCATCGAATCAGGGCGTGCCGCCGAAGAGGGAGGCGCGAGATTCAACCTTTTCGGAGTGAACCTGCTCGGCATCGGCACCTTGATAGACAGCCTTCTCGCCATAAAGAAGCTGATCTTCGACGACAAGGAGTTCACCCTGGCCCAGATGAAGGAGCAGCTCGACCAGAATTTCCCTGACAGGAGGCTCCTGCTGCGCTGCCGGTCCATTCCCGGAAAATACGGCAGCGACAATGCCAGGACAAACCTCCTCGCCAAGGATCTCTCGGCTTTCATCGCCGGCACGGTGGTTTCAAGGCCCATGCCCAACGGTGTACGTCCCTATCCAGGATTCTTCTGGTTCGGCGCAGACATCGGAAAACAGCTCCCGGCCTCGGCGGACGGCAGGCTGGCAAACGAGAGGATTTCATATGGATGCGGACCAGGGATATTCCTGAAAAACCCGGCGGTGACTTCAATTCTCAACTCCGCCGCCAATCTGGCCCACTCCTCATGCGCCTGCGGCAACCCCATGACAATCTCCTTGAACAGAAGCGATGTGCAAGGCAAGGATGGAATAAATCGCCTGAAGCAGGTAATTGAAAGTTATTTCGAACTTGGGGGATTCCATATCCAGTTCAATATCACCAGCGCGGAAGACATGCGGAATGCGAAAAACGAACCCGATAAGCACCAGGACTTCACGGTCCGCATCAGCGGATACAGCGCCCGTTTCGTCGCGCTGCATCCCAGCTGGCAGGACGCCCTCATCGAACGTACGGAAAAAGGAATGTAGGGAAAGAGAGGCACAAAGGCACAAAGGCACAAAGGCACAAAGGCACAAACGCACAAAGGCACAAAGGCACAAAGGCACAAAGTGCGGAAGTTTTTAGAATTAACACCTGTAATTTAAGAATATAGAACTGTAAAACAAAGACACCATAGGAAAATACATGCCCCAAATAACTGGAAGAGTTTTTGACATACAGAAATTCTCGATCAATGACGGACCGGGAATCAGGACTACCGTATTCCTGAAGGGGTGCCCTCTGGACTGCCTCTGGTGCCACAATCCCGAATCAAAAGGGGGCGAGCCCGAGATCTCGTTCATCTCCGAGAAATGTATCCTGTGCGGGTACTGCGCCGCCATTTGCCCTAACAAGTGCCACACTATCGACGACAAGGGGCATGCCTATGACAGGACGAAATGCATCCGATGCGGAAAATGCACGCTTGAATGCTACTCGAAGGCGCTCGAGGTGATCGGAAAGGAAATGACGGTCGAGGAAGTGATGTCCGAGGTGCTGAAGGACGTGCCGTTCTATGAGACTTCAAACGGAGGGATGACGATTTCCGGCGGTGAGCCGATGGCCCAGTTCCAATTTACAAAAGCACTTCTGGAAGAGGCGAAGAAACACAAGCTTCACAATTGCCTTGAAACAAGCGGATATGCCCCGATGGAAAGATACAGGGAGATAGTGAAGCTTGTCGACATCTTCCTTTTTGATTGCAAGGAGAGCGAGCCGGCGCGGCATCTGAAATGCACGGGCGTCCCACAGGACGTCATCGTGAAGAATCTAATAGAGCTTGATTCCCTTGGCGCTAAAACCGTGCTGCGCTGTCCGATAATCCCGAAGATAAACGACAGGAAGAGCCATTTCAAGGAAATTGCGAATCTCGCAAACAGGCTTTCAAACATAATGGAGATCAACATCCTGCCGTATCATCCGCTTGGCAAGTCCAAGAGCTCCAGGATCGGAAAGGAATATCCAATTTCATCCAAGGTGTTCCCGGAGGACGACGAAGTCAGGACCTGGATCGAGACGGTCCAGAGTGCAACGAAAGTCCCTGTCAAAAAGGGATAGGAACTGTCATTGCCGGATTCGGCGATATGCCGGAACTTCTTCGATACCGGTGAATATAGGCTCAGGAATGAACGCGTTAATAAAAGACTTGTTGAAATTCGAAAGATATATCGCGACGTTTCATTCCTTCTGGAAAACGATTTCCCCGGCTACGGGTCAGGTTCTATTTTTGCGGACCACATTGTGAAAATGAAAAATCCGATCTGCCTGGATTCATCGCATCTCTGGGCGTCAAGCCACGCATGTCTTCAGATATTCTCCTCGCAGACATCATGATAATCAATCCAAAATACCATCCAGCAAATGTAAAAGTTATTTATGAACGACTCCTAAGGCAGGGCGCGTTCTCCGTAATGCGCCGCCCCAGAGCGGATGGCTACGGAGAGCCGTACCCACCTTGAACACGAAAAATACAATTTCCTGTACGATTGAAATAGAATGGAGTTAAAGAATTAACAGAAAAACAATTTGAACATGAGGCTTTTTGTTGAAAATTAGTCTTTGTGTCTTTGTGACTATGTGTTTCAATTGATATATTGTGCCCATGATCATACTCGGAATAGATACGGCCCTGCGGTGCACCGGCTATGGAGTGGTTGATTTCACGTCATCAGACAAGATCAAGGTGCTTGACTGCGGGGTAATAAAGACAAAGGCATCTGCGCCCCACAGCGAATGCCTGCGCCGGCTTGCCGGCGGAATGCGGGAACTTGTCGAGAAATATCATCCCAATGTCGCGGTGCTCGAAAGCGCTTTCTTCCAGAAGAACATAAAGACCGCGATGATCCTGAGCTACGCGCGCGGCGCGGTGATGACCGTTTTCGCCGAGAACGCAATTCCTATGTACGCATATGCTCCCAGGAAGGCCAAACAGTCTGTATGTGGAAACGGGGCAGCGCCAAAAGAACAGGTCGCCTACCTCCTGGCAGGAAGGCTTGGAATCAACGTAAGCGAAATGCCGCTTGATTCGTCAGATGCGCTTGCGCTCGCAATATGCCATGGACAGATCGCAACCAGCCCCATGTCGGCGCACCTCCTTTCAGAAAGCATTTGAAGGTGAATATCCGCTGGAAGCGGATATTCACTTCCGGTATGCCAGCTCTGCGGAAAGCTCAAGATACAGCTTGATGGCTTCCGGAGGCGTATTGAAGGGGATGTGGTTCCCGATGCACATCATATAGCCCTGGGACATCCTGCCGGTCTCCACCATCGACTCCACCATCTTCCTGATTTCCGCCGGGTTGTTGCGGTTGAGTATCCGGTTATCGCCTTCTCCGGCAATAAAGCAGTCCTTGTAGCGGCGCGCTATCGCCTTGTAGTCGGTGAACGGCTCGGATATTATGCCCCTGGCACCGCAGGCCATCACATCGTCGACAAATGCGTCCACGCGTCCGTCCACCATGAAAATAACTTCCTTGCCTGACTTTTTCAGTATGTCCCAGTATTCCTCGTATCGCGGAAATATGAACTTGCGCATCCATTCCGGACTGCACACTGGGCCGTTGCTCAGGACAATATCGTCGTGGCATATCGCGAAGTTCACAGGCAGACGGGCAAAAGCCCTGAAGACACGGCGGTTGATTTCCGCGAATTCGTCCATGATCCTTTCGAACCCAGGCTCCATGCACATCATCATGAAATTCTCATAGCCGAAGACCAGCATCGGCCACCTGAACATTGTGTTGTAA
>JBAQUG010000447.1:0-5365 GCA_049297395.1 Victivallales bacterium | reverse complement strand
ATACCGCCCCGGACATGTGGAGATGTATGTATATGGTGCACAGTCGTCCTATGTTTATTTCGGCTACTATCTTGCCCTCATGCTTACCTTTACGCAGTTCGTGGTTGTCTGCCGAGGAGGTGAATTGTACTACTGGAGGAAAAGAGCAGTGGCGGCTGATATTGCCGTGTGGGCTGGACTCATGCTGTCCAATGCGATTGTATATAAGCAGCTGCATATGCCATCCCAGCTGGACCAGCTACGTGTTTCCAAACGGAAACGTTTCTTCTTCTTCAACCGTGTCCCAGTAACCGATGAAAGGACCGTGTCGGACAACGGCGTGCTTTTCCTGAATTCCTGGCGGGATTTCCGGCGGCCGGACATAGTATTTGAAGCGGCGATGCAGCTGGCGCCCCGTTTTCCGGAAGTCAAATTCACAATTGCCGGAGCCCGCTCCGATAACGAGACGCTTGATCCGGAAGGGAAGATTACAAAGAGGCATTGCGAAGGAATGATCAAAGAGGCAGGCCTGAATAACATCCGCCTGCTGGGATGGGTTGACAATCCTGGAGCGCTTATCGCTGAACATGCGGTGTTTGCGCTGCCGACCACCCTACTTTTCCTGAACTACACGCTACTTGAAGCCATGGAACTGGGGCTTGTTCCAATTGTCGCCCATGCAGATGGCGCCGAGAGGATAATTGAAGACGGCGTCGACGGCTTCATCGTCGATATAAACACGGCGGCTTTTGCGGATGCCATTGAGAATCTTCTTCTTGACAGGGGCATGAGAACGCGGATGGGCACGGCGGCGAAAGAGAAGATTAGAAGGAGTTTCGACCTTGACGCAGGATTCAATGAGCTTAGGAGCTTCTACAGCACCAGGCTGAAATGGCTTCGGGACTGCAGTCCGGCGTGTCCGTTTGACAAGGATGTGGGAGCCTCTTAAATGTTCTATAGCATTACTGCCTTTATTTCAACGATTGCAATTGGCGGAGCGCTGCTCTCCTTGCTATGGCGTTTCCGGTCGAGGCGACCTGAACTCTTGTTCCTCACACTCTCCATGTGTTTCACAGTTCTGTTTGCCATCTATGATTTAGGTGTTGCACCACTTAGTTTTTCGCTGTCATCCGATATGTCGGAGATTTCTGTCAAGCCGTGGATGCACGTTTCGGAGGAGGCACTGTCCTCAGGGTGGCTGTTGACGCTTCTGACATATGTTGGACTGTTTATCGGCCTGGGAGCCGCATATTTCATCCTTTACCGTCCCAGATCCGGATCCCAGACCGTATCCGATGGGACATTCGAGTTCGGCAGTCATCGTGTCCTAGCCGGAATTCTCCTGTTTGCCATAGGCATGGTATGCAATCTCGTCATAATAAAGCTCCTGCTCCAGGAGGTCGGACTTTTTGAAATCGCCTCAACCAGGGCGATAGCAACAAGTGATGCAATCATGAACAATCCATTTTTCTGCTATCTGGCGTTCTATTTCGTTCCACTGCCGCAGTACGCGCTTTTCATATTGGCGTTTGCAACCGACAGGAAGAGGCTGTGCGTCATCCTATATCTGATCTTCGCCGGTGTCCTCCTCCTGTACGGGGGAAGGTTCAACCTGCTAATATTCACTTGTGAATTCATATTCCTGCTACTCCTGTTCACACGGGAGAACAAGGGGTTCAGGCTAAGGAAGCGCTGGGCTCTGTTCTTCATTGTCCCCCTGTTCCTCATAACGGCGCTACGCTACAACCAGCTTGAATTCCCGGAGCTGGTTGAGAAGTTCGCTTCTTCGCTGACCATGCGTGAAATGCGTGTGCACCAGACGGCCTGGATCATGGAGCTCTTTCCTGATGAGGTTCCATATGCCGGTCTAAGCAACTGCGCGGTATCCTTCAACAACATGCTTCCTGGCATAACGACGAATGCACAATCGCTTATTGCTCAAATGCGGGACCTCTATTTTTCAGGAGGCATGGCAGGAAGGGGGATGTATTCCTTCCCGAATGCGGCGGAGTTCTATTCATGGGGAGGCATTGTCGTTATTCTTTGCTTTCCATTCACATACGGTGTTCTCTTCGGTGCTATCATGCTGTGGCCCTGTATTCAGCGGCGGAATCCATACGTCTATATATATGCGCTTATCGTCCTGTTTGAATTTTTTGCCGCGGCATTGCCGGCTAGGATGCCTGAATCAATAGGCAAGATGCTTTCACCAATGGTCTTCCTGGCTCTGGCGGCCGTCATAGCCGGAGAACGATCAAGGTTCAAACTACCGTTCATATCAGCCATCGCTGCATCCACCGCTGCTTTTGTCGCCTGGCGTGGAATAGGGATAGACTTCTTCAAATATGCGTGCGTAGCCATTGTGGCCGCGGCATTCGTCTGCGCATTCCTGTATATTGGGAACATCGCTCGTCCAGTGGCCGGCCTCCACAGGGAGGACGCTTCATGATGAACGACAGGCATCGACTGGCTCTGGGATATGTCGGGCATGCTTCGTTCCCGAAAAAGAATGCAAACTGCCTCCAGGCACTACAGATGTGCGAGGCTTTTACACGGATTGGATGCCAGGTGGAGATGACAGTGCCGGACATCCTGTCTTCCCGCGAAGAGATTGCCCTAAGATATCACTTGCATGAATTCAAGGACATTACCCCCATAACTCCCGGCAAAGAAGATTGCGGTCGTTGTGTTTATCAGATCAAGGCCGCTGCACTGCACAGGCGGAACGGCAAGGACGCCCTTTACACACGTAGCGGATATGCTTTCTTCTGGGGTATGCTTATTGGCATACCGGCATTCTGGGAAGTTCATGATGTCGGCTCTTCTGTTGGAAGCAAGTTCTGGCCTATTCTAAGGCAGATGCTCAGGTGCCGCCATTCCTGGGGAATCATCACGATCTCAAATGCCTTGAAGGAAGTTCTGGTTGGACAAGGAGGTATTCCTCCGGGCAAGGTACTGGTCTCCCACGATGCCGCTGATCTTGAATTGTTCAGGGCCGCCGGAGTTTTTAATCCGGAGGAGTCAAAGGTGGAAGCTGGTTACAAACCGGAGGATTTCCTTGCCGTATATTCAGGTAAATTCGAACTTTGCCGTGGTATAGAGGATATATTCTACGCTGCTGCCAGGCTTCCTGACGTAAAATTCCTCATGATTGGTGCAAAGCCCGAAGATTTCACGAAGTATAAGAGTCAGATCGAGGGTTTGAAGAACCTTAAAGTAATGGGGTTTATTGACCATGCAGAAGTGCCCAAGTATCTGCGGATGGCTGATGCCCTGCTGTCTCCATACCGCAGCGACACACCGACAATTGCTTTCTGCTCGTCTCTGAAAATACCGGAGTATATGGCTATGCGGAAACCAATCGTGATCTCCGATTTCCCGGTTTTCAGGGAGGTTTTGGAAGCGGGCAGGGACTGCGTATATTTTAAAAAGGACGATCCGGATGCTTTTGTTGCTGCGCTGCAGCAGGTCAAGGCCTCACCAGATCTTGCCGCAGCGGTATCTGCAAATGCCTTCGAAAAATCGCGCGAGCTTTCCTGGGACAACCGCGCCAGAAACATAATCGGCTTCATCGAACGGCAGATATCCCGTTGAGCGCCAACCTCCAGAAAGACATAATTTTGAATAAAATAACTGATATGACAATTGGATTTCCGCACCCACCAGCCAATGGTGGGCCCGGCAGTTTCCAAATACGGCTGGAAAAGTCGATTAGAGACAAGGGGTGGGCGGTGACCTATCCCGATTCAGGGATTGTGCCAGATCTAATATTGGTGGTCGGGGGGACCAGGAAGCTCATCTGGCTCTGGCGCAATAGGCGGAACGGAGTGCCGATCGTCCACCGACTGGCTGGATTGAACTGGATTCACCGTCGCCGCAGAGGGGGTGTCCGACTGTTCTGTTATGCCGAGATCGCCAACTGGATTACGAGGATCATCCGCAATTGGCTGGCGGATGAAGTCATCTACCAGAGCCACTTTGTAGAGGAGCTATGGCGCTCGAAGGTGGGGAAGACTGCAGCCGGAGAACAGGTCATATACAACGCCGTTGACCTTTCCGTGTTCAGCCCAAGGAGCACTCCCGGAGCACCATTGAAAATCATCTGCGTGGAAGGTGTCATTGACTACTCAAGTTATGCTGTTCCTCTGCTGAATGATTTGGCGAAAAGACTCGAAGGAAAGAAAAACTACGGTGGAATCACATTGTACGGAGATTTCCTGGACAAGAGGAGAGCCGGCACATTGGCCAGAGGCATCGAATTCAGGGGCAAATTACCTCGCGATAAGATGCCCGAAGTGTACCGTGATGGTGTTTTCCTGTCCCTGGATGTAAATGCCGCATGCCCTAACACTGTCGTCGAGGCCCTGGCCAGCGGGATTCCAGTCATAGGATTTGACACAGGAGCTCTTAGGGAACTAGTCCCTTCGGGCGCCGGCGAAATTGTTCCCTATGGATCCGACCCCTGGCGATTGGAATTTCCTGATGTAGATGCCTTGGCCCGGGCATTCGAGAAGATTTCTCACAGTTGGCCGAATTATTCCCTCATGGCCAGAAAAACAGCAGAACAGCGATTTGAAATAGATCACATGGTAGAAGAGTATCTGAAGGTTTTCCAAAAGGCGTTGAAGAAGTGAAAGATTCGAACGGACAAAACTCAAACTGGTGACATATAAGGACTGTTATGATCTGGAAAAAACATTGGAACAGAAAATATCTCGTTGACAAGCTCAATCTCATGTACTGGCAGCGCCAGAACCCTGAAGCACCATGGCTGACTGCCATTGGAATAGCTTTCCTGGATAACTGGCTGAGAAAAACAGATATTGGCGTGGAGTTCGGTTCTGGACGAAGCACTGCGTGGTTCGCAGCCAGGGTTGCTCGCCTCACCAGCATCGAGCATGATCCGGAATGGCATGCGATCGTCAAAGAGAAGATAAATCAACTGAGTAACGTCGAGTATCATCATGTCCCCCTGGACAGGAAAACCAATGGGCGCCCTGACTATCCGGCGGTCTTGGAACGTTTCACGGACAATTCCCTTGATTTTGTACTGGTTGACGGAAGATACCGGAGCGAATGTGCTGAGCTGGCGACCAGGAAAATCAAGCCTGGCGGGCTGCTGGTCCTCGACAACTCGGATCTTTATTTCTATCATCCGACAACTACCCCATCGCCGTTGAGGAAGCCTTCGGACATGGAGCCAGCCTGGCAGGCGTTCCAGACTTCAATCCAGAGCTGGCGCCAATACCATACCAGCAATGGAGTGTTCGACACCTCGTTTTTTTTCAAGCAGCAGTGACAACAATTTTCTATTTAGCTAGCACACGGCTCCTCTACTCCGGGGAGAACAACAAAAAAACAAGCAAAGGAGAAACTATCAATGGTC
>JBAQUG010000446.1:0-41750 GCA_049297395.1 Victivallales bacterium | reverse complement strand
GTCCGGAGCATGCCCAGACGTCGCCGACGAGAATATTTATGATTTGGAGGTTTGGTGATTTAGAGATTTGGAGATTTGAAGATTTAGAGATTTTGGGATTTGGAGATTTGGAGATTTGAGAGGAGACGGACATGATTTTTGGGGATGAGGAGATCTTCAATGGATTCAGAATCGCATTCCACTTTCCTTTTTTATCCGCGACAGCGGATTTCTTCTGTGATCCGAAGGCCACAGTTATCCTGTCGCCGGGTTCCGACCATCCCCAGACGGGGACTTTTATTCCGTGCTGGAGAACCATGTTGTCCGAGAATATCGCAGCCAGTTTCATAGACATTTTATTGCTCCTTTCTATATATAAATTTACGGCACGCCCCCCAGTTTAAATGGGGGCGTGCCGTAAATTTATCAAGTATTAAAGGCCTTGGGATTTCACCATAACAGTCAAACGGATAAGTTAAAATATCCATGGTAGTTTTCCGGAAGCTTTTTGCTGATGATCAAACCCTTTGAGGATTTTCTTGTTGCTTTTTTGATTTCAGACAGCTTCCGGCTGTGTGCTACGATCCTGCCACTGTCAGGATCAACCGCAACAAAACTCTGCGGATGCCTGTCTTCGGCACTGTGCATGACCTTTAATGCTTTCTGATATCTTGTCATATTCCACCTAGTTGTCAGGAAGATACATCGCGACCTCTAAAAGTCAATGGGGGGCTGTTCGCATGCAGTTGTTGCTCCTTAAATTTACGTATAGGAATTTCAAAGTTGTATTACATAAAAACTAAGACACGCTAAAGCCGTGAACACCAACGGCAGTTTCAGAAGATTGACCAATTACTGACGACCAACGACCAACGACCAACGACCAACGACTGACGACTGACGACTGACGACTGACGACTGACGACTAGAGTTGCGGCCTCCTGGCCGCCTAATTAAAGCGGGCCCTAAGCCGGCGGCAGTTCGCGGACTGTAAGAAGCATGGATATTTCGCACCAGCAGCTGCCTCTCATGGTGTGGCCGCAAGGCTCCAATCCGTCCATTGTCATGAGGCGTTCGCTGATGCTGCCCGGTGGCAAATCGCCCCATACCTCCTCCTGGCCGGAACGCACGATCATCTGCGGGATGCAGTGCGCGACATCCTCCAGAAGACGCAGGTAGCGGGTTTTCCCCGTAATCTCGTAGAGGCGCAGAAGTTCGACGCCTGAAGCGGTGCAGATTCCTGGAGCGCCGTGCTGGTTCTGCACATTTGCGAAGACCGCACCGCGCGGCTGGATGCCGAGCCTTCCCAGCGGCGAGTCCGCCGGCAGCCTGGCGTCGTAGCACAGGACCCAGGTTGAGAAGAGGTCGGCCGCCTGACATGCCCATTCGAGATGTTGCGGCTCTTTGGTCGCTCCGTACAGATGTACAAGCCCCGCCAGCAGCGCGTAATTGCTTTCGGAATCCACAGCCATGAGCGCATCGCCGACTCCGCCGCAGGTATAGCCCTTTTCGAGGAAATTAGAGACGTAGTATTCGGCCAGGCGGATCGCTGTCTGCAAATATCTGGGATCATCAAACCATGCCGTGCCGCGCACCAGAGGTTCGATGCCGAATGCGCCGCAGCAACTGTCGCCCCAGAGCACATCCCCGTTGTCGCGGTCCACGGTGTAGCCGAGATGCCCGAAACGGGCGGCGGTATCGACCATGGCGTCGAGGTTGCGCTTCGCGGCATGCTCCCAGGCCGTCTCAATAGTTTCATTCCGGGTCTTGAGAAGTAGCAGTGTCTTGAGCACATCCCGTGTGCATTCCAGCGAGCGGCGTATCAGGGAGAAGGCGCGGCAGCCTGGACGTTTCACCCCGAAACTGCGCCAGTTCTCGCCGTCATGGAGGCCATGGAAATATCCGCTGGGAGATAATGCGTTCCGACAGAATACATCCAGCATCCTGATAGCGCGGCGACGCCGTTCAGGATTGTCCGACATGGCCATGGCAAACATAGTGACACCGCCGCCTACCCAGCCGGTCTGCATGACCCAGCCGGAATTTCCCATCGAACTCTGATAATAGCCGTTGGCTTCATTCCAGTTATGAGCATCCTGCTTGGCTTCGATAAGTTCTGCCGTTGCGGCAAAGGACATAACCGGCTGACGCACGTCATCCCCGCGGTTCGCATCCCCGTATTCTGCGATCTTCGCAACAAATCCGGGAATTGCCGCCGCATTGACCTGAATTACCCGGATCTTATACGAAATCGGTTTCCCCGGTTCCAGATCCATGCCGGGCTCATTCTTCACATCAGCCCAATCGCAGAAACGGTAACGCTTCTTTCGCATCACCGGCAAGCATATTTCGATCCGTACCGGCTCATCCGGCAGGGTCTGCAGATTTACACCGCTGACACCCCAGTCTCCATAAACCTCGATGCCGATGAGATAACCAAGTTTCCGTTCCGGATCGTAAATGCCTACGGCCGGGATCGCCAGTGCGTTTGCCGCGAATTCCGCACGGTAGCCGGTGTCGGAGCTGAGACGTGGCACATCCGCCTGGACAATCGGACCGTCCGGCGTTACTCCTTCGGTCAGCAGATATGGGGCATATGGCTGTGGCGAGACGATGAAACGGTTGCCGTTGTACATTGCGCCCGGCGCAATGACATAGCTCTTCCAGCTCAGTCCCAGTTCCAGCGCCTGAATCAGCTGCACATTGCGAAGTCCGCAATCTGATTCAAGAGTAAAAGCGATATCCGCACCTTCATGGTCATGGATGATTTTGCCTGCTGCCGTGACTCCCCGGCTTGAAAAAGTCATCTTTTCATGTGGAATGGCGTCGAGAACTACGTCTTCTCCTCCGATCTTCATGACTGGCGCGTTCAATTTGACTTCCGGGAATATTTCGCATTTGTTCATTATTGTTATTTCCTGATTTTAACCGGTTTCACCGGGATTATTCGCAAGGGGCTAATCTGTTTTTCCGCCGTCTTCCCCGGCATCAAGCCAATCGGGAAGATAAAGACGGCGTACGCCTTCGTAATCGTCCCCCATCTCGCGGTCGAGCGTAAGCAACAGTTTCGGATAGTTGTCCTTAACCGCCAGCAGCGGCGCGGTCTCCCGCTCAACAGTCGTCTTGGACGGCAACAGGTACGCAACCTGGACGTACGTCTTCCTGCCATCGCGCTCGGCCACAAAATCAATCTCAAGATCGCCGATCCGCCCGACGGACACACGGTAGCCTCTGCGGAGAAGCTCGATGCAGACCACATTTTCCAGCATCCCTCCGATATCATCTGCACGATACCCGATCAAGGCGCTGCGCAAGCCCAGATCTCCGACAAAGTGTTTCTCGTTCACCTCCAGATGGCGCTTCCCCTTGATATCATACAGCAACACCCGGTGGGTCAGATGCGCATCTGCAAACCACCGCATGTAGTTCAGGATGGTGTCCACCCCGACCGATAGTTTCTGGCTCTTCAGAAAAGAATTGATCCGGCTGGCATTCGTAAGATTGCCTATGTTGTCGAAAACATAGCGCCCCACCTGTTCAAGCAGGACATAGTTCCGCACCTGATGGCGCCGCACAATGTCCTTAAGCATGATTGTGTCGTACACACCCGTGGCAAACGGACGGAACGTCGCATCGGACAAACGACCAAACTCGTGCAGTCCGGGCAGTCCTCCATAGTGCAGGAACTGCCTGAATGCCTCGTTCGTCTCCGTTTTCTGCAACCCGTTAAACGTACGGAATTCTGAAAAGGAGAGAGGGAAAATCCGTATTTCGACGAAGCGCCCTGCCAGCAGCGTAGCAAGTTCGCCGGAAAGAAGATGGGCGTTTGACCCGGTGATCACCACGTCAATGTCGCGCCGTCCAGACCAGTCCGCGACTATTTTCTCCCAGTCCTCGATCTCCTGTATCTCATCAATGAAGACATGGCAGACACCCCCGCCTTTCGGGCGTGCCGCCTTGACATGCGCAGCCAGATCGTGGTATGTGCGCACTGCGTCAAACTCATACGATTCCTTGTCAACATAGACAATCTGTTCGCGCCTCACCCCGTCCGCCATCAACTTCTCCATCAGCAGCCGGATCAGGCAGCTTTTGCCGGACCGCCGCATCCCGGTGATGACCTTCACCACGGGCTTACCCAGAAAAGGCGTGATTTTGCGCATGTAATGATTTCGTTTATACACGATAAAACCTCCGCTTAATACAATTGTTTTTGATATACACGAAATATAACACGTCGTGTCGGCTCCTGCAACAATTTTGTTTCACGGGTGCGGCTTCTTTTACGTTAAGGAATTTAAATGCCTGTGGAACGGTATAAAATCAGCCGTTGAATTCCCTTACTGCATTTATCATGGCGGCGATATTCTCCACGGGCGTCTTCGCCTGGACGTTGTGGATGGCGTCAAAGACAAATCCTCCGTCCTTTGCGAATATCGCACAGCGCTGCAGCACCTGTTCCCGCACCTGCTCCGGCGTGCCGAACGGCAGGATGTGCTGGGTGTCAACGCCGCCGCCCCAGAATACCAGGCGGCCGCCGTATTTCTTCTTCAACGTTTCCGCCTCCATCCCTTTTGCGGAGCATTGCACGGGGTTGATGATGTCGAACCCGGACTTGATGAACAGCTCCATGAATCCTTCCACGGCACCGCAGGAATGCTTGAAAGTCTTCCAGGTGGTGTTTTCATGTATCCAGTCGTTCACCTTCTTGTAGTAGGGATGCCACAGATCCAGATAGCTTTCCGGCGAACAGAAAGTTCCTGACTGGGTGCCGAAATCGGTGCCGCAAAGGAACACGGCGTCGACATTGCCGCCGACGGACACATGAATATTTCTGAGATTCTCCAGGGCGTATTCGAGCTGTTTTGCGAAGATCGCATGGACATATTCCTGGCGCGAGACCGTCGACATGTACCACTCGGCAATGTCGCGGATGCCCTTCGGATGTTTCAAGAACGGGCCTGGCACCAGCGCGATGTCGCCAAAACCGGTTCCTCCGAAAGTGGCGACCACGCCGCGTCCGCTGGCGGCGGCTTTTGCCGTTTCCGTTTTAAACCGTTCAATGTCGGCTGCCGATATCAGGCCGAACTCCTCCAGGTTGTCCTCAGGATTGAGATGCTCATCGTCAATAGGCTCCTGGCGTATGATCGTATCAAAGAAAAATCCGCCCTCAGGCATGTGCCCCGACGGCGGAACAGACGTATCACCGGCAGGGGAGATATAAATGTCGCCGCCTTTCCTGACGGTATTGAAGTCGCCGGGAACAAGGAGATCCTGCCCCCAGGGCGCCTGCCACCCCTTCCATTTGTCATTCGGGAATCCGAAGATGCTGTTCCTCGGGAGCACACCGGCAGTGTCGACTCCGATTGCGTCAAGCAGATCGTCTTCAATAAGGCCGAGCATCTGATACGGCTCGCAGACCTTGACCGGTCTTTTTTCCAGTCCGTAATAGTTGCGGAGATCCGCCACGCAGCTGCAGTGCATGCCGGTCACCGCCGTGCTGCCGAAATCCACCGGCACCGGCCCTCCCTGATGTTTCAATGCGCGCTGCAAAATCTCCCGTGATGCCAGTTTCTTCATTTTCATGCTTCTCCTTTAGTTGTCCTTCCGCAATACTGTTGCACCTAATGTCCTGCCCCCTCGTGATGTCCGGTGACTTCCCTCACAATATGGCAGGCGTCATCGACTCTCTTTTCCATTTCTCCTGTCAAACAGTTTGTGTCACGGAAGATGAACTCGATGAAATGGCCTGCCCCTATGTCAAGAGTTTCCCTGAGGTGCGCCCTGAAATCATCCGGATCGAACGTCGACCCGCAGAGTTTCAAGGGGACTGGTTTCCTGGACCATATGATGTCCCTTCGGCACCTGGCTGCAAGCATCTCCAGATCGCACCATGGCGTGACGCTTACCTTGCGGAGTCCGTTCAGTTCCTGGAGGAAGGGTATGAATCCATGGACTGGTTCACAGCACCCGAATTTCATCAGCCTGAACCTGGCAGCGAGCTTCCGGAAATGGGGCATGAGAAACTCGGCGAACATGTCCGGAGACAGACCGGCGGCTTCCTGCGCTTCAAGATACCCGTAGCGGTCCGTTGAAAGGATGCGTTCCCCCTGCCCGATCTCACGCCCCGGAATTTCGTCTGAGAATTGCGAGCTGCCAGAACAGTAGCCCTGGTTGCCGTCATTGTTGAGAATGAGGAGTCCCAGTTCCTCTTCTCTTCTTCCCAGAGACATGTTGTCCTCGGCGAGGAATGTCAGAAGGCGATGGACGGCTTCTGGGTTCATGGCCATCTGGAGATAGAGTTCCTCCATGCCAAGAAGATGGACGGCCTTGCTGGCGATGCCATCCGAATAGAATGAGCTGCATCTGCCGACAACGACCGGAAGGAGTCCTTTGAAAACATCTGCTGCCAGTTCCGCGTGCCTATCTGTCAACTGCCTGTTCAATGTCAGAGTTCTCTTTTTCAATTTCCCGAAATCACCGTCGATATCATTGATCGGCTTATTGCTCTCATATCCGAATGTTCCACCATGGCCGTCGTCTGCATGGGTGAAGTGGAGATCATCGCAGTAGCTGCTGATCTCGGTTACCCAGTCGACGACGAATCGGGCCGGGATGATCCTGTCATCATTGATGCGCTCATAGGAAACGGTTGCATGGAGAAGCCGCGCCTCAAGATTCCGGCATGCCGGATCCTCGCATTTGAGGGACGGTCCCAGATCCCGGAGGTAGGTGCCGTTGTCTTCGATGTGAAACGGGAACGTCCGCTGCTGCATGCCGTTGTGCAGTCTCCACTTCTCCCTGCGCTGCGCCATGACATCGCCAAGGGCATATTCTGCGTACGTGCCGGCAAGGCATCTCAGGCGGGATAGACATTTTTCATTCATTTCTGACCTCGTAATGGTTTATATTTTTGCAGACATCGCTGACTGCGGTATTTCGTCATCCGATTGTTCGGAGTTGCGGGCCATGGGCGCTGTCAAGCATGTGCTCGAACGGTGCTGACAATCCGCCCGCAAGCTGGTCAAGAGCGCCGGTACTGGGCGCGGACGGTGGCGACGCCAGCCAGAAACGGGCCTGCTGCCATCCTTCGTCGAGGAACGGAGCGGGCGAGTCTTCGGGATGTGGAATCTGCATGTACTGCGCGTGCGGCACGCAGCGCAAAAGAGTCAGGCGCAGCCGTTCCGGAGTGGAGTCATAGGCGGAGACGCCGTCGCTGACCAGCACGAGGCGTTGCCCTCCATCGCTGACCGACAGCCAGTCGCCCCAGAACCATTCGTCGCCGTCGAGCGGACGGTCCACCACCGCCCCCGGAGTGCGCACCTGCAGTTTTGGGCATCTCATCGTCAAAGGTAATTCGAGCTTGAGCGCCTGGAATCGATCCTGCCAGTTGATATGCAGGACCAGTTCGATCACGCCAAGCGTCTTCCACTCCACGAAATCCATGATCACTGTCGAACGGTTCCAAGACAGCCAGCGTCTGGAACGGCGGAATACAGGTCCGTCATCCATCAATTTATCACGAGTCTTTTCCGCCACCCCCAGCACCTTGTCCCAGCGGTTGACATCATGCCCCCAGGTGTCGGCGCGGTCTTCGACAATCACCAGCCTGGCGGAATCGGCGGCATTTTTAACCTGCATCGGCACGGTGGACGGAGCAATTGTCGCTGGAATTCCGCCATGTGACAATTCGAACAGCCGCGAACTGCTGGCGGGCAGGGGCACTGCGGCAACAAGTTTTTTCCATTCCTTGAGGTATGGTCCGAAAGCGGCATCAGCGGCAGTCCACTGCAACTGGATTTTTTCTCCATCAGGCGCTTCCAGATGGGTGATTGGTGAATCGCCGTGTGGAGATACGAAAGTGTCGAGGGCGACAATGGCCGTCCGGGTCCATGGCAGCTGGTTGACCAGGAAGAGAGAGCCTTCAGGAATGCCGCTGGCATCTGCACGCCGCGCCAGAGCCTGCGTGCTCTTAACGGCAAGATGTCGGGCGCTGTGGCGTACCATGCCGATATCGTCGGCGACCTGTTCATAGGCGGCAGGGACGCTGCTGCCCGGCAGGATGTCATGGAACTGGTTGAAACAGAGAGTCCACCATGGTTCACGGAGTTCCTCGGGCGGTAGGACGGCGGGTCTTTCCAGATCCGAAATAATTTCAGAACCTTTTTTTTGTTTCGAATTACGACATTCGGATTTCAAGTTTGGCTGCGACGCAAGCTGCTTCATATATTCTGCGCTCAGCAGTTCGTGTTCAGCCTGCCGGTGCATGCGCTTTAACCGTGTGTTGGCGGCGTAGCAGCCGCGGGCATGGTGCAGCAGTTCTCCGCGAATTACAGGAATGGATTTAAAGCCGGGCTGCTTTTCAATGCCGGCGAAGAAATCGGCCAGAGTTGAAAAGCGGAGTTCGGGAAGGGAAGGATCATCCATTGCGGAAAGTTCGCGCAGCCGTTCAACGTGTTTGCGGGTCGGGCCGCCGCCGTGGTTGCCAATGCCGACAAACCAAGTTCCAACCGGCATTCCCGGGACAAGCCCTCCGCTCCAATTCTTGCGCAGAGAAGATTCCAGTTCGTCCGCAGAAGTGCCGGGACCTTGTCCATACCCGAGCGCAAGCCGCCATGTGAGCACGCGTGAACCGTCCGGGCCCTCCCACCAGAAAAGATTTGGCAGATCGGGTTTTTCTCCGGGACTTGGCCGCTGGAACACGTAATAATGCATGCCGTTGGCGCTGAGGATTGAAGGGAGTCCGGCGGAATGGCCGAAGCTGTCGACGCAATAACCTATTTTGGCTGTTACGCCGAGATGTTCGCGGAACCAGGCCTGTCCCAGCTGTCCCTGGCGGCTGATTTCCGAAGTGAGGATAGTATCAGCCTGCACGATCCAGCCGCCGACCACTTCCCAACGCCCCTGCTCAATGAAACTGCGGATTTCGCGGAATAGGCGAGGATCAGTCTCCTGCACCCAGCGGTAGAAGACCGCCGATGAACATGTGTAGCGCATCTCCGGGAATTCGCGCAGGCGGTCAACTGCGCTCTGCAGCGTGGTCAGCGCCTCCGAGAATCCGTCGCGCCATGGCCACAGCCACACCGGATCGAGATGCGCCTGGGAGATCAGATGCATGATTGGACGTGATGCCTGCGCTGGCTTGATGTTTTTCTTTTTCTGATTCATAAATTCACCTTCTCCTCTGTACATACAGCCTGTAATTCTCATGTATCCCGCATTTCCTCCTGGCCTTTACCCAGCTGCCGTCCCCCAGGTGATTCATTCCTAGCGCAAGCAGACACAGGTATTTCTTCCTCATGTTCGGATATGCAAGATCTACTCCCCGGCGATGGAGTTCGAGTATTTCCGCTTTTATTTCCTTCCTGCTCATCTTTCTCCTGAGCCGGATTTTTCCATAATCAATGCCGGCGGCCTTGACAGCGGAGCCCCAGTTCCTGAACCTCTTTACCGCAGCCATGTACAGGGGCTTGTTGTTTTTCTGGATATAGTTGGAGCTCAATGATTGTTTTGCCTTCTGGGCTGCACTGATTTCCTTTAAAACTGTCTTGGCCGACCATTTCCGGTACTTGCATATCCTGCCGTAGTCAAGGCCGCAGTCCGTTATGGCATTGCCCCAGGATCCGAATATCCGTTCCGCCGCCGCATAGACTGCGGGATAGGCCGTAGCATAATAATATGCGTTGAGCGGCTTCCTTCCATTTCTTGACATTATATGGTTTATTATTGACTTTGCATCCCACTTCCTTCTAAACATCTGTTTTATCTCCTTTGTTGCTTCTTCTAGTCGCCTAACTTAAAACGGCAAGCCGCATTTACAACCTTGGAGGTGCAGCAGGCGACCGGGACCAGTGTGCCGGAGGCTGCTTCGTTGTTTGAAATTACCTCATTCTGATCAGGCAAACGCCTTCCGATGTTTGACGACTCCCTCGCGGAGCATGTTTTTCTGGAGGAAACGGTACATCAGCTTAGACTTTACCTCGCTGTATTCCGCCTTGCCCCAGAGATTGATGTATTGATCCGGATCAGCATCCATGTCGTACAATTCGCCGTAATCGGAATCGCGGTAGGCAATGAGTTTATAGCGGTCAGTCACAAACGTCTGCTGGTAGACCTTGCATGTCGCCTGCAATTCTATGACTGTCGAATCCTGGACCGAGGCGGTCTCGCCCCGCAGGACCGGTGAAAGATCGGCACCCTGCATGCCCTGGGGAATGTCGATGCCGGCAACACTAAGGAACGTGCGGGGAAGATCAACCAGATTGGCGATGGCGGAAGTTGTCCCGACCTTTTTGACGAGACCCGGTCCCCAGGCGAGCATCGGTATGCGCTGGCAGTCGTCGTATGCCATAAGCCCCTTATGCCAGAAACCGTGGTGTCCGTGTATCTCTCCGTGATCGGTAGTGAACACTACAAGAGTATGATCGGCCTGTCCAGTTTCCTCAAGCGTCCGGATTATTGCTCCGACACGGTCATCGAGGAACGCCACCATTCCCAGCGTGGCGCGGAGGCATTCAAAAGCCTTTTCATCCAGTTTCCTGCGCCGGAAGGACGACGGCACACCGTGTCCATCGTTGAAGGGTTCCAAGCCAGCGCCCATGTGGATGCTTGCACATTCTTCCCCATAGAACGGGGGTTTGTCATCGAACTCATTTGGACTGGCATCCTCGAAAATCCGTATTTCGTCCTGCCGTACGCTGGAGTACCAGGGTTCAGGACAGAGGAATGGTTCGTGGGGATCCTGGAAACTCGCCCAGCAGAACCAGGGATCGTCATCTGTTGCACGGTCTTTGATCCATTGGATGGAATTTCCTGAAACCCATGTTGTGTCATGGTATTCTGGGGGAATGTTCCATGGGCCGGCCGCGTCGTGATCGTGCCTTCCGTTTACATCCGGAAACCATTTGGCGTAGTCGACGCCAGCATCTTCAAGGAAAACACGGTAGTGCATGTCAGGGATCGCGTTGGTAGTATGCCCGGAGCTTACTTGAACATTCTGGAAACCTGCGTAGGGACCGTGGAAGTTCCGGAAGAATTCCGGTGATGGGGACGGAATTCCGGCCACATGCGAAGCCTCGTCTTTGCGGGGGACGAAATGCGTCTTGCCGAAAAGGGCGGTCGAGTAGCCGTGTGCAACCATACGGTCCGCGATGGTAGGGGAGGGGAATGGATCCGCCTTGACACCGATCGAGTATGCGCCATGGACGGAAGGATACTGCCCTGTCAGCAGCGACACCCTGGCAGGGGTGCAGATAGGGCAGGAGGTGTAGGCGCGGTCGAAATGGACTCCCTCGCGTCCAAGCCTGTCAAGGTTCGGAGTGTCTATTCCACGCACCCCTTTCAGCCCTAAATGGTCGAACCGCTGCTGGTCGGTTGTAATAAGAAGAATATTTGGACGCTCCGTCCTGTCTCTCTTAATTTGATCTTTCATGTTCCTCCAACTATGTTTTAAAGTTAAACATATTCTTCGGCGATGGTCTTTGCGAGATGCGCCCACTCCTTGAGCCGTCCGGGTTCATTCTGCACGGTCTGGATATCCTTGAGTGTGATATCGACATGGCATCCGGCGCATGCAGCTAGGCCGTCCCGCAGTGTCCGAGCTGCCGATGGCAGGTCCAGCCCCTGGCAGATCGGTGCGGGATTTGGCCGCCAGGAGATGACATACTTATCCTCGATCTGCCGCGCGCAGGCGGCCACATCGGCCCACGGAGTTACAGCGATCCGACGCAAGTTTTTCAAGTGCCGCAGCATGTCCATTTTCCGTGTCAGATCCTCGCAGCAGCCGTAGGCGACCAAGCCGAACTTCTCCATGATGGGCAGCTGGTATCGGAAAAGGAATTCCTCATGCATTTCCGGCGATATGAGCGCGTATTCCTGTGCGGCAAAGAAGCCCCAGAGCCGTTTGCGCTCCAGCGGACCGCCATTTGGGACGAAGGGCGCAGTCCCGTCGGCATAGGGTTCAGCCTGATTTACCTGGCTGATGGCGGTGAAATCGCCCGCCTTCTCGGCCTCGGCATGCACTGCGAGTATACCGTCGCGCAGGAAGGCGAGCAGTTCATGCATCCATGCCGGATCATCGTACATGTGCATCATCAGGCGTTCCATCCCCAGGAACTGTCCAAGCGTATAGGAGATATCCGCGCCAAAGGAGATATACTGCGTGGTGCGGTCGCAAACCACGGGAATCAGATCTCCCACGGCGTCGCATGCGCGCTGCGCATTGGCATGCGTCGCCGCCTCGTCGATGACATGCCTGGGCTGGCGCATTTTTTTCGAAATGACATCGGCGGGCGTGATGCCCGGTTCGTCGGCGAGCTTGTAGGCGCCTGCGGCGCCGTCCGAACTTGGGACGTGCATGGCATGGATGCCCCAGCCCGGATCGGAAAACACGGCGCCCACCCGCACCCACGGATGCAGGATCGAATCATCATCGATCCAGTCTGTGAAGAGATTGTGCCGCAACTGGAACTCAATGTCCCTGTAGAGCGGATCGGCGCATTCGTGCTTTATGAGCTCATATTGGAATGCGGCATAGCGTCCGCAATGCACCTGGACAAGCGGACGCGTATGTTTCAGGCTGTTGTGCGCGGTCCAGAGTTTCCTGCGTGCCTCATACTTCGGATTTGCCGCCGCCTCCATGACCTGCCGTGCCAATTCACGGATGATGGCGATGTCGTGACTGTGCTGGTTCATTGTCTAAATTCTCCTTTAAATAGTTTTTTGATATCCTGCGCTGATTTTAAAACTCTGAATGCGGGGAGGTGAAAACCTTTTAAGGAAAGGTTCTTCCCTTCCCCGCACCCCAACCCTTTCCAAACCTGTCTGCTAGTAAACAACCCCGCCCTTTGGACGGGGTTGTTTACTTCGTGGCGGTCAGTTGAACAACCTGCCGTTTCATCCGCTGGCGATCCCTGATCGATATCTCCCATACATTAGGCGTGTTTTGACGCACGACAACCTCTCCAGCGCCTTCCATCGAGTCAAGTTCCAGCAGGGCGGTGCTGTACAGGAACAGGCTTCCGCTCCGGGCTCCGGCATCGGTGAGACGGATGAGGACGGATGTGTCCGTCGCACGGAAATCAGCAATGTCAGCCGCACCCATTGACATGTGCAGGTCAGATCCGATGATCACCGGAACATCCGCCTGCGCGGTGAGACGCAGCAGCTTGCAGGCATGCGGCGCCAGATCGCCGAAGGAAAAGGCGTTGTCAATCACGCCAAGATAATGCCTGTCCCAGAACGACCACGCGTGGAAGCGCGATCCGACCGCCGCAGATTGTGGAATATCGAGAACCAGGCTGGCCGGGGTGTCAGCCGGGTTGTACACCATAGCGGCGGCAAATGTCTCCCAGGGTCTTTCAGCCACGAAGCCGAAACGGCGGTGCTCCCCGTCCACTCCGCCCCAGAAGGAACGGCCTTTTTCGGGCGCGGGAGGCGTGAGTATCTCCAGCATGCGCAACGATTCGTCGGTCTGGTATTTCGGTTCCTGCAAGGGTTCGGAAATAAGAGCCAGTCCGCCGAGCAGCCCGACGAAGCCGTGCCATGTATGGATTTCATCACGGGTCATCTCGCCGCGCGGCAGCGTATATGTCACATCGGGATCGTTTGCGTAGAACACGCCGTTCGCGCCGGCAGTGCTGCCAACGGCGCGGATGCAATCCTGAATACAGCAGGGGTGTGGTGCGCGCCAGCTGGCGCCTGTATCGGGACCGATTCGGGAAGCATCGGCGAAACCGATGGTGCCGCGTGTCAGACCCGAACAGGAAAGCAGATATGTGTCTTCGCCCATTTCCTCGCGATAGAGGCGATACAGGTCGCGGTATGCCTGGAGCCGCGTCTTACGGGGATCATGCCACCGGGCATGATCATCCAGGTGGTTGAAGTCTATCTTGAAATACCGGAAGCCTTCCCCACGCAGACGGCGGATCCATTGGCGGATGAACGTCTGCGCTCCAGGATGTGTGGGATCGAGCCAGTAGTTGGTCTTTCCCCAGCCGATGGATGGATGGAGCATATCGCCTTTTGAGTCGCGCTGGAACCAGTCAGGGTGGACATCCAATAGCTTTCCGTCCTGACAGGCTTGATTCGAGTCGCCATGCTTCAGCCACCGGACAGTCTCATGCACGGCCTGCGGGGCGACCCAGATTCCCGGCACGGAGTTGGCGTTTCCTATCGCCTTGACAACGGGTTTCCAGCCCTCAGGAAAATTGTCGTTGCAGTCCCAGTCGCCCACTTGCCGCTGATATCCATCGTCGATCTGCACAATATCCATCGGGATGCGATCTCGCAGTTTGGCGACTGCATCACAAAGAGAGAGCATACCCGTCGCCAAGACATTCCTATAAACGTCATACCAACTGCACCATCCTACCTTCGGACCGCGATGGGTGCGGCTGCCGAGTGAAGCCGCAATCCAGCGGTTGAGCGCGTCCACGGTTTCGTGATATGGCCCGGCAAGGATTGCCACGGTTTCCGAATCGCGCCATTCCCCCGGTTCGACCAGCACCTCGTTCATCTGGCTGAAAATCTCCAGGCGGCACCGGCCATCATCTACACGCCAGTCGAAATCCACATCGGCCTCTGCGCCGATGGCGGCCATCGCCAACCCTTTTCCCCCCTTGTCCGTGTAGAGCGTGACAAAATCACGGAAGCGGCGCCAGTGACCGTCATTGGCTTTTTCGTCCTTCGGAAGCTCAAACGGGATGGGCATTCCAAACCCCTTCCACATTTCGATTACTTTATCGTTCATGCTCGGCAACACCTCTCCGATCTGTCCTGCATCGCGTGCTCCGAACAATCCCATTAAACACCAGTCCATTGCCCGGTCGGGAACAGTAAAATCATGCTCGTCCGTCTGGAGAAGCGAGAAGCTCTTCAGCCGAACAGGGCGAATGGAGCCATTATGGAATCGCGCCTTCAAAAGCAAGCCGGAATGGCTGGGGAGTTCTCCAACGATCCACTCCATTCCGCAGCCTTCTGGAGACCGCCATTGCAGATGACGGCAATGCGCCTGGCCTGCGGGAGTGTCCATCATCCATTCGCGTGCGTCGAACTCTCCCGTCGGCCTCAGAATCGTCTCCATATCTTCCGTCACGCTGAGAATTGAAATTGCCGGGGAGGCTGACCGGAGCTTGATCCCATTGAAGAGAAAGGACAGCTTACCGTTCTCAAGCTTCACAAAATCAGATTCTTGAGTTTTCATAATACCAACACTTTCTTTTATTTGAGATAATTTCAAAAGTACAGGAATTTGGGGCGAGAGCAAGAACCTTTCCTTAAAAGGTTTTCACCTCCCCGCATTCCGATTTTTGAAATCAGCTCATTTATTTAGTATCTTAAAAGTTAAATCTTGTGTTTTCAGCGCAAGATATTTTCCGTTTTCCGTGTTCCATTTTGGTTCCGGCTATGCCGGGTTAGGGAACCTCTGAAAATTGACACGTTACAGATAATTAAGACACGAGATATCAAAGTCCTTGGGCAGAACCTTCCCGTCAGGAAGAACTGGATTATGATAACGGGAAACATATGGCGTTTTCCCGGATGCCGGAGGGTGCATTGTTCGAACCCGAGTCGTCGTTATCAGCCAGTCCAAAAGAGCGCCTTTCAGTTCTGCGACCACATCGGCATAGTCGGGATTGAAATACAGGTTGTCCATTTCCCACGGGTCGGACTGAATGTCGTACAGCTCCCCGAAGCCGTCGGGGTACTTCTCGGTGAACATCGCCTTCGGATACCAGACCAGTCTATATTTCCCTTTGCGGACCGACCGGCTCCACGGGCATTCGGTTACGCCGATTCCTCTTACTGAAAGATCTTTTCCCTCCAGCAGGCCGGATATGTCTTTCCCGTCAGAGGTCGGCATCGGCTGCACTTCTGCCAATGCGCAAAGAGTTGTGGCAAGATCGACAGATTCAACAATCTGCTCAGCGACGTGCCCGGCTTTCAATTTGCCGGGCCACTGCCAGATAAAAGGAATCCGCGTGACCGCATCACTGCATATCCCCGGTGCTTTTTCCATAATCCCGTGCTCTGTCGCATACTCGCCGTGGTCGGCGGAATAAACAACAATGGTATCATTGTCAATTCCAAGTTCATGAAGCTTGTCCAACGCAACACCGACGGCATGGTCAACTTGTGAAATAGCCGCAAGATATCCGCGAAGTTTCCGCATGCGTCCGGCTTCAAATGTGTGGGGCTCCAGCAAGGTCCACTTTCCGTCTCGCCAGCATTTCGATGTTTCCGCCATATGCGGAGCTTTTCCGTGCATATCCCAATCCGCATTGGCCGGCAGCGAAAGTTCGCATCCCTCATACAGGTCCCAGAACTCCTTGCAGGGGGCGGTACACTGATGGGGACGAGGCAGGCTCATCATGGCAATGAAAGGCTGCTTTTCAGTGACGCATTCTTTGATGAACCGGTTTGTCTCATTGGCGATCCATCCTTCCTGGCATTCGTCAAAAGAAAGCTGGCTGGGACGTCCCTCCATGCTCTGCTGTCCTTTGTCGCCAAATTCCGTGAGACGTCCGACATCTTCCAGATGCTCTTTACTGCGGCTCTTAAGAAATTGGGCATATTTAGCGGATCTCCCGCCAATACTGCACTCGCAGGTTTCATGAAAATTGTCGCAGGCGTCTTCAACCCAGTATTCCGGACAGTGGATCTTGCCCACGGCGCTGGTCTTGTATCCGGCGGCGCGGAAATGGCTGAAAATACTTGGAAGCCCGTTCGGATTTGGACCGCTCAGGCCGTAATAACCATGATTGTGGCAATATTGTCCGGAAAGAAAAGAAACCCGGCTGGGTGTGCAAATGGGATTCTGGCAGACGGCATTGTCGAACCGCACTCCATCGGCGGCAAGCCGGTCGAGGTTCGGGGTCTTCACATCCGGATGGCCCTTATGCCCCATGACTTTTGCGTTGTGCTGGTCGGAAATAATGAAAAGCACGTTTGGTTTCCTGGTCATCTTTACATCTCCCTGTCATAGTTATTAATTGCTGGACTTTTCCAGTTGTCTTCATGTATTGAGGCGATTTCAAAAGTCTGAATGCGGGGAAGTGAAAACCTTTTAAGGAAAGGTTCTTCCCTTCCCCGCACCCCAACCCTTTCCAAACCTGTCTGCTAATAAAGAATCGCCCGCCGTCCATCCTATCCCCGCCGCAAGCAACGGTTTCTTGTATTTTGCAATCAGCTCCTTTATTTTTCTCTCGCCCCAAATTCCTGTACTTTTGAAATTACCTCGTATTATTTTTTAGTCCTATGTGTTAAATAGTTCCCAAGAGCCGTACATGCCTATGGTCGGTACTTGAGCCATTCATCGAAAGCAACGTACACGTTGTCCGGATTGGTCTGCGGCTCCAGGTAGTTCTGAGCAATGACGCCTCCATTTTTCCACAGGCGCCCCATCACGTCGCGCACTTCATGGCGCACATCTTCCGTACTGCCCCGATGCAGGGTGTTCTGACGGTCCAGGCCGCCCCAGAAAGTCAGTTTGCCGCTGAAGGCCTCCACGTTGTCCAAGCCCATGATAGTTATCTGCGCATTGACCGCATCGACGCCAATGGCAATCAAATCCGGCAGTATCTGCAGAATATGGCCGCACGAGTGCATGAAGACTTTCTTGCCCTTTGACTTGGCAACGGTGCAGTAATCCCTGTAGTAGGGCAGAAACCATTTACGCCACAACACCGGATCGATGAGCAGGGATTTCTGTGTTCCCCAGTCATCCATGAATACAATGGCGTCAACCTCTGTTTCCGACCAGGCTTCCACTTCCTTCAGGTAGTGCCGGTGGATCATGTCCAGCAAAACGCGCAGGTCATCAGGGCTTTCATAGAAATCCATCAGGATATTCTCGGTTCCGCGTAAAAACTGCGCTCTTTCGAAAGGGCGGGCGCAGCAACCTGCACGCGTGAAAAGTTCAGTGCTGCGGCAGAAGTCATTGACCTTGCCACGGTCAAGAAAATGCCTGGCATCCGGCGGCCTGACCTTATCCAGATCCGACCAGGTTTCAACCAGCGGATTCTTGACCTCCCCGACAATTCCATCCTGGATGTTTTCAAACACGCAGCCCCAGTCGTCAACATATATTCCACGTTCCTGGCTGTTCCCCTGGACGGCCGGGAGGGGACGGGTATATTCAGCCGGAGACCAGGTCATGTCGTTTGGAAAATCCGCGAGTATGGCGCCTACCGCATCTTTCATGTGAACCCTTGTCCATGCACCCAGGCCGTGGTCGCGGTCAAAGGGAACGCGCAAGGGGGAATCAAACTCCAATGTCCGTTTTACCAATTCCCTGCCAGTCATTTTTTTGTCCATTTTTAATTTTTCCTTTTAGATAATTGCAAAAGTATTCGGTGCTTTTAAAGCCCATCACCTGATCGCCGGCTTCCTTGTTCGCAGGCTTTCGATATCACTTATACATTGGTGAAATGGCATAACGTCATCACGGACGGGAAATTCAAAGCAAAATGTTCCATCAAACTTATTATCCCTGAGCTTCCCCCATACCAAATCCCATTTAACCGTACCTTCCTTATAGAGACAATGATCGTCGTTAACGCCGTGATTGTCGGCAAGATGAATATGGCTGAGATACGGATGCAGCTTCGCCAGCAAATCATCTGTATTTCCAGTAAGATTGGCATGTCCTGTGTCAAAACAAAAGCGCAATGAAGGACTGTCGAGCGAAAACACATTTTCGAATTCCCAGGATTCGCTGAACAATTCCTGGCAGCCTTTATAGTCATACGCATAATGGTTTTCCAGAAAGAGGACCATTTTGTTTTTTTCAAGTTCTGGGAGTACCTGTTCCAAGGCTCGGCGGGTTCTGGCAATACCTTCATTTTGGTCGGGGAAGCTTCCGCCGTGGATGACAAATCCCTTGACTCCTGCTTTTGCGCCAATTTCCGCCCAATAGCGAATAGCTTCAATTGCCTTTTCCTCGCCCAGCTGCGCTATGTTCTCCCAAATATGGGCGTAGAGAGATATTCCCAGGGATTCATTTGTCCCTCGAATGGAGGCAATGTCTTCCCTGGTACAATGCGGCCGAGTGAAACTTTCATGAAATGACAATTCCACCCCGGCAACGCCAAATTCATTCTTCACACGCGAAAAGCAGTTTTCCATGTTGTCCCATCCAAAATGCAGACTGCTGACAATCGTCTCCATTGCAACTCCCGATTTCGTGTTTATAGTTATAGCTCCAAGGGCGTTCCGATGTGCATCGTCCCTGCAAGCCGTGAAAGGACTTCTGAAACAAAACCTGTGCCACCTATATTTTCCGGAGAATGGGCATCAGAGCCGTAGACGATGCGGACATCTGCGGTAACTGCAAGCTGCATGACTTTATCATATTGATGCCGATGGGCATCAGGCAGCTTGGCGCCGGCATGGTTGTTGAGTTCCCATGCTATTTCATTTTTTGCGGAAATTATGGCGGCTTCATTAAGCACCTCCAATACACGTACGGAAAAATGCCTGTCATCCAATGCGTTTGCAATCATTACCCCGGGATGACCGAGCGTGTCGATGATTGGATTTGATACAAGCCCCAGAAGCGTTGAGCGCCAACGGACAAATGTCTCTTCTGGAGAGAGCGGTCTTGCCAAATCACAATGAGGCAGGACATTTGTGCCAGGCAGATAATGAATTGAGCCAATTATATAATCCAAGCCATGTCGATCATCCAAGACCAATCTGCCATCAAGATGCCGGCGATCAACATCGGCCTCGGCTCCGATTATGACCCGGCATGCGCCATGATACTTCCGCACCTCGGAACGGATGACGTCAATATTCCGCATGTCTTCAACGCTGGATACATGTTCTGTAATGGCAATAATCTCCAGGCCAAGGCGATCCGCCGCTGCTAAGATCAATTCTACAGTTTGGCCAGGCGCATGCCCGCAAAGTTCAGTGTGAATATGAAAATCATACCTAAACATAGATATAATCCTGATTCCATGAAGGTCGTCATGACCGTCACTTTTTCGTAAGCGTTAAGCTGCCTTTTAACAGCGGGCAATCGAGCATACGTTCTTGGATCGCCGAAAGTGGCTCGAGGCTCTTTCGGCGAAAGAACCATACTTGATTGCGCTAAATGAGGCTGACATGCCCAGCTTAACGGTTACACTTTTTCCTTGTTTTTACTGTCTTAAGACGCACCCCTGAGGCAGGCCCTATCGATTCCCGGGGCTTCCATTCCACAGGAAGCTCCAGGCACTTTGGAACATCGCCGCCTGGTCTGGCGGATGCGCTGAGAAGCTCGGTCATCGCCAGCCTGCCAATTTCCTCCGAGGGCTGGTTGACGACCGCCAGCGGCGGCTCAAGCCATTCGCAGAAAGGACTGTCGTCGAAGGCGACGACGCTGACATCCGCCGGGATTTTCAATCCCATGCCTTTCATCATCCTGCACCCGCCCGCCGCGGAATAGCTGCTTGAAAAAAATATAGCTGTTGGCGGCTTCGCCTTGGATCTCAGTCCTTTGAAGGATTCTGCGAACCAGTCGAGCCGCGAAACGCCAGGAGGCGCGTCTTGATGCCGGATGACAAGGCTCCGATCGAACGGCAGGCCGGCGTCGATGACGGCGTCCCTCAATCCACCGAACCTCTTCGACCCCGTGTCGGTTTCGCCTTCCGGCACGAACGCTATCGAGCGGTGCCCGAGTGCGACAAGTTCTTTTCCGACCCTGTAGCCGCCGCCATAATTGTCGGACAAGACGCTGGGGATCCCGATGCGTGTCAAATCCTCGTCCACCACCACGACAGGCATGCCATTCCTCTTCAATTCCCGCAGGGCCATTGCCTGATCCGGCAAGTGGCTTGAAACAAGTATCAAGCCTGCGAGCGTCTTATTGCTGATGGCAGATTTTGGTGCTTTGAACATGTTCAGACAAGACCCCCGGGTGTCGGAGATAGACATGTGGATGTTTTTTTCCTGGGCGGATGTCCACGCGCCCTTTGCAATTCCGATGGTGAAGTCTGAAGGCGTCATCGGCATCACCAGCTGGACAATGCGCGGATGCGCCAGGCTGTCCCTGACGAACACCCCTTTCCCCGGAGCCCTTTCGACAATTCCCTCGCGTTCAAGCTGGTCGAAGGCGCGGCGGACGGAGACGCGGCTGATTCCATACTGACGGACCATCCCCATCTCCGTGCCGATGAACCCGCCGGGACGGAGCCGCCCGGAAGCAATGCCCTTCCTTATCCTGGTGCAGAGGGAGCCATACACTGGAATACCTGACATAAGACATGTATTATCCATGTGCTTATCTTATCACATCGCAAAGATATTGTCAAGGGTAAATATTCACTGAAGGACGGGGTTCAGTGAATATTTACCAGCGGTTGATACCCATCCGAATCGAATCGCCTATAAGCATGATACGCATTTAATGCTCCTAAACCGGCATAGCCGGAACCAAAAGGGAAAATGGAAAACGGAAAATATCTTGCGCCGAAAACACAAGATTTAACTTTTAAGATACTAATCAGATTTTAAAACTCTGAATGCGGGGAAGGGAAAACCTTTTAAGGAAAGGTTCTTCCCTTCCCCGCACCCCAGCCCTTTCCAGACCTGTCTGCTAATAAAGAATCTCCTGCCGTCCATCCTATCCCTGCCGCAAGCAACGGGGTATTATGGGTGAACCCCACGGACTTGGTAAGCCGGAGATTCTTTATTTTGCTATTCCATCTGATTGCAACTGCAATCAGATGAAAGATAAAAGTTTTTGTAAAAGGAAGTGGGGATTGGGGCGAGGGAAAGAAACTTTTCTCAAAAAGTTTTTGCTCTCGCCCCGAATTCCTGTACTTTTGAAATTACCTCTGCTATATGTTCTTCTCACTCCCCGCCAAACAATGCATTCGTCACCATCGTTTTCTGTGCGGCCGTGATCGGCGCAATGGAATCTTCCTGATGGGCGAGCCAGCGGAATATATTCAAGCATAGCTGCGCATTGTCCGCCATGGCAAGCGCGGTCGGCTCCATCCATGTCGAATCACCCATCACCACGATACGCCCTTTGCCGTATTCCATCGCGATCATGACAGGCTCGTTCGCGGGTTTTGCGCCGGCGCCAGAGCAGATCAGCGGTATCGCGGCGGGGCTGGCATTCGGCAAAGCGCCCATGCCGAGGGACTGGAACACTTTGACTCCGGTGGTAATAGGATGCTTTTCGATCTTCGTGAACCCTGCGAGATAATCCGATGGGGCAAGATGATCTTCAGGGTTGCGGACATTGCGATTTCCAAGGTTCACTCCAAAAGCTTTCATGAGCTTGCCTTTTGCACCCGTATCCATCCACCCGTGCGGACCGACATATAGATTGCCGGCGACCAACAGGCTTCCTCCGTTATTCACAAAGTCTTTTAACAAGGCGGTTTCGTCGTCACTGAATCCGCCACGACCGAGTGCGACCAGAACCTGATACTTGGAAAGACTTTCCGTAGTCACCCGGTCGGTAAATGTTTTCACCGATTGTTCAACCTTGTCCAACAGCGTGTTCACCTCAAAACCGTTTTCTTCGAGGAGATGCACCGCCGTGAGCATGCGGATCTTGGTCATGTTCTCATACTTGCCGGAACTCACCAGTACGCGCGTCTGCGCTGGCGGATTCGGTCTCAAGTATGAAAGTTTTTCCAGCCATGCTGCATCAAGATTTTTCATTGTCAGCGGTTTCTGTTCTTTTGCCTCGATGAGCAGCACCGCAGGATCCTGGCTGGCGAGCGCCACGGGAATACCGGAGCGTAATTCATCCGCACTCCATGTCTCCCTGCCACCCAATTTCTCGCCGGAGGAGACAAGGCGCACGGAATAATTCCCGTCCGCGATGCCGGGAATGCCTATGGACACCTTTTTCGTCCCGGTACCCCAGTTGTGCGCGTAAAGAACCTGACGCCCTTTGCCGCCGAGGAGATGCGTTTCGATGAAGCGATCTCCGTTTTTCGACGCCACCGTCAAATCGCCTGCAATGCCATTGGCTTTGAAAATCGAAGCATATATCTTTTCCAGGTCGTCGTAGGCGAAATTCGAGGCGAAGAAATACACCTTGCCCTTGCCGAGTTTCTTTTCCGTGATTGCCGGACGGCCATCGGCATAGCTCATTAGCACAGTTGCCGATACGGCTTCCATATTCGCGCCGGTGGCGCCGTCGGTTTCCCGGGCGACGGTTTGCACATCGCGTCCGATAAGCGCCCGCGAACCCACCGGCCGCAGATCCTGCAGCGTTTCCAGAACGCGTATCCCCGTGAGTGCGGTGGTGTCCAGCTTTCCATGGGTATCATCGTTTATCTCAAGCGATCCGAAGTCGACCATGAGAACTCCTCCGTCCTGTACGTATGACATGAGCTTCTCAGGCACACCTGACCGCACACGTGGACTCTGGCGCAAGATCACGGCCCGGTAGCCGCCCAATTTGTCGCCGAGAATGGTTTCATTGCTGATGACATCCATAGGCACGTGATTGAAGAGCGTGGACGCATAGGCGTTCAAGAGCTCCTTCATGACAGGCGCCCTGGCCCAGTCTTCATAGGATTTCGGAATGGAGGCGCGCCCTGATTCAAATGAATAATGCAGTCCTACCATGCCACGGATGCGCGGGCGCGGAAGCACGATTTCCGCCACCGACTCGATTTCCTTCTTCACCTGTGGAATCATACGTATGGCATCTGAAGAGATACTCGGCTTGAACATGGAAAGGTTTGTTCCCTCCGACGGATATGCGTACGACATGATGACGCCGCTTTTTCCATGGATCACTTTTTCCCAGAGCCAGCTGCGCATTTGTCCGGAAGCCAGTGGATGGGTGAGGGAGTAATTCCGGTCGTCGAGCGAAATGTTTTCCCGGATGCCACCCCAATACATGTCCGCGCTGCGGTAATTGTTTGCAATGGCAATGGCAATGACGTTCTCGCGCCCATAGCGGAGATTGGCGCTGATATCAACGCCGAATTTCTCGCACCATTCCGCAGTACGATGCACCATCACGCCGTTGACATACACGTCGGCAAAGTCGGTGAGCTGGTATCCGTTCAGGAATATCTGTTTTTCCTTCAGCTCGGCGGGCATGGTGAACCGCTTGCGATACCAGCCGCGGGTGCAGTCTGGAAATCCCTGTGAACCCCACATGCCGGGCACCTTGATATCCTTCCAGTCACTGTCCTTGAAGTCCGGTGCAGCATAGCCCCTGGTCTCTCCGCTTTTCTCATTGTCAACGGCGAATTTCCAGACTCCGTGCAATTCGAAAAGCCGCGAATCCGGCGATGGGAAGCGGGAGGAGGAGCCAACTCCGCTTTCTTCATCGACGATGGGCTTGTCCGGACATACGTTGGAAACGACATCATGATGCAGGAGAGTACCCAGCATCGCGCGTATTTCCAGATAGTTCTCCGAGCCTTCCTGCGGGATGTATACCCCTCCCACTTCATCTCCAAAGAAATCTTCAGCCTTCTTTTTCTGCGAGGGCTCCACACCGCAGGCGCCGCTGAAGCCGCCCGATATATTGCACGTTGATTGGACGGTCAGATATGCGTGCGGATTTTTTTCCACCGTCTTAAGGTATCGGCCAAGATCAAGAAGATGCCGGCCGAAAACCTCTTCGGTGTACTTCTGCCAGTCAACCCAGAGCGGACGTGAAAAACCAACAGGTTTTATAGTGAGAAGCATTGACTCAGCCGAAGATGTCCGCGGCGGCTCCATCTGCTCAAACGAAGCGAACGCGGTGCCCCATGCCTTGTTTGCCTGGTCAATAGTGGAGAACTTGTCCTTCATCGCCGTGCGGAAACCGGCGACATTGACCGTATAGTCCGAGTATAGAACTTCGTTGAAGAGTTCATACGCAAAAATCGGGTAGCGTCGGCTCGTCTGCAAAATGGCCTTCCAATTATTCTGCCGAATACGTTGTGCTTCACCCTCAAACCGGTATTCAATGAAGTGGCTCGCATTCACGAACAGTTCAGGGAAATCCTTGTAGAGCGGGTTTTCTTGAACATTGCTGTTGTAGTTTTCCTCGCGCGGCTGCAGGTAGACCGCCAGTCCATTGCGCAGGAGAAGATTGATATTGACATCCAGCCATTCGTACGGCTCCCAATATACTGTGCTTGCATTATCAGTTCTGCCAAACCGGATCACCGCTCTGCTAAGGCAATCCTCCACATGCACAAAATCAAGGCCAAGAAGGCGGTACAGCCAGGGGTAAACCAGCATCGATGATTCAACGCCGAGCAGGAAAACCGGCGTGTCTCCCCGGAAGAATCCACTGCCGCGGATGCGGATGTTGGTCGCACGCTCTGGAAAACGCTCGGGGCTCATCTCATAGGATTCGGGAAGGACGACATCCTGAATCTCGAGACGGACATCGGATTTCGGTTTTTCCACGAGCACCGGTTTTTCATTGGTGTTTATAAGAAGGCGTTCGATTTCCTCCTGCTCTATTGTCTTTGTTTTCGGAGCATTCTCATACCGGACGCTCGTTGCACTGACAGATGATTCCAGGGAGATGTCGTCAAGTTCAAGCACTCCAATACCGCTCAACCTGCCGATTACCTTCACCTGCCTGGTTCCGTCAGGGAAAAATACCTCGCCTACCTTGACCGCCTCCCTCCCTTCAATATTGCCAAGCCCCTTGGTGTAGCGAATGGCAGTTGCCATACCGGTCTTCAGAGCCTCAATTGATGAAACCCATTTGCCGCCAGTATCCTTAAGAGTAAAAACATAGCCGTCTCCATTCCAGCGGACATCTAAAGAGCCATATCCCTTGAGCCGGTACCAGAAGGAAAACGCATACGTATTCCCCGATTCCACTGTAATATCTTTTGAGATGGTTTGTATTTGCGCATCACTGCTCGTCCCGATGAGTCCCATTGAGGCCTTGCCTGCATGCGGTTCGTCTGTCATAAGCGTCGCTTTCCCTTCCCCGGCCCAGCCATTGCCATACCAGGGGCCGGATTCAAAATCACCGTCGGGGACCAGGTTTTCGCCGGAGAGAGGCAACGCCCCGGAAATGAACACAGCAAAAAGCATCATCGTGATCGCGAGAATTCGCATGTCAACTCCTCCTTATTTATTTTATCAGACTGTTTTATTCAATACCGTTTTTACCGTTTGCTTTAATTTAATCGTATAGGAATTTCAAAGTTGTATCACATAAAAACCAAGACACGCTAAAGCCGTGAACACCAACGGCAGTTTCAGAAGATTGACCAATTACTGACGACTGACGACCAACGACTGACGACTAGAGTTGCGGCTCTTTGGCCGCCTAATTCATTTTCCTCAGTAGAACAACTCCGGATGTCCAAGCGTGTTGCCATATGAGTCCACGTGCCCGTCAGCATAGAGTAAATTTGTGCGGGAAAAGTGTCTCAGCTGGATTATTTCGGGAAGCCCGGTCCCATGGTTTGTATAGTCCCAGAACCTCATTGAATGGTGCCTGGCATCCGCCATGAACATCTTCGTGGATGGATCCCTGATCTGCGTGATACGGCCATAGACGCCATAACCCCCGGCACTGTGCGGAGGCGAGGCTATATAACTGTTCCATGCATAGTTATTGTATGCGGAAATTGAATTGCTGGTCGGGCAGAGAAGAAGCTTTGTGGTGCTTTCCGTGGAGATCCAGTCCCAGTCTTTTGTGATGGAGGATCTGCCGCTGCTGCGGACTGCACCGGGAATGTTGCAGGCCATTCTGTCCAGAACGTACATCCCCTCATTTACAAAACCCAGGGGATCTCCGGACGGAAAATATCCTCCGTTCTCGTCAAGATACGAATACACGCATAATCCCATCTGCTTGAGATTACCCTTGCATATTGCGCTCTGCGCCTGGTCTTTTGCATTTTTCAAGGCCGGAAGTAGCATTGCCGCAAGTATTGCGATGATCGCAATCACAACCAACAACTCAATGAGAGTGAATGCCCTTGAGTTTGTCACGATAATAATCCGCCTTTCTTTTCTCATTTGTGACCTCTTGATTTGGTTTTTATTTTGGAATCGTGATAGCCGCATGTGTCTCCGCTGATGAAGTCAGGCGCTACAAGGATGCTGCGCGGGATGATCGCGCCGCTGCGCCGCTGCTCTTCCAGCAAGTCCAGCAGCGCATGCGATATGCCGCCCAGATTCTGCTGCACTCCGCAAAGCCGGAACGGGAATAATATGTCCATCCATGGATAGCGGTCATAAACTGCAACGGAGACATCCTCCGGAATCCGGAACTTTTTCCCCAGCAATACGTTGACTGCTCCAGCAGAAGCCCTGTCGCCCGATGTCAGCAATGCCGAGAACGGAACTCCCCGCTCCAAAAGCTTGAGCATGCTTTTCCTCCCTTCCTGTTCGTCCCATGGAGTTGTGGAAACTATTAGCTCCGGATTAAATTCGATCCCGTTACTACTCATCATTTCCTTGTATACTTCAAGCATCGCTCCGAACGCACAATATCCTGGCTGACAGGTAGTCATTGCAATTTGGCGGTGACCGCACTGCAAGAGGGTTTCCAGACAGGATCGAATCCCCTTGCAGTCGTCGGTTCCGACCGAAGGCAGCTCAAGATCCGAGTCGCGTTCAGGCAGCACGGCAAATGGAATCTTTTCATTGTAGAAAACCTGCAAGTCTTCAGAGACAAAAGGAACACCCGCGATGATTACACCGTCTCTGAAAGTGGATGGAATCCCTTCTTTCCGCAGGAATTCCCGCAGCGACTGATGGCGTGGCAGCAGGGAAACGGTAACGCTCATATCCCTCAGATTCGCCTGCTGGCACAAATTCACGAGCAGGGATCCCTGAAAGGCGTCTGACTCAATAGGCTCATGGAAACTGCTTGTCAGCAGATGAATCGTCTTGAGCGTGGCGTTCGAATTGCTTTTGGAATTGGATACAAAAGAACCTTTGCCTTGAACCGAATGGATTATCCCTTCCCTTGACAAGTGGCTAAGTGCCTGGCGGGTTGTGAGGCGGGACACTCCATGGCGCGAGGACAACTCCTGCTCTGAAGGCAGCTGTGCGCCGGGTTTTAAAATCCCCGCAGTGATTTGAAAGGCCAGTTCATCCCGTATCTGCTGATATTTCGGCTTTTTTACATTCGGACCCATATGTCTTCCTCCAACTTGTATTGATATCTATATAATAAATAAAAAAACAATAATGTCAAGCGATGGTTGGTAGGAATTTAGATTTTATCTTCAATTTATGCGGGGCATTGGACCAGACCTGAATGGCTGTCTACCATATGCGTATTTTCTGTATAATCGACATCCGCCGTCAACAGAGGGTCGACAATCCCCTGCCAGCTTGACTGGCAGGAAATAAAGATTGGGAGGCTAAGGGAATGTCCCTTAGCCTCCCAATCTTTGCCTCCTGCGGGACAAGCCCGCAGGGGGGCCAATAAATACAATTTCCTGTACGATCCAGTTATAGCCTGGATAATCTCCCGCTCCTGCCAGGTAAGCTGGCAGGGGGCGGGGAATGTCCAGAAAAACCATTGCAGGCACGGTACTGCTAATATGCGTATATTAGATAGATATGAATGGGGCCCTCACGGCTTGTCCGGCAATATGCGTTCAAGTTTTGAAGAGGGCAGATTTGAAGTCACATAGAGCAGATTCCCCCTGTAATCGGATTTGCCTATGACACGGTTGCCGAAGAGGTCCGTAAGCTCCAGACCCTCTACAGGTTTAAACGTGAACCGGCCATTCTTCTCTCCGGATATCACGGCCACCGTGGCGCCCCGCCCTTCGAAGAGATATGCCCAGACCTTTTCGCCGACGGGAACACATTTCACGAACTTCCTGTCCTCGAGAAGCCAGGCCATGTGCGAGAAGGCCGCCAGCGATGGATGCGGATAACCGTCGGCTCCCAGCAGAACCGGGAAGTATGGAGGAGTCAGCAGTTTTTCATAACAGTGGTCGGAGTAGAGGAAGACCCTTTTGATGCCGAGCGCCAGATGGCTGACGACGAAGCGGCAGTTCATATCTGCGGCTTCTGTGTAGTCGTTTGCGGACTTCCAAGGTATCGTGTGATTGTAGAACCCCGCGAAATCATCTTTGTCTTCAATGTTGCTGGATGCCACTCCATCGCTATTGGCATTTCCTTCGCTCATGACCACCGGCTTCATGGGCGCTGGGACATGGTCTTTGATATAGCCAAGCGCCCAATTATAGGATTGGGCGACTATATCATCTGGAAAACCACAGAGGGATTGCGTATATAGATGGTAGTCGATCATGTCACAATAGGGATAGGCACCGGCGTCAAAGACCGCTTTCGTCCAAGGCATCCCGCTTGTATTGAACCCGTAGAATACGGCCGATGGATAGCTCTTTTTAAACTCCTCATAGGCAACCTTGGAAAGGTCTGCGTAGTCCTGGGCGGGAGTCTCCCCCTGATCGAACTTCCCAGTTGCCGGATCATAGGACTTGTGCCAGAAAACGCTGCCCCAAGGCTCATTCTGGAACTGATATTCGTCGATCACTCCTTCATAATGCTTTGTGACCGTCCTGACATAGTTCTTGAAGGCCTCAATGTCCTTGGGCTGGTACGTCATGTCGAAATAGTGCGGGCTCTTTACACCGCTGAAGTAAGAAGCCCAGGTTGGAGCCGTTCCAAGCAGGCTGAGTATTTTTATATTAGCATTACGATAAGAGGCGACCGTTTCGTCTTGAAACTGCCACTTGCCTTTTTCGGCCTCAAGCCAGCCCCAGGCAGTACACTCTATGCCGAGGTCGTTGAGACGCGCCCAGTTCATCCCTGCGGCCTTCATCGTCGAGACGACCCTGGCATTCCAGTAGAAATGCCCACCGAAGGGCGAGTTGGGTGCGTCCTTTCCCCAGTAGACCGGACGCCTGATGCGGGTCATGACAATTTCATTGAACGGGGAGATGCGTTTGCCGTCGCGCTCGGCCCATGCTTCCACCCTGAAAACACCCAGATTAGCCTCAGGGAAGACATTGAAATCCAAGCTGCCTGATTCCATCCAAGGGGCAGGAAACCCGCAAAGTTTTTTAATCAGCGAACGCCCCAGCTTAACGTCGGACAGCACTCGTTCCTCTCCATAAACGTTGACTACCTTCGCCTTGAGAATGGCTCCGTCAATGGCTCCTGTCGCACAGAATTTGACAGTTGCCGGCTCATCGGAGAACTGGATACGGGTCCCGGCTAATTCCGAGTCGGTGGGCGCGAGGGCTATTTCACAATCGCCAGCCGAAACGCAGGAGTCTTCCGCATTTCCTGACTTCGCCATGAAGGAATCGAGATTGAGCGTTCCGCTGCCGGAGAATGCGAGGGAGAATCCTTTTGAAAGTTGATCGGGATTGAACTCGATCTTCTCTGTCTTCCAATCCTGCGTGACTACAAGGTTCTTCTTGCTGACGCCACCCTTGACAATACTAACATCCCAGTTTCCCTCTCCTTTAAAAGCGAAGGAGACCCAGTTCTTGACAAGGGGATTGTCACTCTGAAATGGCTCGGAATAGACAGTTATCCGTGTTTTGGAGTTTATTTTAAGAGAAGGAGCCCCGCTTGGGCCGATGCTGGCGGGATCGGCTTCGACTTTGCCAACGTTGTTCGCGCGGTCGATACTCCACCCTGACTGCATGCCAAGCGGAAAGCGGCTGTTGCGGAAGAGGTTTGCCAGGCCTTTTTCCGGGCGGCGGATCCCGGCTGACTTCCCTGCTACATAGTCGTCTTTGGAGATTTTGGAGATTTTGAGCGAGGCAATGTCAGTAATCCCCGGCTCGAGAAAGATGTAAAGCCAGATCTTGGAGGCATCAGGGACAACATTGGAAAATAAGGGTTTCCTGATTTCCAGATACACAAAAAAAGCCCGCTCCACCCAGCCGGAGCCCTTCTTAATGTCCTCCTCGCAAAACGGTGTGTAGTCATACCAATTCACATGCTTGCAGATGCGTATGCTCAGGGGGGCTTCCGGACAACGGCATGCAATATCAATCTTATAATATCCGGGTTCGATATTTGTGTCGGAGACCCTGAAGACAGCCAGAGAGTCAAGTTTTTGTGTGTTGAAGCGGAGAAAGCCCCTGTCTCCTTCGACAAGTCGCTCAGTATTTACGACTGAAGCGCGCATGGGCGAGAAATCCTCCGCGCATCCTGCCGGGAGCGGACCGTCAAAGGAGCCCTTCGCCTTTACATGGAGCGCCTCTCCCACCTTGGAAAAATCCACATTGAGGACCGCATCTCCGGAGAAGCCGCTCGCCGCAAGAAGCATTGAGAAGGCCGCACTCAGCGTTATAATTCCCCGCATAAGATAATCTCCTGTTTTATAGTTTGAACTGTCATTTGTCTTACAATCAACTGACGACCCAGCCTATCGTTGGACGGAACCTGAGCCTCTGCTTCAGGGGCGCCAGTAAGGTGATGTCCCATCATTGGGAAGTGATTCATTATAGGTGAGAGCTGATGCATGCCCATCAAAAAAGCCTGCCTGGAAGACTCTGTTGTTTTGATGACAGGACGAGACGACTCCAAAAGGCAGACCATTGAATCCATTTGCACCACTTGAAACATAACTTCCAGCCGTACCTCCCGCTACGTTGGGGAACGTGTCCGTGAACATCATGAGTTTGTCCGGCTTTCTGATCATCTCAAGCTTGTAGCGCCCATGTGCATAATAATATATGTCGCCTGGCCCCCACATGGGAGCTTCGTAAAGAAGATACATGTTGATCCCATATGCAAGGTCTGTTAGAGCGGGAACGCCAGGGCATTTGAGGCTCTCCTTATTAAGTCCATAAGGCCAAAGATTGAAGTCTTTGTATGCTAAGCTGGGAGCGACGTAGCTCGCGGGGTCTTTGTACCATAGCGCGGGAGGAGTATATCCATTGTAGTCACCTGCGAAGTTAAAGGACATCTGCACAAGCTGGCGCTGATTGTTTATACAAGACAGTGAACTGGCGGCCTCCTTGGCGTTTTTCAGGGCCGGCAGGAGCATTGCGGCGAGAATTGCGATAATCGCAATCACTATCAGGAGTTCGATTAGGGTGAAACTGCATTTTTTCATGAAAGGGTCTCCTTGTCCTGTATTTTATCTCATCCTTATAATAATCCAACGGAAGACAAAAATCTATAGGATAAAACATGCATTGTCAGGACAAATCATGCATAAATTACAGTGCTTCCTGACGGTGTCCGGCGTTTTGTTATTCCGCCCACCAGTGCGACTCATCCCATGCCTTGTCAATCCCAGTCGGACCGGAGGCAGTGAACAGCGATGAAACCGAACCGCTGACGAAACGGATGACGATGAGATGAGCGCCCGGTGCGAGATCGGTTGTGGACATGTGATCCGCCACGGAGGGAGGACACGGGCCATTTCCCATGGTTGTGGTGTCGCACACCAGCGTACCGTCGATCCAAGCCTGCAACCACCAGTCGGCTCCGAATCCAAACGTGTTCATTCCACCCTTTCTGGTCTGGAACGGGATATAGATCCACGCCGTTTTTTCCATAGCCGTGCCGCCCAGAATCCCGGCGAGGTCAAGCAGTCCGTCTTTTACCTCTACCGCAACCGGCGCCAGTTCCCGGCCCTCCACGGTCAGTTTTTCCGGAACGCGGAGCAGTTGTTCGCCTATCGGCGGCGGGAACGCCTTGCTCAGAGGTGCGAAGACCTGCCACGTTGTTGCTAATTCGGCATCCCCTTGAATGTCCGGTTTCCTGCAGATCCGCCAGTCGGGCAGGGGAGCCGGGGCTGCGTCTACCGGCCAGCTCGCACGGAAGGCGTTTTCGTACAGCCCTATTTCAGCCGCCGGAATGGGTTTGAAACCGACAGTTTCAAAGAGAGGGGCATCCGGGGCAAGGCCGAAGTCGCCGTTCGCGGCATCCGCAAATCCCGGATCTGTCTTCCGGAACACGCCGTTCGCCAGAAGATCCAGCCGCTCCGGGTCTTCATGGAATTCATGTCCGCATCTGTAGAAGAGATTTCGCCATACATGGTTGCGTCCATTGTCCGCCGTCATCCACCCGATGGCGGGATACCTGGAAAGGTAGAGTTCATCGGAATGGAAGTTCATTGGAGCCCGTCCTTCGCGGATCGTGTTCCAGACGACATTGCCCGCCCTCCATCCGCCGCTCACGCCCTTCCGGCAATCTGCGAAAATATTGTTGTCGATGATGTTGTCGCGCCCGCTGTTGATCTGAACGGCGCCGAAGTCGCCGTTGGCGCTGCGGATGAAGATGTTGCTGTAGACCTGCATGCCGCTGATCGCGTCGTCGAAGCGGATGGCGGCCTGTCCGCAGAATTTGCTGCCGGACCTTCCGTTGTCCCGAAAGCGGTTGTAGCGGAAGACCACGCCTCGATATGTAGGGTTGTAGAACAGTTCCATCGCACCCTGATCGTCCGACTCCTGTACCGCGTTGAACACCTCGTTGTATTCGATAAGATGATCGTTTCCTTCAATGCGCATGACGCTGCTCGGGCAGTCGTACATGAGGTTGTGTGCCACCCGGTTGCCAACGCCTTCGAGCTGGATGGCGGGGGTGTAGGTGCGGTCAATCCGTCCGAAAAAGTGGATCCGGCAGTTTTCGACAAAATGCCCTGCGGGCGTCAGGGTCTTCCGGTCGCCGCCTATGACCTCCGTGGCGCGGCGTCCGATGGTGTGAATATCGCAGCCGTAGATGCCGTCCGCCTTTCCACCGCAGATGCTGATGCCGTTCCCGGCGAAGCGTTTGACGGTGCAGGCGGTGATGAGGCAATTCTCGCTGTCCCTGACTGCCATGCAGTTGAAGCGGGCAAGGTCGAAGACCAGCCCCTCGATGCGTACATGGGCTGCGTTCTCCAGCGTGAGCATGGGCACAGACAGCATGCCGATTTCGATCATCGCCGTCGCCGGATCCGCAGGCGGCCAGAAATAGAGCACGCCCGTCGTCCGGTTGAGATACCATTCGCCGGGCTGATCAATCTCTTCCAGCAGGTTGAAGGCGTGGTAGATGATCCCCTGCGACGGATCCATTCCGTTGTTGCTGTATCGGTAAGGTTCGACCGTAGTGAGTGTCTTTGCCGCAGTGTCTATGGATGCGATCCTGACGGTTCCGTCCGCCCACAGATAGCGGAAGTAGCCGAACAGCCATGGATCTTCAGCCTTGTACCAGCGTTCCGGCCGGTTGCCGTCGTATTCGATGATCGACGGTGTTCCAGTCGTCGGATCTCCCGGCGCGACCAGCCGCCTGATTCCGACAAAACCTTCGTTCGGCCAGCGGGCCAGCGTCTGCGGACAGCCGTTGAAATACAGTTCCAAGGTTGGCGGGGACGGCGGTTGGTTCATGCCGCGCACCCGGAGTTCGCCGTAGTCAGTTATGCCGAGAGATTTCAAATCGCATTGATACACATTGCCCCGGGATTCCGCAGGCAGACGCGCAAGCACGTCCGGGTCTGTAACCGGGATGAATCCGCTCAGGCGTCTTCCTCCGTATAGTACTGCCGAGCCTTTCTTTTCTGCACGATAGACGATGGGCGATGCGGCGGTCCCGCTGTCCTCCGCTGTGAGCGCCAGTGTTTCCGTCACCGTATATTCACCGCTTTTCAAGGTGACCGCTACGCCGCCGGCGGGAAGACCTCCGGCCTTCAGCGCACGCACCGTGTCGCGGGCCTTCGCCAGCGTGGCAAAAGGGCTGTCCGCCCTGCCGGAGTTTGCGTCGCTGCCGTCTGGGGAGACAAAGAACTCCATTCCAGGTCTCACAGGAGTGATCTTTGTCCGGGATGCGGCGTCGTCGCGCGCGGGCAAACCCATTGACATGCGGTCAATTTCCCGGATGCATTCCTCCGCTTCGTGGCGGTGCACCTCGGGATAATCGGCATCAGCCTTGATTTTCTCATATTCAGCCTTTGCATCGGCGAAGTTCTGTTCCGCCTGGTAGCTTTGGGCGATGCGGAGCTGCGCATAGCTCCGGTAGTGCGCGGGAGATCCTTTCACGTCCAGCGCCTTCGCGTATTCGCGGCGCACGGCAGGGAAATCCTTTTCCGCCCACGCCGCATCCGCCGCCGCAAAGACAATTCGTTCATGGTCTTTACCCATGGTATGATGGTTCCTTTTAATAGTTGAGGCAATTTTGAAATTACCTCAATCTATATGTTTTTTAAACCATCCGCCAGCAACATCTTTTGAAGTTCCGGTACATTTATATCCGGAGCCGGTATGTTTCCCCTTGCACAGACAGATGCCGCGGTACCGGCTGCCTGTCCCATCATCATGCAGTAGCCCATGACTCTGAGCTGTGCATGTGTAATGCGGTCCGCCGACAAACAGCGTCCGGCAATGTATAGATTGTTGTTCTTGCCGCCCAACAGGCTTCTGTAGGGGAAAGTGCAGTAATCGTCTGGATCGTGCCTGTTTTCCGCTGTAAAAAGACTATGATATTTCAAGTAGTCTTCCCTGCTGGGTGATGAGGCATGCAAGTCGCTGGCTGCTCCGCCTTCGAACCGGAATACCCCATCTTCAAACTTCCGGTAATTCTTTTTGTCCTCATAGGATAAAAGGTACCTGCCCTTGATACGGCGCGTCTCACGGATGCCCAGCCAGCTTGCAGTATTTGTCATAACGGCTTTTTCGAAACCGGGTATATATTTCCTATAAAACGCCATATATTCATTTGCCAGTTTCCTTCCGGCTACAGTTGCCATGGTCAGGCCTTTTGCGGTGGTGCAGTCTGCACCGTAAACATGTCCCGCATTAACCAATGCAAGGCCATCTCCCACATTGAACGCGCCTGGATGATGGAGATCTTCCAAACTTAAAACTCCATCCCTTACTGCAATCGGGACATACTTATGAATTATTTTCACATAATCTCCGCCTTCTTCGGAAATAAATGCTGAAAACCTGTCAAAATCTACATTGCCATAGTAAGCTGTCATGGTAGGCGCCTGGGTTTTCCCCTGTGCATCCCCCAGCTCAAAATCCTCACCGGCATAGCAGGACAGAATGCCGTCACCTGTTGCATCGATAAACACTTTTCCCTCAATGACAAAGTTTCCATCAGGTCCTGACAGGGTTATCCCTCTGATGATATCCTCGTTTTTTTTAACTCCGATAATTTTAGTGTACAGGTACAAGTCCACTCCGCCATCCATGACGATATCATCCAGAAGCACTTTCATTGCTTCATTCTGATAAGGAACCCACGCATAGGTGCCAGGGGCGACGTCCGGTCCTGTGCCGCCGCGCTGGCGGAGCATATCGACAATCTCCGCTCCTATTCCTCCGAAATATCTTTTTGGAGCAATGACAGCCGTCATCATTCCGCTGGTTCCCAGCCCCCCCAGCATGGAAGACTGCTCCACCAGGCATACCTTCGCCCCTCTTCTGGCTGCGCTTACCGCAGCTGCAACTCCGGCGGTTCCCCCGCCGGCTACCAGTACATCATACGCTCCCGCTGTTTTTAATTCCGATGAAAAATTGCATGGATGACAATTCATGAAATACCTCCTGTCCTCTATTTGTGTTTCAAAAGTCCGGATTTTCTCTGACCTCAAAAATGGATTCCTACCTGTACGGCGTGAGAGGATATGCAGCCAGTCGTTTGAAAGCCTGGTACTGCCGTTCCGCCTGGGCGACCGTCATCCCGATGGATTCCGGCTGCTGATAGGCCTTGACCATGAAGCCTCCGCCGAAATTGCCCAGGTTCCACACCTGGCGATGCGCTTCGTCGTCGATTGCGTCCAGGTTTCCGCTTCCTATCGTCTGCTGGATGTCGACGCAGTTCCAGAAGCAGATTTTGCCGCCGTAATTCCTGCCCAGCCATTCAATGCCCATGAGTTCCGGCTGGTCGAGCTGGATGGCATCGCATCCGGCCTCGACAAACATTTCCATGTATTCCCGCACCTGTCCACAGCAGTGATGGATGAAATGCATCCCTCGGTTGTGCAAGGTGTCGATGGTATGCTTGTATCGCGGGAAATATATTTTCCTGAACAAGGCGGGATCAACAAATACCTGGCCGTTTGTCCCCATGTCGTCCCAGGTGATGACGCCGTCGACGCCAGCATCCGCATACTGGGCAATTATGCCGTCCCTGAGATTTACTATTTTGTCCAGCAGACAGCACAGGTTTTCCTGTTCAAGCATGTTGTCGACAAACCAGTTTTCCATTCCTCTGAGATCTATGGGCAGGAGCATGATGCTTGGAATATTGCCGTAGGCATATTTGCCGTCGGCATGGGCCTTTTCAACTGCTGATTTTAAATTGGCATAACGCCATGAGGCGGCAAAATCCGGGAGTTGATATGTTTCCAGCAGATGCCATCCTTCGGCGAGGGGGAATCCAATGGCCTCCCCGACACCGGTGTTGATGGTGCTTCTTCTGATCCCCCATTCCGTCATCCACTCCGTCTGCCCGGGCTTGGGAATAAAACGCGGATCCGTTGCATAGGCCACCCCGGCAAAATCACTTTCATTCCAGGTTTTCCCCTGTATCGGATCGACCTGGAAATGCAGCCCGATCCGGGACGGGTCGCCGAACTCGATGCATCTCCTTACAATTTCACGCGATGTCATCATGATTTAATCTTCCCTTTTTTAATCACGGCTATCGACGATGGTCTCCCAACCGCGATCCTCGCGGTTGGGAGTAGCAATCTTGTTAAAAAATTATCTCTTGTCTTTTTGTTTTTATGTCAGGCGCTTCGGCCTGACCTTGGACTGCGGTGATTCATCACCGCTTTGTGCCGCAAAATTCATTTTGCGAAAGCTAAACGAGAAATGAATTTCTCTGAACAAGGCGGTAATAAATTCCCGCACTCCATGTGATTCGCTCCGCTCATCAATAAATCATTTGAATCTGGAACAATCAATCATTTCTTCGATTCTTAACAATGTTTCTTCCTCCTAGATAATCTCGTGCGGAAGGACTTCCGCCGAGAGTATCTAGGCGAACATGAATTTGGTTTCAGGCTTATGGTCGATGTTGCGCCAGCGCAGGCGCAATATCGATTTTCTTGATTCAGGCTGCCAGCGGATCAGCACATGGTTGCGTCCCTGTTCCAAGGGGATGTCGCTGATTGTGACCGTACCGGCGAGAGTGACAGGGGGGTGGGTGGCATTATTGATCGTCACCTCGGCTGTGCCGTCGCCCTCGAGATCAAGGAAGGTGTAGGCCTCCGGGTTGGGGACGCCCAGGTTCGAGCTGGCATCCTTGCGTTGGATTGCCGACTGCACCTGCAGGTAGGCGTACACCGGTTTGCGCGGATCGAGATCGGTGGCGGAAATTTCGCCGTTCGGGCATGGCACGTTCCGCCGCCACTCAGCCTCGTTGAGAATCGGCACTCCCATGAATTGGTCCACCATATACTGGGTATTTGAGATTAAACGCTTATGCAGTCCGGCATCCACCGGCGTGTTCAGCAGGTGGATTTTCTCCGGATAGCCGGGACTGAGCGCGCTGCTTTCGGACACGCGGTCGCCGTCCAGCAGGCTGCCGTCAGGCATGGCGCCGAGATTGGCGGCGAGGCGGTTCGGAAGGCGGGCTAAACGTACTCGTTCCGGCGCGTTGGACGGCGGTGCGAACTGGTTGAACAGGATCTGGCCGGCACCGGCCTTGACGCGGCCGAGGACGACGGCGCGCTCGTTTTTCTCCGCGTAAAGAAAGCGCGACATGGTATGGGCGCGCAGCGGTTCCGAGCGGCCGCCGAGGGCGAAGAATTCCTTCAACACGCTTTCGGTCGGCGTTTCGAGCAGTGGATCCAGTCCGGGCAACGGCTGGAGAAAGCGGGCGCCAATGACGCAGTTCTGATTCTCTTTCGGGCAATAGGTCCAGGTTTCAATGCCGCAGGTGTCCTCATTGGAAACCCCGGCGAGCACCGGATCGTCCTGCACACGCACCGCCTGGTAGACCGGCTCCGCAAAGTCGGCCAGCTTGAGTTCAACTCCCAGTTCGCGTGCAAATTCGGCTAGCACGTTGTCAGCTGCGTTGTTGATGATCACGCTGCGTCCGATCCGGGCCATGGCTGCGATCTCCGCAACTTTTTCGATGGGCAGCATCGCGCCGTCCACCTGCACCGGCGCATCTGGAGCGGCAGCGCGGCGGTGCAGTAACTGCCGCAGCATATTGCCGAGCAGTTTTGCCGCCGCCGGAATGGAACCGGCCTTAGACGTGATATTTAACTGACACGCGAGCAGAAGCCCCGTGCCTTCCCGGATTTGGACCAGCCCGGCATAAGCCAGTCCGCCGTGTCCGAAACCGCCCTCGTCGCCGTCGAGGATGAAGAGAGTGTGTTTTCCATTGTCCTTGCGGTATGCGCGGTTGACGACAAAGGCGTCTCCTCCCTGTTCCGAATAGGGGGAATCGCCCCAGAAAGACAGTTCGGATTCGCGGATTCCACTTAGTGCCGGATGGGCAGGCGCACGGAAGAACTGAGTCTGCAGCGGTTTGTCTTCGAGTTGAAGTCCGGGGAACAATGATACCTCCTGTTCCATGACCAGCACGCGTCCGCCGCCGCGGCAGAAGGACTGAACCTGCCGGTTCTGCGTCGAGCCTGCGGCCACCGTGTTCTTCTCCATGATCAGAACGTCAAATTCCTTCGGCGAGAGTTTGTCCAGGGATTGGACATAGACTGCGTCGGCTCCCAGGAATTTCAAGGCGGCGCGCAAACTGCCGGGTCCGAACACGGCAATCCGGCCTGACGGCAATGTTTCAGCGTGATGGCTGTCAATGAACATCGGACGTTCCCAGGCATCGAGCACGGCGCCGGATCCGGTTTCAATGAACTGGCAGCGCCAGCGGTATTCGCCGGGAGGCACAGCCGCCAGATCCAGATTTACTTCGAGTTCAACCACCTGGCTGCGGTCGATCGAAAACTCCTTTTCCGTCGTGGCTGCAACCGTGCGGGTGCCGGCATCCAGCAGCGTGCCCCTGAGTACTCCGCGCACGTCCGCCGCCATGTCGTTCACGGCGAATAAGCGGCGGCTCAAACTGTTATCGGTGAAATAGCCGTTGCGCTGGCTGAGGTCAATGACCGCGAACGGACGGAAGGCCTGTTTTTGAATGGAGAAGCTCCAGTTTGGCGTGTAGCCTTTCTCGTTTGGTCTCCAGAAGGAGAACTCGCTGGAGTGCGGCGGCACCTGCAGTGGTTTCATGCCAGGCGTGGTATAATCGGTGTAGCCGAGGCGGACAAACTCGGTCTCCATCCGCAGATTTTCGAGACAGGACAGGTTCCACGGGCCGAAACAGCAGACTCCCATGGCGCGTCCGGCCTCGATGATCAGCGCGGTGTCGCGGGCCGAGGCCTCGTCGATGGCGCGGAATGACGTCCAGGCCTGGTCGCCGGCAAGATGCGCGGTGTTGTTGGGGCCGGCGTAGTGATAGAGAGACATTTCACCGCTGTGCAGCGGCCGTTCGCGCTTCCACCAGCCAGTGCCGGCGCAGGCCTTGTAGTAATGGCGGCTGATGATCTCCTGTTCGGACTCATTCCACAATGAACTGTCGCCTTCATGATAGGCGGTACGGGTCGGATCCAGTTCGTTGAACAGCTTGCGCAGACGTGGCAGGGCATCTTCAAGCAGGTGCGTGGTGCGTGGATTCCAGCGGGCCTCGTTCTCGACGCTCCACAGGATGACGCAGGGATGATTCTTGTCGCGCCGGACAAAGCGGCGGATATGCTCCCGCGCCGCGTCCCAGAACTCCGGAGAATCCGCGGCCAGGGCGCCGCCGGAACCGTGAATTCCTGTTTCCCCTGTGATCAGGATGCCTTCTTCGTCGGCCAGATCCATGATCAGCTGCGGGTGCGGATGGGTATGCAGTCGCGAGTGGTTCATGTTGGCGTCCCGGATCATGCCGAACCACTGCCGGATCCAGTTTTCGGTGAAGCAGTACGGAGTGAGTTTGTGTCCCCAGTCTGAGAAAAGATGAAGAGGATGCCCGTTGAGGAGCAAGTCGCCGCCCTCAATCCAGACTTCGCGGAAACCGAAGCGTTCACTGTGGGTTTCCTGGCCGGCAATCGCGGTTTTCAACACGTACAGGCTGGGCGATTCAGGCTGCCAGAGATTGGCGTCCGTCCAAGGCACGCGCATGTTGTGCGTTACACTGCCGTTGGCCGGAACGGTGACGGTGAAAGGCTGCAAGGGCAGGGCGACATCAGCTGAAGCAGCACGCGACAGCCGTTCCCACGCATGCACCGACGGGCAAACCTCAAGCGTACACGCCGCACCCGTCGAATTCACAAATTCCCAGATAACCGTCAGGCTCTGCTCGCGGACCGAAGGTCGAATTGTCACATCCTCGACACGTATGGCGCCGCGCCGTACCAGATGCACATCCTGCCAGATGCCGCAGTGCCGTTCCACATTCCAACTGCCGATGGGCACCTTGATGCGGCCGTTTTCGTCCCGGTCGTAATCATCGATGAACAGTGCGATTTCATTGGCTCCGGCCTTCAGGTGTTCGGTGACATCCGCCACCAGAGGCAGGGTCGGATGGATGTGCGTACAGATTTTTTGACCATTGACAAAGAGGGTCGGTTTCGGTTCCACCGCTTCGAATTCAAGAAACCAGCGCTGGCCTGCGGGCAACTCGGACAGTTCCACCGTGCGCCTGGCCCAGGCTCGACGGGCAAGGGTCCAGTCAACAGGATAGCCGAACGCATCGAAGAGAAACTCGGTGTCAGCCGTCACGGAGGACGGGGTCTTGAACAGATCTTTCCGTTCGGTGAAATATTTTTCGCCTTTTCCCCGCACCCCGTCCGGCATCTTGGTCCAGAACGACGGCACCAGATATTGAGCATCACACCAGCCTTCAGCGGGTACGTCCGTGGCGGTTGCTCTACCGGAGACCGGCAGAAAATC
>JBAQUG010000445.1:0-27927 GCA_049297395.1 Victivallales bacterium | reverse complement strand
ATCTTGAACCGCATGAGCTTTGAGGCGACCTTCTTCGTTTCTGCGGAATTCGCAAGATCGGCAAAGAAAATATCCTTGCTGTCGGGATCTCTGTATTTTGGCCAGGAAAGCCTTATTACCTTGTGCTCTCTCCGTAGTCCGGCATACAGGTTTCTTCCGATGAAACCGTTTGCTCCGGTTAAAAGTATTGTCCTGGATTCAGACATTTTCATCCTCAACAAAATAATCTTCCAGATACCTCAGGACCTTTCCGTATTTCATCTTGAACTTCGGAGTCTTCATCCCGAGAAGATGCTTTATCGTGTATTCGACTTCGTTTATCCCGAAGAAATGCCTGACATAGGTCGTGCCGGAGAATCTTGCGTTGATCTCAAACATCTTAGGGGTTCCATCCTTGTCGGTCCTAAGCTGGTAGTTGCAGGGGCCGAAAGGCTTCAGCTTCTTCGAAATGACATTGATATAGTCATAGACGGTCTTTGGAGTATCTGGCGAGTTGAATGCCGCGTACGTGTTTCCATGGCGGAGAGTCCTGCGGAGGCATATCTCCGTCTTCACTTCGCCGTCGAAGAACGTCACTCCGCATGTATACTCGTTTTCCATCTTGCCGACATTTTCCTGGATTACCGGTTTATTAAGCGTTTTCAGCGTGCTCTCAAGTTCCTGGCGGTTTTTCGCGAGCGAAAGACCGCGGCTGCCGGAACTGGTCCTGGGTTTCACTATTGCAGGATACCGGACCTTGTCTATTTCGGACGGGAGCCATGTGTCGGGACACGGGATACCGTTTTCCTTCAGGAAGAGGTAGGTCTTATATTTGTCCTCGGCGATATCTATGACCTTTTCATCGCTCACGATGACGGTGCATCCTGTTTCATCTTCGATGCGTTTCCTGTTACCGGCCATCATCTCAAGTTCGAATCCGATTCCGATGAAAAGAAGTTTTATATCGTGCTTCTTTATGTGCGCAATGATCTTGTCGATATAGGAATCCTGTTTTACGCCCTCCTTGAGTATATCGGGCATGATGTAGGTCCTGTCTATCCAGTGTGAGCCCAGTGTGTCATCGAAATATTCAAAACCTGTTATGTCGAGTTTGACGGAGAGATCCGACTTCCGGATTGATCTTATTATTCCCTGCCCGACCAGGGAGTCAACGCATGTTATACCTATGTTTGTCTTCATTTCATCCTGTAATGTTTATTTAGTAATTCGTTGCATCCGCCTATTTCTCCCGGCTTATGCGCATCGGATCCGATGGAGACATACGGATCATATTTTTCAAGAAGGGGCACAAGCTCATCCATCATGTCCAAATGATACCTGGAATTTATTTCAAACGCCGTCTGGGTTTTCGCGCATGAGGATATTATCCCTTCAAGATATTCATGGCTGAAACTTCCAGCGAACCTGTTCGACATTCCGCCTACATGGCCAAGTATGTCCGCCTGTCCGGACTTTATCAGCGCCATATACAGTTCATACTCGCTCTTCCTGAGCTCTTCAGGAGATTTGAATATTTGCGGATGCATGAACTCTCCGCCACCTACCGGAATGCTATGTACGCTCCCTATTATAAGATGCCTTTCCCTTGAGCAGTAGGATGGCAGATCAAGATTGCCGTCGAAATCCCTTATCTTCGCTTCAAATCCGGCATGGACGTGGATTGCGGATTTGGCTGAAATCTCATCGATCTCGTTTTCAAAAGACATGCAGTAGGTGGACGCATCCCTTACATGATCCGTGAAGGCGATCCTTTTCAGTCCCTTCCTCACGGCCTCGGCAACCATCTCGTTTAAAGAGGCTTCCCCGTCAGTCCAGGCGCTGTGCAGATGCATGTCCGAAAGAAGATCGTCTTCAGTCAGGCTCCTGAATCTCTTTAGAAAATTCTTCTTCATCTGCGTTTGAGCGTCTTTAGGTTGAAAAGATCTTCCTTTTCAAGGTCGACGAGCAGTTCCCTTCCGATCAGCTGGTCCATCATGCATGGAGGTATGCCAATGCCAGGGCGCTTGGCGGCTATGTGTTTCCTGCTGATGATTGTGCCCGCCTTTATGTCGCAGCCGGCCATCAGGCTCCGTCTCATGTGTTTTGCATTGTCCAATTCGGCTGGCTGGACTTTCTTGTCCCTGCTGCCAAGGCCGACTTCGACCTGCCTTATCCCCTTTACCATCTCCACGAGCTCCTGCGGTTCGATCGATGCGGGCTGGTCGACTCCCGGAAGGTTCCTGCTGAGGGTGAAATGTTTTTCAACCATGGCAGCCCCAAGCGCTGCTGCGGCTACGCATATGTAGATGCCTTCACTATGATCTGAAAATCCGACCGGGCATTTGAACTCCCCGCGCAATGTCTCCATCGCCCTCATGTTCAAGTCGGTGTATGGTGTCGGATACTGGGCAGTGCACTGCATCAGGGCAAACTGTTTTCCGCCATAGGAGAGATATGTCTCAATGCCATGGCGTATTTCTGGAATCGTCGACATCGCTGTCGAGAAGATCGCAGGAATCCCGGTTTCCCCGAGGGCTGAAAGAAGGTAGTCGTTGTTCATGTCCGCAGACGCTATCTTTATCGCCTCCGACTTGATTTCCGCGAGTATCGCAAGCCCGTCGATGTCGCATGCGGTCGAAAGGAACTCGATGCCGGTCTCCCTGCAGCAGGCCTTGAGCTCCTTGAACTGCTCCCTGGTGAACTGTATTGAGTCATAGAACTCCTTCTTGCTCCTGCATCTGAGCCGGCCTTTGAAATATCCTGGCATAGTTGAGTTCTTCGACTCGCTCGATTCGTATGTGAATGTCTGGAATTTCACGCAGTCCGCGCCTGACTCCTTCGCCTTTTTGACCAATTGGACGGCCTGATCGAAATTGCCGTTGTGGTTGACTCCCGCTTCGGCGATCACGAGGACGTGCCTGTTCTTCAAGATATGCTTCTCAAACCAGTTCATTGAATTTCTCCATTATTGCATTGCATATTATCAAATCCTCCGGAGTGTCGATATCGAGCGAACAGAGAGGATCAGTTTCAAGAAGCTTCATCTTCCTGCCGTATAACGGGCCACCGGCCAGTATTGTTTCAACTTTTATGACATCGATCAGCCCGTTCACGGAATATGCCGGAGGAAGAAGCTGGCGCTGATGGTATTTCGCAACATCGATCCCGTCGACGAACGATGAAGCGATCCCTTCCGCGTCCATCTTGTACATCCAATACGGATGATGTTTGCCCTGGATCCTCTCGACAGTCCTCAGGGAATCGCAGTCGCTTCCGACCGCCGCCTTTATGGCCTCTGAAACCTGGGACGGCTTCTTGAGAGGTGTCGTGCAGCGGAGGTTCACGAGGAAATCGAATTCATATCCCTCGTTCTCCTTCAGCCAGTTTATAAGATGCACCATCACTGGACGGTCCGGAGTGTCCGCCTGGGCAAGTTCCGATGGGCGCATGAAAGGCACTTCGGCTCCGAATCTCTTGCCGGCCTCGGCGATATCCTTGTCGTCGGTGCTGACGATTACACGGTCTATCCCAGGGCATTTGAGCCCTGATTCAATTGCGTAGTAGAGCAGGGGTTTCCCATTGAGCAGGGCGAGGTTTTTCCTCGGTATGCCCTTGGAACCGCCTCTGGCCATCACGATCGCTACCGTTTTGATTTTCTGGGATTTTTCTGTCATTCTAAATTCCTTGTTAATTTTTCCGTCCCGGAAAAATTCGCTTCAAGCGCTGATAATTGTATGGATTTCCTCTGCAAGTTTTTCCGACCATATCTTGAAACCCTTGTCGGAAAGATGTATCCAGTCGAAGAACAGGGTTTCCTTGTATTCGTCGAGATATACAGTGGAGTCTATGAAGTGGACGTTGTCGAACTTGTATGCTCCTCCATCATTCCAGATCTTGTCCTTGAACTGCTTGTAATATTCCCTGAAGAACTCGCATCTCTTCTCGTCGCTGCGGAGATAAGCCGCCTCATAGTCAGAAACATTCTTCTTGAAGAAGAGGGCCGGCTCGAGGACATACACGACCTTGATCTTCTTCATCATGGCTATGCCGGTGATGACATCCATCTTCAGGTTGTTGAGGATGAGGGGGATGTCCTTCGGATCAGGGTTTGAAAAAGAGAAATTATCCTTGAACGGGTTCTTCCATCTTTGTGCACCTCTTCTGACGAAGCGCAATAGCTTCTTGATGAACCCGCCGTCGAAGATAAGCCCTGTATCCCTCCCCCAGTTGAAGAAGGATACGTATTCGTCATATCTCATGTTGTTCTGATAGTAGCCAGCGCGGCCCTGTGCGATATCGTTGTATCCGGTTATGCAGATCACCATCTTCGGATTGATTTCATTCATGCTGAACACGAATGACTGGATCTGCTGCATGCTGCAGTAGAGCTGGTCGGCCATGTTGATCACGGAAACCTCGTCATTGTACTTCTTGTTGAGGTGGTCCTCTATCACATATGACGGAATAAATTCATTTGACGATGCACCGTAGCCCCACGCGAAGGAGCCCCCAAGAAGCACGCACCTGTAGCCCTTGAGGTCCTTCATGCTTCTGGAACGGAGGCCGAACTCATTGGTCTGGATCGTCTTCAGCTTGAAATTCGGCTGCGCCCTCCAGCTGTATACGGGATGGAAATTGTAGTTGAGCCAGCCCCCCTTGAGATCCTCTCTTATCTGGCAGCCTGTTTCAAGGTCCTTGAAAGCCTCGCAGCCCCATTTGTCCTTCACTTTAGGATGTAGTTTTTCACTCATGTCTTACTCCAGTCCGGCAAGAAGTTTCTGGTTTTCAGGATCCTTGATGATGTTGTCATAGACAGGATCGAATTCCCTCTGTACTCTTTCAAGGACGTCTCCATAGATGAAAAAACTGTAGTCGTTGTCGATGGAATTCCTGTTCCTGAAATATTTATATTTCATGTTCAAGTAGTCAAGTATCTTGATGATTTTAATGGGAAGCCTGGACTTCTGCTGCGGTTCCGTCGTGTTTTTATTCAGGACGCTGACAATATCTAGGGCAGTCTTTAAAACTGATGATTCGCAGCTCTTTGTGCTGTACAGTTCATGTAGGAGCTTTTCAGAATCTCCGTCATAGTACACATGATCCTGGTAGGTTCTTATCTTTTCCAATGTCTCCTCTATGGTCGAAGGTGAATTCTTAGCGATGACCGACAACAGCTGAGGTGGAAGTATCTTCTCGAATATCTTCAGTGAGGAGCCGCAGGCGGTTGTGAGGTTTATGAATGGTTTCTTTACGACGGCAAGGAGTGAGATGGTGGTTGAGATCCCGTTGCCTATGATGAGATCCTGCTTGGCGAGCCAGGATGAGAAGTCTATCGATTCGTCTATTTTGATGCCTCTGCTTTTCATATACTCCATTTTCTGGTATATGTCCTTTCTTTCAAGGGGATATGGACGCAGGCATATTTCGTATTTGTCATTGTCCAGCTGTTCAAACAGATCGAGCATGACCTTTAAATATCTGATCTGGGAGATGAGGTCCTCCCAGGTCCTTGCGTTCGAACGCTTGTCGAAAAGATAACCGAATAGGGAGAAATCCTTTTTGATCGTGTTAAGGATCCAGAAGCTTCCAACGAAGCCGATCTTTATCTTGTCGGTCTTCTGCTTGTTGTTGGCGTACTTTATTATGTCGCCGCGGGGATTCCCGGATACCATGAATTTAGCATCGAATGATTCCATGCTGGCATTCGGCGTCGCCATATATTTGTCCAGGACATATTTCCTTTGCGCTTCGCCCCAGAGATAGATCCGGGAATATCTTTTAAGCAGGTTTGGATCCTGGGCTATCTGGGTTTCGGAGATGGTGTAGTTGACGCTTCCCTCGGCTGAGAACAGGAACAATTTAGCGTTGGGGTAGGTCTCAATCAGCTTGTCGGTCCTGCCCGGCGTTACATAGAATATGGCATCTGGATTCCAGAGCTTCATCGGCTCGGAAGTTATGTTTGAACTGTTGACGACCATGCATTCGCAGCCCATCCGCGACAACAGGCGGGAGAGAGTGTACGTCATTCCGAAATCCCTTGCAAAGGTCATCGAATGTATCAATATCTTCCACTTTTTAACTGCCAGGCTCATGATGGAAATTCCATGGGTTTAATTTATTTCAGCTTTAATAGTTTCTTGAAAAGGGACAGATCCTTCTTTGAAATCCTGTCCATGTAATAACGGAAATTATTCTTATGGTAGTATTCCTGGAAGTCGGCGACGCTGCCTATTAGCTTGTCGGTCATTCCGTTCATCAGGAACATTGAATAAATGTCCCTGAAATTCTTCTCGGAAACCATGTGGATCCAGTCGTTCGCAAACCTCTCCCTCTGGATGATGCCCAGGTCGTCGGCGAGCACTTCCAGAGGTGCAAGGCAGTTCACCCTTCCATTGTAGTATTCATAGTCCTTTACGAACGAGTCAAACTGCATTTCGGACACTTTGCCATCCGTGAGGCACTTTGCCGTGAAATTCTTGAGGAACCGTCCTTTCGCGGCGCAATGCTGGTCATAGCGGTGGACAATGGTTGCCGTGCTGAGCGTAGTTCCGAGGAAGAGGACGCACGAACCTTCTATTTTAGAGAACAGTTCGAAGAACGAATCATCCCCGAATGAGCTGTGCGGATTCTGTGACAGCAGGTATTTCGAATGCCTTCCCCACACCGCATGGGAATATACTGGATGGAAAGTCCTCTTGAATCCACGCATTTTCCTGGCGGTCTCGCCTAGCTGGCCGACTATGCACCTGGAATTTGCGGGATCATACACTTCGCTGTTGTAGCCGCTGAAACTGTAGGCGGGAATGCAGAGGGTGCCTCCTGCGCCGATACGCCTTTTCAGTCCGAGGACCATCGATTTCACGGCGTCTTCTCCGGTCAACCGCCCGAAGCTCAGGAGACGCGAATAGACAAGCACCGCCTTTCCGGAAAGGTCCAGTCGTGAAAGCACGGCTTCAAAATCCCTGTCCGTATAGTTGCCGCTGTCAGCCCTGAATAGGATTCCCATTATTTCTTTTTGCTTTCCTTTGCGCTGAGACGGTCCACAAGTTCCGACATGGCCTTGATCGTGTTGAAGTTGAAATGCGTGAACTCGTCATTCGGGATGGATACCTTGAACTCCTTCTCCAGCATCTCGATGAGCTTCATTGTCATGAGGCTGTCAAGCACTCCTGAATCAAGCAGTTTCACATCAGGGGCAACAGACCTGTTCTTGGAAATGTTCTTGATGATCTTTGTTATTTTCGGCATGTTCTTTGCAGGCATATTTCATTCTCCTTTTGATTTTGCGAGGGAGGCCAAGCTTGAGCTTGAAACCTTGCCCGTCGAAGTGAGTGGCATTTCATCGATGAGGAATATCCGTTTCGGGACATGTGTGGCGGGAAGATTCTTCCTGCATAGGGAGATCAGCTTTGCCTCGGTGGCGCCCTTGCTTGCTTTCACCGCGAACGAGACGATCTCCTCGCCATAGGTGCTGTCCGGAATCCCTATGGTCTTAGCCTGCTTCAGCAGCGGGGATTTCAGGAGCACTCCGTCTATCTCGTTGGGATTGACGTTTACTCCGCCTTTCTTTATGATCTCCTTCAGGCGGCCTGTTATGAAAAGGTAGTTCTCATCATTGAAGAAACCGGAGTCGCCCGTGTGGAACCATCCGCCAGCATATGAAGCTGCAGTCTCCTCCTCCTGGTAATAGTAGGAGCCGTACATGCTGTCAGACCTGCAGATGACTTCGCCTGTCTCGTTCTTCCCGAGGGTCTTTCCTCCGGCGCCAACGATCTTCAGCTTGCATCCGACCGGCCTGCCGACCGATTCGGAATACTTGTCCTGGCCGCGGTCGTTCACGCACATGAACAAGGTTTCGGTCATCCCATACTGCTGTGTCACCGGAATTCCAAACAGGGACTCGAAATCCTCCTTGTCCTTTTTCTCCAGCCTTGCCGTCCCGCATATCACATGTTTGAACTCTGGAAGTCCGGAACTGATCTTCCTTCCGACCATGGTCAGTATCTTGAGCATCGAGGGCATCAGATGGTATATGTTCGCACCGTATTTTCCGGACTTGTCCAGGGACAGTCCGCAGTTCATGACGTTCAGTATGCCGGGCGACAGTGTCTTTGCACCGAGGAAGAACGAAGAAAGCAGGCTGTTGTACAGGCCGTGTGCATACCAGGGAGGAGAGGTGCAGAGGAAACAGTCGGTCCCGTTTATGCCCAGCCTGTTTGAGAAAGCCCTTGTGTTGCTGGTGATGTTCTCGAGCGACAGAGGCACGCATTTTGGAATTCCGGTCGATCCGGAAGTGAACAGGATTACGAAAGGGCTCCTGCGGTGGAGCTTGATTTCAATTGCCGCCGCCTTGTTTGCACCGGAAGGTATTTCGTGGACGTATCTGTGCGCCGGAAGACGGGAATATCCCGGCGCAAGATCGAAATCAGTTATTATGGACTTGAACTTTATCAGGCTGTTGAGGGTCTCGAACTTCTCGGATGCCGCGTTCGGATCTATTATAGACGGGATCCTTCCGGTGCTCCAGCATGCCAGCAGTACGGGCATGTATGAAGACTGATCCCTGAGTATGACCGCGACATCGACCGGAGATTTTCCGGAACATTCGCCCAGTTTCCTCCTGAAACTTGAGCACATTCCGTACAGTTCACCGTAGGTGTACGAACAGTCGTTTCTACCGTCTATGAAGAAGATCTTGCCGGCGTTCTCCTTCAGTATGCGGTTGATCATGCGGCCTGGATTGTCGGAAGGTATCATCTTGACTTCAGCTCGAACAGCCACCACAGGGGGAATTCCCTGGTGACATTCCTGTTCTGCTCCTTGGATTTTTCGTTTGAATAGAGCTCCCTTATCCTGTTTATGGAAAGACCGCTTTTTTCGACTGCGACCGAGAATTCCATTAGGGAAGGGGTGACCCTGTATTTCCTGTTCCTGTATTCACCGCTGACGAGGAACGGCATGGAGGTCCCCATCCATGGCTGAAGATGGAAGCATCCGTGCGGATCCAGCACATATATCATGCCGTTCGGCTTTAGCAGATTCTTTAATATCTTCAGCAGTTCGCTGGGACTGATCTCCATCTTCTTGTAAGGTTCGAAATAGTAGAGAAGTACATCGCTCAGGTAGATGACGTCGTAGCTGTTCTTTTCAAGGAATTTGAAGTCATCGGCGGTATCGAAGGAATGTTCCAGAAATTTCAGCTTGCTGCCTTCGGGGAAATGCCTGCGGGCCAGTTCTACGTAGAGATGGCTCGGATCCACTCCTGTGACATCAGCGTTCCTGGACCTGAAGAAGTTGCTGTAGTAGCCGACACCGCATCCGAAGTCGAGGACTTTTCTGCCCTTGAAATCCTCCGGGAAGAACTTGTCAAGGAACTTGTTCTGCACCCAGCGGTATGGAGTGTTGCGCACACCTTCAAGATCCCTGTTGAACTTCTGGTAGATCCACCATTCCTCCGGAGTCCCCTTCTTGTTCTCCATCAGGAATCTTCCTATGTCCTGATGAAAGTTTCCCACATGGTTGTTGTCGAACAAGCTCTTTTTCTTGCCGGCCTTCTGCATGTATGCGCCGCTGTCCGAAACAATGCTGTAGTCGATCAGGAGCTTCACGAAACCCGAGGCAGGAGATGATTTTCTCATGTCCGGTTTCACAATGGACAGGCCGGAGGGATTGTCAAGCAGGCAGTCAGAGAGGGAGAAGCAGCTGATGTCTGCGAATTTCAGAGGCAAGTTGCCGGAAGCTGTTCCGTCCCCAAGTAATGACGACAGCACCTGGAACGCCTTTGTCTCAGCGACGATCCCCTTTCTGAGAAGAAGATTGTAGAAAAGCACATTGCCGTTTCCGTGCTGCGTTATGATTGCATGTTCGGTGATAGTGTATTTCATGTTGTCTTCAAATGTTGTAGGCGATGACTCTCGACGGCGATCCATCCGCTCCGGCGATCCTGAGAGGAAGGGCGATCAGGAAGACATTGCCAGGTTTGAGTTTTCCAAGGTTGGTCAGGTATTCGATCAGGACTATTTTTCTTTTCAGGAAGAACTTGTGGTTTGGCGAATCAAGGTTCTTTCCAGTGAAGGACTCATCTGGGGATGGGAAGTCGAATCCTGCAAGTCTTATCCCTCTTTCGGCTATGAAACTGCAGCAGTCCTCGCTGAGATGGGGCCATCCGTTGAAATACTGCTTCTTCTCCCAGAAACGGCTCCAGTCCGCACGCAGCAGAAGTCTCTCAATCTTCCTGCCTTTTGGAAGCCGCTCGGAGATGTCCTTCCTGCTGATCACGGAATCCTGCGGGAGGTTTCCGAGATTCACCAGGTATGCCGGACCTACGAGGATTGACAGCGGAATCTTGTCCACCGACCATCCTTTTTTGAGGAAATGGGTCATTCCGTCGATATGCGTTCCACAGTGGGAACCCATCTCGAGCCTTCTTATTTCCCTGCCATTGGCGCCGATCTCCGCGGTCTTTTCCGCGGAAAACGGCGTATGGAGGCCGGACGGGTAGAAAGGCATGCCTTTCTTGAGAGGAAGAGTGAGATCCACAAGTTTCATGATGTCATTTCACCTGTTGTTCGTTTACAAAGTAGCGTTCAAGATGATATTTGCCGTAGATGAAATCGGTCTTTATCTTCGGCAGTCCGGCGGCTATCTTCTCGATCAGTGCAGGATCTGCGTTCACCTGGTCAATCTTGCATAGCTCGATTATCAGGGAGCGCGGATCCACGTCGTATTTCAGCGAGAATTTCCTGATAAGTGGCATGTAGCTGGAATGGAACATCGCATATCCTGAAATGAGATCGATCGGGTTAAGTCCGGTCTGCTGGAGAAGCGGTTGGATAGTGTTGAAGCTAAGGTCCAGAAGTTTGAAAATGTCCATATTATGGCTGTTGCCCAGCCTGGACATGATGAGGGCGAACTGTTCAGTGGGCGCATTTCCACCGCTTCTGCCGAGTCCCTGAAGCGAGCAGTCTATGAAATATGCGCCCATGTCGAGGGCGACCAGGGAGTTCGCCACCGCAAGCCCGAGATTGTTGTGTCCGTGGAATCCTATTTTCATCTCGACCGAGTCCCTGACGTTCCTTATGTATGACTCGACCTGGTTCGGAAGCATTCCGCCGGCGGAGTCTACTAGATATATGATATCGACGCCATAGGATTTGGAGAGACGGACCTTCTTGACGAAATCCTCTGGCGATACTGAGTATGACTTCATGTAGTTGGCGCATACCGTCATTCCGTATTTCTTCGCCCTTTCGACAAAAGGCCTGCTCGATTCCACCGCATCGACATTCGTGCCGATCCTTATCAGCTTCATGCCGTATTTGCCTGCAATGTCGACATCCTCGAGTTTTGCTATGTCGGGGATGCAGAAGGTGCCGAACACGGATTTCTTCACGACTTCAGCCGCCGCACCGATATATTCCTCGTCTGTGGCCGCTGCCGCATATTCACCGCCTAGCCTATAGGCGCCGAGTCCGAGGCCGTGCCCGACTTCGATGTAGTCGATGCCGCATTTTTCCAGCTCGGAACAGACATATCTTGTCTCATGTACGCCGAACTGGAAACGGTTCACGTAGCTTCCATCCCTCAACGTGCAGTCTAGAATCTTGAATTCCTTCATGTCTTCCTCACCAGTTTTTTTTGTTCGAGTATTCTGGCCAGCTCTGCAAGCTCCAGTATTGGCGCGTCCAGCCTGTCGGCGATCTCGCAGAGGGAATGCTGCCCGTCCGAAAAGTTCAGCAGGGTCAGTATCTTCCTGATATACATGGGGTCATCCTTCTTCAGAGGATTGTCGTACAGTCCATGCTTCGTGAGATGCAGTTCGCAGAAGGGATTTAAGTTGACGTAGTGGAAATCGCTTTCGACAGCCTCGAGCACCGACTTGTACATTTCCAGCGTCCCTTCTAGATGGCTTTCCTTGACGAAGTTTAAGTTGTCGGCGGAAGTGTGGTATTCCTTGAATTCAGCGTAGACCGATCTCATGAGCGATCCGACAGGAATGTTGAACCCGGGCGAGGAATACTGCCGTTCGTCGCTTCCCGGAAGCCAGAACTCCCTTATCCTATATGGATGCCCTGAATGTTTCAGGACATTCTCGCATATCCTGTCAAGCGCGTGGTCCCCCTGCCTGGTCTTCTTGTAGTTGAAAGGACCGGAATCGCCTAGGCATGTCAGCACGAAACCGCCATACACGTTCTTCAGGAAATGAGCCTTGTGCATCTTAAGATAGGCGATCGAGCCGATCGTCTCAGGTACGAAGATGAACCTGTAGCTGTAATGATTATCCTTCCTGGCCTTCATATGCTTGTACAGGTGCGTGGCTACGGCCACTCCGGAGATAGAATCGTTGGCGAGTGATGGGTGGCACAGGTATGACGAGATTATGATTTCCTTTTTAGTCCTGCCTGGTATGACCGCGTCGGCGAAGGTCAGGGAACCGGGTTTCAGGCTGGACCTGATTTCGACCTTGTATCTGCCCTTTTTCAGCTTGAGGAGATCCCTGTGCCTCAGGCAGAAGCCCCATTGCCTCGTGTAATAAGTCGTCCTGTACGGGATCACGTCAGGCTGCGACGGGATGCTATGGAGATGCGGCATGAGCTCGTGCAGCTCCAGCGTGCCGGAAAAAGGCTCGCTGTAATTCACCACGTGGAGATTGCTGTCTGCGAAGTCCGCAATTTTCCTGCCCCGGGGATCCGTTATCGATGCGGAACTGATGTCCCATTCATCCGGCACTATCCAGTCAAAGCAGCGCGTTCCGCTCGGAACTTCCGTGATCCGCAGGGGGATCCGCTTGTTGATTATCCGCAGGCTTTCACGGACTCCATCGCCGGTGATGCTCCTGCAGATCGGAAAAAGCTCTTTCAAAAGCGAGTACATTTCTGATGGTGATCCTTTCAATAGTAGTCAAGCACGCAATATTCTGATTTCTGCAGCTTCCTTTTCGCATGTTCTGCGATCCAGGCGACTATTTCATCCGCATAGTATCTTGTGTTTATTATGAAGAAAGACGATTCCCTGATCCGCTTGACCGCATCCTCAGGCAGATGTACCTGGACGTCCCTGATGTAGTCCCTTTTCTTCAGATCCTTGTCTATCAGGACTATGTTCCCAGGAATCTTGAAATTATCGAGCAGCCTCAGGCAGATCCAGTTGGCGCCCCATATGATTACCGGTTTCCCTTTCTTGGACATCGACAATATGCTTTTTCTCGCGGAAGCCATGTTTTCATCGAGCCTCAAGATATTTTCATAGCCCTCCTGCATGCAGGATTTGCCGTACATGTATTCCATTGGATCAGTTTTAACGCTGGCTTTCCTGCCTGTCTTCCTTAGCACTGCGACAAAGCCGAAAACCCTGCTGCATCCGTTCTGGCTCACCTCCAGCATCTCATAACCGCAGGCCGCAGCCATATTGCGCAAGGTCACAGGTGAGAAATGGTTGAGATGCTCGCACTGGAATATCCCTGCGGGATTCTGCGGGTAGATGTACAAGTTCGGTATCTCCATTATCAGTACCCCCCCGTCCTTGAGCTTCTTCCTGTATGAGAGGAGGAAGTCCCTGGGCCTGGTTATGTGCTCGAGCACGAAGTAGGCGGCCGCCATGTCCATCGAATTATCCGGTACATCCCCGGCATTCCTGTACACGGACGTGCAGCTCTGGTTGATCTCCATAGTGCAGATTTTACTGAAATGTTTCGAGAGCTCCTTATGGAAATCAGATGAGTTGTTCCCGCCTATCTCCAGGAAGGACGGGGTCCGCCCCGTCCTGTATTTCCTGATCAGATCCATGCGCTTCCCGATTGAATAGTTGACCTGCGCCAGCGCAAACGAGTCGCCGTAGTATTGCCTGAGCATGTCATTCCCGGGGACAGGCGAGACGAACGCGAACCCGCATTTTCGGCATATAACGTTCCGCACCTTCCAGAGATAGATGTCGGAAAGGGTCCTGTTTTTTATGGAATACGACGAGAGTTCCTCAATGTCCCTGGAGCCGCAGCAGTCGCAGTCGCGCCTCTCAAAAATGAAGTTTTTCATATGCCTTGTTTTTCCTTCAGAATGCAAAAGTTATAAATATGTCTTGAATTGTGCGGCTGGCCGGAGCCTGCGTCACTTTTTTATGGCCACTGCCCATAGATGGGATGAAAGCCGGTTCTTTGAAAGGAAATCCTGGAATGCCTCATGCAGGCCGTCCCAGTTGTCAATCAGGACTTCCTTTAAAAATGGATTCCCATCGACCTTGTACTCGCCAGACAGGATTTTCGACCTTACTATTTCCGCGTCGAGTTTTCCCGGAGTAAGTATTTCAAGTACGGAGAAACCAGCCTTTTCCAGTATGATTTCAAGGGATTTAGGGTTGAAGTAGTTCAGGTGGTTAGGTCCGGCTATATTGTTTGAGAGCTTTCCAAGCGTCAACAAGTCGAAACCCTTGATGTTCGGAGTAGTCAATATGAGAAGCCCATTCTTCTTCAATATGCCATGGCATGTCTTGAGAAGCCCTTCCGGTGCGTAAATGTGCTCAAGCAGTTCGAACGCGGTAATGACGCTGACATTTTTCATGCTGACATTCTCGACAGGCGACTCTATTGTCTCAATTCCCTTTTTCCTGCATTCATCGCAGCAGACTTTTGACATTTCAAGTGCGACCACCCGCTTGAAAGCATGTCTGGCCATCATCTCCTCCGCCAAAATCCCGTTGCCGGCGCCAATATCAAGCAGCGTGCCGAAATCCGCCTTATGTTTTTTGCACAGGCTGATAATTCTCTTCACCCTGGGTATGAATATCTGCTTGAGCCTGTAGCCCTCGGATTTCTTCATCACTTCATTGTACCAGAGATCATGACAGCTGGCCTGGTTGTAGAACCTCTCAAGGGATTCGATGTCAGGCCTCGGATTTATGAAAAGAGTCTCGCAGTTTTCACATTTTGAGAACTTGAAACCGTTTTTCTCGAAATGGAATGTCATTCTTGAAGAGTCGCATGCAGGACATTTCACCTTCACAAACCTGGTATCGGGCGAGCTGATGAATTTTTTGATGTCCTGCTTATGCATCTTGACTATTCGCTTTGTAAGATCCGGATCCCTGGTAAGATTCAGCTTCATATTGATTGTTTTCCTGAAATAGTGATGGAATATCCCATCTTGAATTGCTTATTTTGCAGCAGATCTCGGTCCCAGCATTGAGTTTTTCAAGGGAGTTCCCCTGGAGATATGTCTGCTGGCCGTCCTGCCAATTACCTTGCTGTAAAGCTTGGGAGGCAGTCCGTAGCCTGGCCTAATGGATCTGATGTTGTCCACAGTCAGTTTCTCACCTTTTTCGATGTCCTTGACCACAAACAGCGAACGGCGGAAAACACGTGTGGACTTCTCCTTTTCCGAAAAGGAATAGCTGATTTTACCTAGTGCGGCCTCTACTGTCCTCACTTCGCCAACTAGTTCCTTCAACTCTGATGGTTCCAGCGAGAACGAACTGTCGGGGCCGGGTTCTTTCCTGGAGAGCGTGAGATGCTTTTCTATGATGCAGGCGCCGAGCGCAACCGCCGCGACCGAAGCAGCTATTCCCAAAGTATGATCCGAAAGACCGACGACGGTGCCGAACCTTTTACGCATGTCGGGTATGGTCCTGAGGTTCATGTCATTCGGATCCGCAGGATACTCGCTTGTGCATTTCAACAGGGCGATCTGGTTGTTGTTTTCTGATTTGACGGCATTTACCGCCTCCCTGATCTCCTGGAGAGTCGCCATTCCGGTGGACATGATGACAGGTTTGCCAAGGCGTGCGACTTTCCTGATCAGGGGAATGTCGACAAGTTCAAAGGATGCAATCTTATATGCCGGAACATTCATTTTTTCGAGGAAGTCGACGGACGAGAAATCAAATGGCGTGGAAAACAGATCTATCTTAAGCTTGTCGGCGATTTTTTTAAGTTTTGGCTGCCATTCCCAGGGGGTATAGGCCTCACCGTACAGCTTGTAAAGGTTTTTCCCTTCCCATATGGTGCCCTTTACCCTGAAATACTTATTGTCGCAGTCCATTGTGATAGTGCCGGGGGTATAAGTCTGTATCTTCACCGCATCTGCTCCAGCATCCTTTGCGGCCTTTATTATTTCAACCGCCTTATCAAAGCTCTTGCCATGGTTCGCGGAAATTTCCGCGACCACATATGCAGGAAATCCAGATCCGATACTGCGTCCGCCTATCCGAAGGTGTTTCATGAATCCTCGCTTTTTTTCATGACAAGGTGAAGCGAATTCTTTTCAATGGCGAAGCTGTCGAGGTCCGTCTGGCAGTATCCGGCCCTGACGAACGATTTGACCGATCCCTTGTTCTCAGGTTTGATGTATGCATGTATGGTTTTGACATCAGTGGTCCTGAAAAGGGATTCCGAACCCTGGGCGATAAGCATGTTTCCATATCCTTTTCCTCGGAATTCGAGGGCTAGGCTGGTGGATATCACTGCGTCTTTCCCGTTTACCCTGAATCTGACCTGCGCCGCCTTTACACCTTCGGGGTCCTCTGCGATCAGGAAGAAACAGTTCTTGTCCTTCATCATTCTTCCGTACCATTCACGGTGCGTCTCCCAGGGAATTGAATTCTGGGAAAACGAGACTTCCCTGACTTCCCTGGAATTTGCCAGCTCCCACACAAAACGGCAGTCGTCCTCTCCGGCTTTCCTGAGTGATGGGGCGTTCATTGCGTAGATGACCCTTTCAGCGCCTCTGCCATCGACAAGCAGCCTTCCCTTCTCCAGCATCATGCTCCGGGCTTCACGGTCGCTTGAAAGTTTTTTGATGGTTGAAACAAGAACCTTTTCTGTCAAATCCCGATTGTGTCCGAGATTGATGGCGGATCCTGCGGAATCAAGGCTTATGGCTATTGGTTTCTGGTTGTCGGCGCAATAGATTATTATATTTGGAAGTCCCATGAAGGAAGTCTCCCAGCATGTGCTTCCGCCGCTCGTGATTGCAATGTCGGCCCATGCCATGAGGCCCGGCATGTCGGAGACATTCTTGAGGATTTGGAGATTTGGAGTTTTTTTGATTTCCCTCTCGATGGATTTCAAGTGTGGGTTGGAGCCGCCTATGACAGCTTTTACCTCGAACTTCAGGGATTTAAGCGCCTTGAGTATCTTCAAGGTCGTATTGTCAGGATCGCTTCCGCCCAGCGTTAAGAGAATTCTGGCCGCTTTCTCAGTAATTTCCCTTTTCCAGTTCCTGTATTGGAAAAATTCCGGCCTTATCAGAGCATACTGTGTTCCGAGGAGCATCCTTGTGAAAATGCCGGATTTATGGTAGAAATGGGTTCCAGCATAGAGATTCTGGTTGAGGATTATATCAGCCACGTAGTTTTTGCAGTGGCCGTAGTCATCTATGAAGAGCAGTTTCAGCCCGGAATCCTTTATCGACTCCTGATATTTCTCCGAAAAATGATATCCGTCTGTGATGACCCATGAGGATTTCCTCTTCATTGCGGATTTCGCAGTTTCCACTGCGTCCTTCACGCTGCCGGCTTTTGATTTGATCCTGAGCATGGAAAAGTCATTTGATTTGATTTTCTTCACCAGGGGGTCTGGGCATTCCGAAACGGCAAAGCATATTCCGTTCCCGGCCCTTTTAAGCCCATGTGCGAGCGCAAGGCAGCGCATGATGTGTCCAGTTCCGTTTTTAACGGAGGCGTCGGCCCTGATGATGATCGTCTTATTCTTCATATACGCTGTTTTTCGAGAACCTTGAACATGGATTCAGCCCTTTCCCAGTCCTCAGGAGTATCTATGTCCTGGACTAATTTCCTAGGAAGGACCACGGGAACAGCATCGGACGAGAATAGCTTTTTCTCAATGGCGTACTTCCTGGCGTCAATCCAATAGAACTGGCCGGCGTCGTGGAAGGCTTCAGGCAGATCCTGCGAACGCGTCAGCCGGTGTTCAGGCCAGAACATCTGTATCCTTCCACTGTCATCCATTTTCAATGCCCTGAAGATGGGGAAGGGGAAGCTTGTGACGGAAAATGCTGATGTCGCCTTTTCCTTGATCAGAAGCTCCAGTCCCTTTTTCAGATATTCAGCCCTGACAAAAGGTGCCGTCGAATAGATGCAGCAGATGTAGTCGACCCGTTCCCAGTTCGTGTTGAGCCAGTCCAGGGCGTGCAGTACTACAGAATCAGTGGTGGCATGGTCGTCGGACAGTTCATGCGGCCTCATGAAAGGTGCTTCTGCTCCGTATTCCTCTGCGATCTTCGCAATTTCCGGTGAGTCGGTTGATACGATGATCTTGTCAAAAACTCCGGATGCCCTTGCGGCTTCGATGGAGTACGAGATCATCGGTTTTCCAAGGAAGAGTTTTATGTTTTTCCCAGGGATGCGCTTGCTCCCCCCACGGGCGGGGATTACGGCGGCAGAAATTTTGGTATTGCTGTTCATTTGTACCTGAAAATTCTTGCTGAGTACATGTCCAGAGCTTCCTTCTCGCTCTTTGTCTTTATGACAAGATCAGGAGATTTCCCAAATACTATTGAGTTTGGCGGGACATCCTGGTCTTTCACAAGTGACTGGGTTGATATTATGCAGTTGTCTCCAATCCTGGAATTTCCAAGTATGAAACTTCCGGACATCATCGAGACGCGTTTCCCGATACAGGGATAGATCCCTTTGTTGTTGCCAACCGTGCACCCCTGCGAAAAATAGAAGAATTCCGAGTACTGGGCCCTTCCCATCACCGAACCAAGCGGATGATCAAGGTGGAATATTTCCGGCAGCTTGATTTGGTAGAACAAGTCCACGGAGTTGAATATCTTGTTCAGATAATAAATCCTTTCAGCAAGGCCGGAGTTTCCTTGTTCAGTCCATATGCAATGGGAAAGATAGTAAAGGAAGACTGAGTATTGTCCGGAATGGAACGGGGAAAAATGTGTCTCTCCATCCTTCTGGTAAAATGGATTTTTACAGCGTGAAAAACAGAATTCAGCCTTCTTCAGGGCGGATTCCACCCCTGTTGCTAGCGCTGCCGATTCCGTCGGCCTGTCAAATGAAAGCAGGTTATCAAGCTGCTTTGCCAGCAGGTTTTCAAGTGAAGCCTTGTCCATTGGCATTTTCATGTGTATTCCTTGTCAAATAGCTTTTCATCAGACAATGAAAAACTATATCTTCTGTCCGGATTATTTTTAAGACGATGGTTTAATTCAGTTTAAACCTGATTTTCGGGGCATATTTCAGCTTTTCTTCCAACTTCCTCTTGGGTGGCGGCAGGACTGAATAACAGGTTCTTATGAATTTCTCATAGTCGGCGCTTGAGAGTGCTGTCTTTGGGAACCTGGACAGATAATCGGATGTTTTTTCTTTTATTGTTAAATGTTGCATTTTTAGAAATGTAATTAGCTCAGTCTGAATCTAGTCTTCGGAATGTGTTTCATATTACGTTTGCGCGCGGCTTCCAAGTCGGGAAGCAATTTGATTCCAGTTTCTATAAAGGTCAAGTATTCCATCGGTGTCAAAGGATGATATTCCAAGGCTTGGCGCATGTCCTTAGATGATGGGATTTTGAATTTCAGGTCAGAAGAAGAAAGATTATTTTTTGGTTGCATTGCTAATCCTCCTATAAATTTCCCTATTGGCATATTTGTCACACATTTCAGCGAATTCCGATCCTGGAGAAGTGTCTAGCCCATGGATTTCTATCAATGCAAGGATATCATTGTAATCTTTTGCAAAACGATGTGCCTCCCCGTGTTTGACTGCGTGAAGCTTCATTGCAATTATATGTAGGACTGTTGGTAGGATGAATTCCGTGCCGAAGAGATCCACCTTTTTCCCGGAAGATACAATTTTATCGTATGTTCCCTCATCGGCAAAAAGGCAGTCTATATATGGCAATATATTATTTTCCTCGGATTGGAAGCGGGCATATAAGCTCGTTTTAATTACTTGTCTATATCCCAATTTTTGCAATGATGAGGCAAGTACATCAAATTCATCCTCAAATATCATAAAATCAAAATCGAGCGTGGTTCGTGGCATTCCCAGTAAATTTATAGCCCATCCCCCGACAACAATTGGCGTTTTTATCTTTCCTCGAAGCATCTCCCCGAGGTTATGGATAATATGTTCCAGCGAATTTGTCATATCTTCTTTAAAACCGTATTAATCTGTCTTAGCACCTCTTCGACATCCTCGTTCTTCAGGCCGGGGAACATTGGGAGGGAGATGATTTGTCCGAATGCTTTTTCTGCAACCGGGCAGAGCCCTTCTCCTGTGCCGAAAGTTTTTCTATAATATGGATGGAGATGGACTGGTATGTAATGGACGTTCACCCCGATGCCGGCGCTCCTGAGATGAGTGAAGGCCTGATTCCTGTCCGACTTCTCAAGTCTGACTACATACAGATGATAGGCGTGAGAAATATCTGGTGAATTTTTGATTGGAATGATTGATGGATTGCTTTTAAAGGCGTTGTCGTATTCAACTGCGATTTTCTGGCGTCTTTTTATCCATCCGGGAAGCTTTTTCAGCTGGCTGATACCGAGGGCGCACTGGAAATCCGTTATCCTGTAGTTATAGCCGAGTTCGATCATCTCGTAGAACCATGAACCTTTTTCCTCGCGCTGGCGGTAGTCTGTCGATATTCCATGGCCCCTGAACATCTTCAGTCTGGCGGCAAAATCAGGGTTGTCGGTGGTGATCATGCCGCCTTCGCCGGTTGTGATATGCTTCACGGGATGGAAGCTGAACACCGTCATGTCGGCAAGCGTGCCTGTCTTCCTGCCCTTGTATTCCGCTCCGATGGAATGACATGCATCGGATATGAGCAGAAGCCCGTGCTTATTGCATATGCCCTTCAATGCGTCGTAGTCGCAGGGCTGTCCGGCGTAATCCACCACTACGACGGCCTTTGTCCGCTTCGTGATCTTCTTCGCGACTTCAGCCGGATCAATAAGGAGATTTCCAGGGAGGACGTCTGCGAATACCGGAGTTCCACCACAGTAGAGGATCGCGTTTGACGAAGCGACGAATGTCATCGGAGTCACGATCACTTCGTCTCCGGCCTTTATGCCGGCTGCGAACATCGCACAATGGAGGGCAGCCGTTCCGCTCGATACCGCTACTGCGAATTTCGCACCCGTGAAATCGCAGATCGTTTTCTCGAATTCGGAAACCTTGGGCCCGGTAGTGATGAAATCGGACTGGAGCACATCGATTACCGCATCAATGTCCGACTTGTCAATGGATTGTTTTCCGTAGGGAATCATGGATTTCATTGGTTGCATCGGTTAATTAGTTTCATTAGTTTTGTTATTAGATTTGCGAGGGTCATTGGAAGAACGGGCTTTGTCCTGTAGATAATGAATGTATCTGTTCAGAAACTTTATTGATTCCTCAACAGCGTTTCTGGCATCTTGACATAATTTGTCGGAAATGCAATATCCGCAAGACCGCTTTTCAATTTTGACAGGAACGTATTTAATTCATCAAGGGATACTGTTTTTAAAAGGTAGTCAGGCAGTTCCTTGATTTTTATATCGGAAATTATATACGAAAGAGTTGCGGAATCCAACCCCCCGTCTTTTTTCATCGCCATGTCAATGTGTGCAATGATGTCAAAACCATTTTTACTGAGAAAATAGAGATCGATAACATCTTTTATTTCAGCACGTCCAAGCAACGTGCAGATTTTATTGGTTCCTATTTCCTCAAGCGTATCGACTTGCATCCCGTCGATAACATTTTTTTGCGGATTGATCTGTTCAACCCATTCAATGACAAAATCAATGATTTCATGTTCTTTATTTCGTGTCAGCTGAAATCTCTGAAATGAAGGAGATTTGGTGATGGGTTCCATTCTGGAATCTATTTTTCTGCAGACAACATGCAGATTTGATTCAAGATGCTTCCAGTCAACATCTTTATTCATTGTAAAGAAATCCAGATCATATGAGAGGCGATGGTCAAAATAAAAAATGCCAAGGGCGGAGCCGCCAGTAAGAAAAAAGCGGTTTTCAATCGCGAAGAACTCCTTTAAGAAATCCTTTTTAAGAGGGGTGAGCGCCCTAGATTTTTCCCAGCTTGTGCCATTCATTTAAGATATACTCCCAGAATTTTCTTTTTCTTCCCAGCCGTAATTTCAAATCATCAAAGCATGACAATATCTGCTGTGGAGACGTGAAATACCATACATCGACAAATTTAGCCTCACGCAAGATCCACGAGAGGACGTTGAGGTGTTCTTCTTCATTCAAACGTTTTTTTATTTCAGCAACGGTCCATTTGCGATCCCAGCAGAAATACGGGATTGATTCTTCTGAAAATCCACTTTGTTTTAGACTTTTCATTTTTTTATTCTTATTAGTGATCTATTGGTGCGAATCGGCGGGGAAGGCTTTGTTCTTAACCAATTCCGAACTTTCGAACTTCTACTTATATTCCGGATGTTCCGCCTGAAAGTCCTTGACAAGTCCCTTTATGTCGTTGACCGTCAGGAATTCGCTGTTAGTGTCGCTCTTGTAGGAGAAACCGTCTGGACACTGCTTGCCTCCTTTGTCAATAAGGTGCCCCTTCTTATTCCACCATATGAAGTCGGGCTGGATCACGTAGTGATCCTTGAATTCTATGCTGTGGCGGGCATCGTCCTCAGGTATCATCAGTTCGTGCAGTTTCTCGCCTGGCCGTATCCCAATCTCGTCTATTCTGGCTTCAGGCGCTATGGCTTTAGCGACATCAATCAGATTGTAGCTTGGAATTTTCGGGACAAATACTTCACCTCCGTGCATCCTCTCAAAGCTTTCAATTACGAAATCAACGCCTTTCTGAAGGGTTATCGAGAACCTCGTCATCCTCTTGTCCGTTATAGGAAGGACTCCGTCCTTCTTCTTCTTAAGGAAGAACGGAATGACCGACCCCCTGCTGCCGACGACATTGCCGTATCTGACGACCGCGAATTTCGTGCCGACGTCTCCGCTCATCGCGTTGCCGGCTATGAAAAGCTTGTCTGAACAGAGTTTCGTCGCGCCGTAGAGATTGACGGGGTTTGCCGCCTTGTCGGTGCTGAGGGCTACAATTTTCTTGACCTTCTGCTTGATTGCGGCCCGGATGATGTTCTGGGCTCCCAGGACGTTCGTTTTTACTGCCTCGAAGGGGTTGTATTCGCATGCGGGCACCTGCTTGAGCGCAGCTGCGTGGATCACATAGTCGACCTCGCGGAATGCTTCTTCAAGCCGTTCTGGTTCGCGTACGTCGCCGATGAAATACCTGATGCCGTCCTTGAATTCAGGAAAGGTCTGCGACATCTCAAACTGCTTGAGCTCATCCCTCGAGAATACAATAAGCTTGTGTGGCTTGTACCGGTCAAGGATGGTCTTGACTATTTTTTTGCCGAACGAACCGGTTCCGCCAGTAATTAGAATGTTTTTTCCGTTGAACATAATGTTTTCCTCGTTTGAGTTTTAAGTTGAAATTGCTGAGTGTTAAGTTTTAAGCAAGACTGAAATACCGAATCAGAGATATTTTCAAATAATATTTCCGAGTTTTGCTTAAAACTTAAAACTTAACACCTAAAACTTAAAACTGTCTTTAAATATAAGTCCGTGCTTCGCCCCGTCAGTTATGCGTCCGCATAATTGACTCATAAAATCAGACAACCTTCGGGCTGTCTGATTTTATCCGCTGATAATTTTTATCAGCGGGTTGTTTACAAGACTGTCTACCCTCTGATGAATCTTGCGCGCGCGCCCAATCTGCTGTTCAAGGAATTTCTTCTCGCCGGTGTGCTCCGAATCGGTAAGGCAGTTTTCGGCTTCCTCCAGTATTTCATCGGTGGACTGGAGCTTGTTTCGGAGCAGTTCCATGACGCTCTTCTGGATGGTGGATGCCAGATGGTCGGATGTCCGGTAGTATGTTTTCCTGTCGCCCTTGACCCATACCTGCTTGATGACGCCGATCTTGTCGAGCTGCCTGGTGGCGATGCTGACGGCAGCCTTGCTGAGGTTGAGTTCTTTTCCGATGTCGTCGAGGGAGGCGGCTTCCTCGTGAAGGTAGATGGAGGCCATGACCTGGCCTATGATGCGTCCAAGACCTAGATCCTGGCTGACTTTCCCGGCCGAGTCGATGAGATGGCTTTTCGCCTTTTCCGTGCCTGTATGCGCCTGTTTGTTCATAACTTTTACAGATTTGTAAAACTTGGAAAACTAAATTAAGGCCGGAATTTGAAAAAGCAAGTGAAATAATCGGAAATCATACTCTTTTTATTACCGCGCTCGACCATGAAAGGCCGACACCGAATCCGCTGACAAGTATGAGCTTGTTGCTCTTGTCGTGGATTTCAGTCTCAAGAATTATCGGAATCGAGGATGAAACCGTGTTTCCGAAGTTCTTGGCGTTGAAAATGACCTTCTCGGGAGGGAGTCCTACGCGCTTAGTTAGCGTATCGACTATGAATTTGCTGCCCTGATGCAATACGAACTTATCAATCTTGTCGAAAGACGTATTGTTGATCTTCACCACTTGCTCAATGTCGTCAGGAAGCACTTTGGCGGTAAAATTGAATACTGCGCGCCCGTTCATGTGGAGCTTTCCGTGTTCGCAGATCAGGTTCTTATAGTCCTTCCCCATGGTGCCGAATGTGAATTTCCCGAAAGTGTATGCCGGATTGTCGGATATCAGCGTTACTGCGGCTCCATCACCGAACAGGAGTGAGGTGTTCTTATCGTCGGGATCTATGATTTTGGAGTAGGGGTCGCATGTGAAGAGAAGCCCCTTTTTCATTCCGTTCGCATTCATGAAAGACTGAAGGATGGACAGGGCGTATACATATCCGGAACAGCCCAGGGAGATGTCGAAACAGGCGCATTTCTGCGAGATCTCAAGGGCGCCATGCAGTATCGCCGAGGTGTGTGGGATGTTATAATCGGGATTCTGGGTGACGACCACCAGTACTTCGATTTCATCAGGGGATATGTCCTTCTTGATCCTGAGATTCTGGTAAGCCTTGATGCACAGGTCGGAAGTGTCCTCCTCTTTTCCCTTGAGCGAAACTTCCGCTACTCCTATTTTCTCCTCGATGAACTGATCTGTTATGGCAAACTTCTCCTTGCGGGAATAATTCGAAATCCTCCCGTGCGGTATATATGATCCGATTTCCTCGATTCCTAGCATTTTAACTCCGGTATTCAAAATTACAAAAGCTATAACATACTTTCACTAAGTCCATTATTCCAAGCGTGATGCTCAATTATTTTCCGCTTGTGCTGTTCTCCTCCAGGAAAATTGCGTACATTTGTGCCCGAAGAGAATCTTTTCAGGCATCTTGTTTTTCCCTGCCGCCTGCAGCGGCAGAGGCCTGCGATTGGTCAAGCGTGTTCTTGCAGCCGGGGCTGAGGAACGATTGAAGCAGCTCCTCGAACCTGGCGCAGGATTTCTCGAATGAGAAGTCCTTTGACACTGCAATACCTTTTTCCCGCATGATCTGGAATTCCGGAGGCGGCATGCCGTAAAGGCGCTCAATCGCCTTGAAAGTGGCATCGCAATCGCCCTCCGGAACAAATATGCAGTGATCGGATTTACCGGAAAAACTCCTGTAGCAGTTTATGTCGCTCAAAATTGGAACGATCCCTGACGCCATCGCCTCCATGGCCGGCAGTCCGAAGCCCTCCCGGTCCGTAGAATTGGAGATATAGACGTCACTGGAACGCATTGCACTGCAGAATTCGTCCTGGGACACTCCGATTCTTACCGGATATCTGGGATTCAGCGCCGCCTCGGCTGTGGATGCAACCGGGGCTATCCTCATGAAATCAATGCTCATGCCCGCATCCTTGGCCTTCCTCACGGCTTCAATAGTGGTCTGGATCCCCTTGTACGTTACGTCATATGGGCCGATGTTGATTATCCTCATCGGGTTGCCTGCGGAAAACTTCCGGCAGATCTTGTCCTTGTCAGGCTGGAATATCTTCAGATCGATTCCGTTCCTGCAAAGCGGCGCCGGCCTCCCGTATCTTCTTTCCAGTTCATCCTGCAGATGGGATGATATGCTTATCAGAAAGGTCGGAAGATGGTATATTGCCTCCCATTCGCGGAGCGTCTTCCTCCATTGCATTTTCTTACGGAAAAGAGTTATGCGGTGGAGAAGCCCGCCTCCCTGGTATCTCGGGGGGATTATGTTCTCATTTATCCTCTTCTCCATGTCTATGTTGTCGTAGCCCTGGCAGAAATGGACAACCTTCCCACGGCCGCTTTCCAGCGCAAGCCTGACATCCTTCGGAGTCGTTGCCACTATCAGATCGCATTCAGGTATGTTCTTACTGTCAAAGGCGGGAACTGTCCTCACGGGGAGATATCCCTTTAACTCGCCGGCATCCTTGAGCACTAGGACAGACACATCGTGTTTTGCCGACATCAGGTATTTTGCATAGTCGAAATGAAGCCTCCGTCCGCCGGAGAACTTCATGTGCTGGCTTAAGAAAACAAGCTTCATAATACTTATAGCTCTTGTCGGTTGTGAAAATTATGGATTCCCGAAAAGCAGGGGAATTGCTTACTGCCGACCATCCGTAAAAATCATATCGGACACAGGAAGGTCATTATTAATAGCATGCAATGTGGGTTTTTCCAGGTTCCCTATTCTTAAAATCAATTATCGTCGTCAGCATTGTAACCGTTAAGCTGGCATTGGCTATGAGCATTCGAATCTGCTTATAAGAAGTATGCCGGTTTCGCTGAAACCGGTACGAGGCGTTTTCATCGAACCCGCCATACACTAATGCGCGAAATGAGGCTGCGTCACCCAGTTTAACGGTTGCTCAGCATTCAATCCCGCATATCGAAGATCTGGGGATCCCAGATTCCTTTCCTCCCTGGAAGTGCGGTGATTCATCACCGCTTTGTGTCGCAAAATTCATTTTGCGAAAGCTAAACGAGAAATGAATTTCTCTGAACATGGCGGCGATAAATCGCGCGCACTCCATGTGATTCGCATCGCTCATCAATAAATCATTTGAATCCGGAACAATCAATCATTTCTTCGATTCTTAACGTATGTGATGACCGACCGGTGATTCACCGGTTCGGTCTATCTTTTGGTTGGCCTCCTGATCATCTGAACAAGTCGGAATGAGTTCCTGTTCGTTCAAGCCTTAATGACTCACTGTCGGAGGTGTAGATCAGAATCCAGTCGGGTTCAATATGGCAGTCACGGGAAGGCTTCCAATCTCCAAGCAATGGATGATCTTTATGCACTGGTTCAAGTGAAGTTCCTGATGCCAGTTTTGTCACGATTGATTCGAGTTTCGTCAGATCTTTTCCGCGTTTTCTCATACGCTTGACATCACGGGCGAATTGCGTGGTCTGGGAAATATTCTTCATTTCTTCCAACTCTCAAACATGGCATCCAGAGATTCAAATTCCTGAACCTCTTTTCCACGACGGCTCTTCCCAAGAGTTGTTGCCGTGCATTCATTTGGGACATCCAAGGTGAATGGAAGCCCATGCCTAAGTGTGATCTGCCGGTAAAAAACTCGAATCGCTTCGGTTGGGCTGAGTCCAAGTTTATGCAGAACCACCTCGGCCTGGCGCTTGATGTCTGGTTCTATTCTCGCGTGTATTATTGCTGTTTTCATAGAAATATTGTATCACATATGCAACACATAGTCAAGCACTCTTAAGCGATTTATTTTCTTAGCCAACGATACGGCTCTGGTATCTCGCGGAGCGAGATTACCAGAAGCCGCACTGGTTAGGGTTTATATGCTGCTATAAGTAAAAACGCAAGGACTACGGCTATTGCCAAACAACCATATGAGAAATAATACCATTTCTTATGTTTGGGATCTAGGTCGCTTGGTCCGATTGTTGAACCAAGCCGCTCATCGCGGCGGATTAATTTGCCTGCGCTTACCGCGTGTCTAAAGTATAACTCCATGTGAGGAAGTTCAATGGTTGGGCTTCCGTTTTGAAAGCAAGGAAAAGGAGTTGTAC
>JBAQUG010000444.1:0-3255 GCA_049297395.1 Victivallales bacterium | reverse complement strand
GCTTGTGCTCATGGAAAAACTCGAGGCCGCAAAGAATGTCTTCAAGTCCGAGGAAAGGATCTTCAAGGACAGGGAAAAGTCGATCGTGGATGAGAAAAACGAGATGAAGGAGCTTGAGGGGAAGTTGCAGGCTGAAATTGAGAAGCAGGTTTCCACCAGGGCGGAAGTGGCGGCCAAAGTGGCTCCTGACATCCTTTCAGTCTATGCCAGGATGCTTGGGAAAAACAAGGGGACGCCTTTTGCCGAAGTCCATCAGGGGATATGCGGCAACTGCCATCTGAAACTAACTCCCCAGACTATAAATTCAGTCAGGAAGGAGATGAAGTCCTGCTGCGACAACTGCGGACATCTCCTTTATACAAACGAAACAACATAAAGCTGAAAATGTCCGATCCGCTTAAAAGTATAAACTGGTTCATGGAAATCGCGTATGACGGCACTGATTTCCTCGGCTGGCAGGTCCAGCCGGACGGAATCACGGTCCAGCAGGTTCTCGAGGAGAAACTTGCAATGATCTATGCCAACCAGATAATCCGCGCCAACTCCAGCGGCAGAACCGATGCGGGTGTCCATGCCCTTGGACAGGCGGTTACTTTCACCGCCCCGTGCCGTCCGATCGTGGAGGACTGGAAACTGTACAAGGCATTGAACAGGATGCTTCCGCCGTCAATAAGGATCAGGGAGGTCAGGGAAGTCGAAGAGAGCTTTCATGCGAGATTTTCCGCGTCAGGAAAAGCCTATACCTATGTCATCAACAGGGGTTTGCCTAATCCGTTCTCCGACAGATGGAGCTGGAACATCGGCAATTTCTCGGACCTCTGCGAACTTCGCAAGGCTGCGGACTGTCTTGTAGGCGAGCACGATTTTTCCTCTTTTACCGTTGACAGGAAGGAAATTGACGATGCGGTGAGGACTATCTACCGTATAGAAATCCAAGAGTTCGGGGATCTGGTCTGCCTGACATTTGTCGGGGATGGATTTCTCTACAAGATGATACGCAGCCTGATGGGAACCCTCGCTTTTGCAGGTACAGGAAAAGTCAAGGAGGCCGAGGTTGAAGAAATTCTTAAAAGCAGAAAAAGGACTTCCGCCTATGATACTGCTCCTGCACAGGGACTTTTCCTCATGAAGGTTTTCTATGATGAGAAATCAATGAAGGAATTCAAGGTTGAAAAACCGCCGTTCTGGAATTAATCATAATTTTTCATTATGGAAAATTAAACAAACAGAATGGAAAACATGAGAAGGTGTTATGAGAATCTCTGTGCTTTGTATTGGGGATGAACTTCTCCGGGGTTCGACGGTCAACACGAATCTTGCCAGTATAGGGAGGGAGCTCGGGGCAGCAGCGCTTTTTCCGGCGATGGAAATGGCGGTAAAGGATGCCGCACCTGAAATAAGGGATGCTCTTGACATTCTTTTTGCCAGGTCCGACCTGATAATTTCAACAGGCGGGCTTGGTCCTACATCCGATGATGTAACCAAGACCGTAGTTGCGGAATATTTCGGGCTGAATCTCCATGAAAATGCGGAGATCGCAGAGAGGATAAGGCTTTTCTGGTCGACAAGGAGGTTTGGGAAAATGCCTTCGAGCGTTCTCAGCCAGGCATTGGTTCCCGACGGGGCGGAAGTCCTTGAAAACAGGACAGGGACTGCACCGGGATTGATTGTCAGGAGGAAAGACCTTAAGAAGACAATAATCATGCTTCCGGGACCGCCGCATGAAATGCATCCCATGCTGATGGAATCCGTGATACCATACCTTCAGTCTGTTTCAGATGAGAAGCTATACACGGAAATAATTTATATGTCAGGCATACCGGAGTCATCCGTGGAAGAAAAGGCTGCACCCGTAATTTCAGGGATACCGGATCTTTCCATAGCCTACTGCGCATCCCCTGAGTCCATAAAACTATTTTTGAGCGGCAGGGACAGGGAACTCGTCGGAAAAAAAATGAAGTTAATCAGGAATGCTCTCAGGGAGTTTCTGCTGTCGCCTGGAGCCCGGACGATTGCAGAGGACATATATTTTCTTCTGAAAAAAAGAAAATATAAACTGAGCGTCGCCGAGTCCTGCACAGGAGGAATGATTGCGGCATCCATTACGGATATAGCAGGTTCGTCAGAGATGTTTGCGGGTTCGGTGGTCGCATATGGCAACGAATGGAAAATGAAGATTTTAGGAGTCAGAAAAACGACTTTGGAGAAATTCGGAGCTGTAAGCTCGCAGTGTGCAAAGGAAATGGTTGAAGGGGCTTGTCATAAATTCAATACGGAAGCCGGGATTTCCGTTACCGGAATTGCCGGGCCGGGAGGCGGAACGAAGGAGAAGCCGGTCGGACTCGTCTTTATCGCCACCCGGTATGATGGAGGAACGGTTGTTAACCAATATAATTTTCCCGGTACAAGGGAGATGGTGAGGAGAAGAGCCGTGTCTTCCGCATTGAACCAGCTTAGAAGGCAGATAATTTCCCTTCAGGACTGAACGGAAATTATAACTCAGACCCCTTTGGTGTCTGGATGCCAAATGTACTTGTGGAGCTGGAGCTGCAGTCTTCCGACGCATCCATGCTTTATCATGAGGGCGGCGAGATCGGCAGACTTGAATTTCCCGTAGACAGGTGCAAAAAGGATATTCCTGGTTTTTTTCGCGAGCTGGTAGCTTTTGATCTTTCCCATTGCGAAATGAAAATCCTTCTCGTCTGAAATCACGAACTTTATCTCGTCATAGGGTTTAAGCTTGTCAAAATTAGATATCAGCATCTTGTCTGATTCACCGCTCGACGGGCATTTCCAGTCGATGATCCTGATCACTCCGTCGGGGATGATATCGACCGGCTGGCTGCCGTTAGTCTCCACCATCACAATCAATCCAGCTTCCTGCAGTTTTTCGCACAGCACCGTAACCCGGTGCTGAAGAAGCGGTTCTCCTCCGGTTATTTCAACGATTGGGACTCCGGCTTTTTTTGCGAGGGACACCAGCCTGCATATGGAGATGACAGTTCCGGAATCGGGCTTCCTTGCATATTGCGTGTCGCAGTACGAACAGTTCAGATTGCAGCCGGCGAGACGGATAAAGAAGCATATTTTTCCGGCATGGGTTGATTCTCCCTGGATGCTTGTAAAGGTTTCAACTACTTTGAGATTCATGATTAAGCCACTTATGTTTCGTAATAGGAGGCGCCTGTATCTTTTGATTCGGAAACCCTGACTTTTGACACTTTGACCCTCTTGTCGTGTATTTTTGGCGAAAGC
>JBAQUG010000443.1:0-13013 GCA_049297395.1 Victivallales bacterium | reverse complement strand
ACGGTAACGGCGACGAACGCGGTTGGAACAGGCCTTGCGTCAGCGAAGTCCAATGAAGTAACACCTGTCACATCGCGTCTGCCAGTCGACCTGGGAACAGCCGGCGATTTCGTGATTCTAGCAAAGACCGGAGTTTCAACCACCGGAGTCACTGCAGTTCTCGGGGATATAGGAATTAGCCCGGCAGCAGCGAGTTTTATAACTGGATTTGGGTTGGTCGCGGATGCCTCGAACGTATTTTCGACATCGTCCCTGGTAACTGGAAACATATATGCCGCCAACTATGCTGTGCCGACTCCGGCCAACATGACTACGGCTATAAGCGACATGGAAACCGCTTACACAGACGCAGCTGGACGGACATTGCCTACAGCCACTGAACTGGGTGCCGGGGATATTACTTCGATGACCCTCGCCCCCGGTCTTTACAAGTGGAGTACTGGGGTCCTAGTATCTGCTGCCGGTGTTACCCTTGCGGGCAGTGCAACTGATGTCTGGATATTCCAGATAGCACAGAACCTAGACTTGGCCAGCGGTGCTGCTGTAACTCTAATCGGCGGCGCAAAGGCTGAGAACGTCTTCTGGCAGGTCGCCGGCCAAACTACGCTTAATACGACGGCTTCAATGCAGGGAATCGTATTGTGTCAAACAGCGATAGTGATGAAAAGCGGTGCAACGCTGGACGGAAGAGCGCTGGCGCAGACCGCAGTTACATTAATCGCCAATAACGTCAATTCTCCTGTTCCTGTCAGCACGATCGCGACAGTCACGTCCGGCACATATACGGTAAGCCCCGGTAGCGGCCCAGCGGAAACAATCATCAATGTGCCGGCCAGCACAGTGAAGGCGGTGTTCCTTGCGGCTCTGGCGAAGGGTCAGGTAAACCAGACTTGGAATAGTGCAGGGATATCGGCTACCGTGATCACCGGTGACACGCTGGTAGTCATGGCCCAGGATAAAACAACAGTAATCACATATACTGTAACTGTTAATCCCTAAGTAAATCGAAAGATGATAACATTCGGGGAGGGAGAAATCCCTCCCCGAATGTTTTTGTCCGGATCCTTGGGCAGCCTCGAATGGGAGGTTTTTTAGAAGGGGAGCAACCTTCCCCTTTCTCCTCCAAAGGAGGGTGTCGGACTTAGATACTGGAGCGTGAGTGCATTTGGATTCCGTTCGTAGTAGGCGAATTTATACGCCGTTATCTTAAAAGAACGTGCAGTAAATTGCGCTGCTACTAACAAAAAATGACAGAACACGAGCTAATATCAACAGGGTTTTCTAAGTCCGAAGGCTCCATATGCAGGTAAACATTATTGCGTGTTTCTTCACTAAAACACACACAGCCAATAATGGCTTAACTACGGACATTTGGAGTTCACAGCTTTCTGTGTCTGCCGTCTGGCGTACGAGTGAACACTACATCCCGCTCTCCGGCCACGGATTACCGACCACGTCCTCCTCTCCCTGCGGTTTTTCCGGGAGTTTGTCTTGATTTTACCCGGCAGTCTGGTTATCTTCAAGGCAGCGGGGAGGATTGTATGGCAAAGAAGAATAAAAATAAAAAGAACCACAACTACGAAGCAGCGCAGCCTAATATTTTTAAGGACGTGGCGGCAGCCTCAAAGAATAATGCCACTGCTGTTGTGGTTGCAGCGATAGCGGCTTTTGTTCCGCTGATAGTATATTTAAGGGTAGTCCCAGTAAACCCTGAAATTGCAAAATTCTGGACTGCCGACATAAACTATGATTTCTTCTCTTTCTACAAAGTTATTTGGTTTTTATTCCTCACATTAATTGCAATTATTATTTTCTGTATTGGAGTGAAAAACGGGAAAATAGTTTTTACGAGGACGTGGATATACGTGCCTGCGGGGGTATACGCCCTGACAGCTGTCCTGTCAACTGTATTTGCAAAACACACAGCCGTCGCACTCTATGGTTTTCCTGATAGATATGAGGGGCTTTTTGTCATTCTCGGCTATATCCTCGTTTTTGTGGTCGTATTGAATATTGCCCAGGCAAAAGGTGCTTTGAAGCTAATACTGGCAGGGCTGTTTTTTTCCGCCTTTGTTGCTTCTCTAATCGGAATATTCCAATTTATAGGAAGGATAGAGTTATTCGGGGAGGTATACGGACCTCTTGACTTTTTTAAAACAAGCGCGGGACGGATGCTTATCACTCCTCAGGAATACAGGGATACGCTGAATCTGAATTTCCAGTTTCCCGCCCGCACCATCTGCACTACACTGTATAATACTAATTATGTAGGAAGCTTTATGGAGATGACGCTTATGCTCTCCGTTGTGCTTTTTATTTTTGAAACCGACAAGACAGGAAAAGTGATTTTCTACATATTGTCTATGTTTATCTTTTCCAACTGGATCGGTTGTCTCTCAAGAGCGGGATACCTCGGAGCGCTGGCTGCAATCCTGATTTTAATTGCCATAGCCGTTTTACGATTTGCTCTGTTTAAAAAAGAAACCGACAGGGATTTTATCAGGCTTTTGTCAAAAAACATAGCTGTTATTGTCGGCTCTTTTATTGTATTATTCTTCGTTTTAGATTTTACTTCAGAAAATACTATTAGCAGGCAGTTTTCAAGATTGGATGTCAAGACTGCGGAAAAAATGGCCACCTCCGGTCCGGCGGCATTGCTTGACGATATAAAAGATGTGAAGATTACTTCCGATACGATATTTTATTCAACGGCAAATACAGCCATGCAGATAAAAATGGCTTCCACCAATCTTCTATTCTATACAGGGGAGGGTATTCCGCTGATTCCAACTTTCAGCGATGACAAGGAGTCTTATGTATTCACCGACCCGAAGTATTCCAACTATAAAATCAGGGTTGACAAAAATAATATCATATTCCTGTCTTATGGTGATGCTCTCATCCATGTTTCCATAACAAATCAAGGGTTTAAATATTTTGATGAAAGAGGCGGGTTTACAGATATGATAAAAGCGCCTTCCTGGGGATTTGAAGGCAGGGAGAGAGTGGCATCCAACAGGGGTTACATATGGTCAAGAACTCTTCCGTTGCTGAAAGACGTTGTTTTTCTGGGAAACGGTCCCGATGCATTTGCTTTGCACTTTCCTCAACATGACTACATAGCAAAGCTGAAATATTATGCCAACCCCTATGTGATAATAGATAAGCCTCACAACATGTATTTGCAGACCGCCATGAATACAGGCATCATCTCCCTTATATGCGTCTTGATTATTTTCATCTCATATGTTGCAGCCAGCATTAAGATAATATTAACAAATAATAGAAGAACAGTTTATTCGACTGTTTCCTTAGGTGCTTTCCTCGGTGTTACCGCTTATCTGGTAACTGCTGTGTTCAACGATTCCCTTATATCGGCAGCGCCGGTGTTTTGGATAATGCTGGGCATGGGGCATGCAGTGAACTTTGTTGTAATAAGGACTCAAGAACAGCCATTGCGGGCTTAATCCTCCTGCGCTAAGACAGCTGTGGAGGACAGGCTTCTTTTGAAAAATTCGACAAGCTATAGTTTTTATTTTAATGAAAAACCATAGAGCGTGAGTGCAGTTGGATTGCGTTCGTAGTAGGCGAATTTATACGCCGTTATCTTAAAAGAACGTGCAATAAATTGCACTGCTACTAACAAAAAAGGACAGAACACGAGCTAATATCAACAGGGTTTTCTAAGTCCGACGGCTCCATATGCAGGTAAACATTATTGCGTGTTTCTTCGCACATATTAGTAAATGTCGTTTGGTACTTGGCTCCTGGAAATTAATGCACGGCGGGGTGTACGCCCTGCATAGAAGTAGAGGTGTACACCCTATAGAAGGCACGGGCAAAAAGAGGCCGGTTCTTCCGGCCTCTTCTCTTTTCTGGGCTGAAAACCATCTCGTACCCTTCTCTTCGTAATTCGTCATTACCTTGGGGTGTTCACCCCATGGGGAAGTAGGGATAAACCCCATGGCAGGCAGACCAGCCATGTCTTATATTCAAGGTAGGAAAGACAATGGGGAGCGTACACTTGAAAACAAAAGAATAGAGGTTGCATGATGGAAAGGAAAGCAATATGTCGCCTGGCTCTTGCCACGGCCGCGCTCGCAATATGCGTATCAGGCACGCCGTTGCGTGCTGCAGAGTCTGATGACGCTGTGATAGAGTCGCTGTTCAAGAAAACCCACGTATATAAGACGTATCTCAAGGACGGTGAGATTAAGTGCGGGTCTAAAAATGGAGTCGTCACCCTGTCCGGTACTGTTGCCGAAGAATCCTACAAGGTATTGGCCGGCGAGATCGCCGAGTGCCTGCCAGGGGTTGTCCGCGTCGACAATAAGCTGGCGATCAAAACCGGAGGCTCATTTGAGAGCGAGGATACGTTGATCCGGAGAAAGGTGAATCTCTCCCTGCTGTTCCATCGCAACGTCAACCTAAGTAAGACCACAGTCGAAGTGAAAGATGGAATCGTGACGCTCAAGGGCGAAGCATCAAGCATGGCCCAGAAGGAGCTGACTGCCGAATACGCCAAAGATATCGAAGGCGTGAAGGATGTGAAAAACGAAATGACGGTTACGGCGGACAAGGAACCGTTGGAGCGGACCGAGGCACAGAAAATTGATGATGCGTCAGTAACAGCACAGGTTAAGACTGCATTGATGTCCCATCGTTCGACAAGTGCCGCAAGAACGAAGGTGGAGACGCGGGATGGAGATGTAACGTTGACAGGCATAGCCAGGAACGAGGCTGAAAAATCCCTGATCACCAAGCTGGTTAGCGACATCCAGGGCGTTACAGGCGTTAGGAACCTAATGACTATCGAAGAGATGAAAACTAAATAAAAAAATATAAAGCAGCAAATAATAGATTATCAAGGAGAAGCACGCAATGAAAGAACTACTCGCATTTGTGGCCATGCTCCTGATTTCGATCGGTGCCATGGCGGAAACAAAACCATTCAATCTCAGCATTACTCCTGATGTGGCTATCTATCCCCGGACCGACACGATAGAGGGGGTGACCCTCAGTATCTGGGGCGAAAACCAGCAGTCGTCGCTGGCCCTGGGGCTTGCCAACGGCGCCGTAGGCCAGAGCTACGGCGTGAGTCTGGGTATCCTGAACTACGCTGACAACTATACTGGACTTCAGTGGGGGCTGGTAAACTACACGAAACAGGATTCCACCGGCTTTTCAGGTGGTTTCCTTTTAGGTTTTCTGGTCAGTGGCGTGAACTATACCGGAGGCACGATGAAGGGGGTGTTTACTGGTGTGGTGAACTATTCGGGAAACCTGTCAGGGCTTGAACTCGGACTAGTCAACTATACGGATGATGCCTACGGGGTTCAACTCGGGCTCATCAATATCGTCGGCAAGAACAGAAGCTGGTTCAGCGATCTGCCTGGCAGCCTGGCGCCATGGATGATTTTAGTCAACTGGCGGTTCTGAGACAGGAAACTCACAAGCTGGGAACTCGTCAGGGCAGTTCTCTTCATGGTGGCCGCAGGACAACTTCAGGTGATAAGCAATGTGAAACACCATGGGCAAGGGGATTAATGTGTGAAGTCTGCCTATTCCTAACCGGATCGTTGCTTATGCAGTTAAAGTGTCGCGTAAAACATAAATTCATGAATAATATTAGATGAAAATTAAAACTGATTCAGATGCACTCATTCGCCGGCTGGCCATTGTCCTCAAGGATTCACATGACGCCATAACTGTTCAGGACTTGCATGGCAACATAATGGCATGGAACAGGGGGGCGGAAAGAATGTACGGCTATACTGAGGCCGAGGCCTTGGAGATGAATGTCGCCCAAATTACGCCTCCGGATAAAAAAATAGAAGCCATGGAGTATATGAAACGGATAGCGGAGGGTGAAATTTCAGAGACCTTCGAAACCCAGCGCCTTTCCAAGGATCGCAGGATATTGGACGTATGGCTCGTGGTTACATGCCTGAAGGACGATAATGGAGCTGTCGATTCCATCGCCTCTACAGGCCGTGATATTACAGAAATGAAAAATGAGCTGAGGAGGAACGAGACCGAGGTTAAAACACTAAGGGGGCTGCTGCCGATCTGCGCATGGTGCAAGCAGATAAGGGATGACAAAGGGTACTGGCATAAGATTGAATCCTACATCCGAGACCATTCCGAGGCTGAATTCACACATGGAATTTGTCCGAAATGTGCGGAGAAACTATATCCTGACTTAATCATGGATGAGGATAATAGAGAATTGGAAGTTATTTCTGCACGGCTCCCTAACTAGATTTTCCAAGATACTAAAATCTTGAGTCTTGTTGAACTGTTCGAGGCTCTTTATCATTTCAGCGTCGCCATCGCGGATGAAGGAACCTTCATTCCGGAACCCTTTTGTATTTGTCCAACCACATTTTTCATTTGAAGCCTTCATCCTCGAGCATTTTCAGTTCCCTCCTCCAGGCATCCCTCCTGTCATCAAGCTTGCTTCTTTCTATGCCTTCCGGCAGGAGGCTCAGCCTCGTGCAGTTAAGCAGCGCCTGTAGTGTCTGGTACTTGCGTGTCTTTTCCACGCACGGAGGAATGTGGTCCTCCATAATCAGCTTTATGTCATCTATCGTCAAGCTGTCTGTTTTCTTAAGTTCAGTGGCGGCGATCAGGTCGGAACGGATCTCGGAAAAAACTGCGGAATAATATCCTTTTATGAGAGGTCTCAGCTGTTCGACCGCATCTTTTATGCTGCCGCAGGATTCCGTTTCCTTGAATACCGGCTTTATCATCCAGGAAATGAAATCGTTTATATCTTCGCCTTCGGGATCGAGAACGGGTATGATCAGGCTGCCTGCACGGCCCGGCCGACGGATGTCTGGGGACAACAGATGAATCCTGGCGGTAATCAGGAGCCACGAAGTCTTGCCACGCAGCTGGGGGTCGGACATCATTGCCTGCACCTTTCCGGTCAGTCTTTTTTCAGTCTCGTGGACATCTTCTCCAACACCTCCGAACTGGGTGTCGGCCTCATCGACGAAAATCAGGGACTTGTCCAAGGCGCAGATGATACGCTTCAAACGCTCGAAAATGATGTCTGTCTCGCCGAACCACTTGCTCCTGATGTTCTTCAGGACAAGCACCACGATGCCAAGTTCTCCGGCGACGGCCTCCAGGAGGAAACTTTTGCCCGAGCCGATGGGCCCTCCTATCACCGCCCCTGGAAGAGAGCTTTTCCCTGTTGAACGGATCCGCGGCATAAACTCATCCTTCATGAACTGCTTGAGCTTTTTAAATCCAACTACAGCGGACAAGGTGTGTTCCGGCTTCTTGAATTCAATTACATCTTCGCCCAGCTGCCCCTTGATGTATGATTCGACTTTGGCTATCACGTCGCCGGATTCAAGCTGGATATCCTTATAGCATGCATAACGGAGCAGCTGGAGGAGGGCGTGCACGGAGAGGCCGGCGGTCATATTGGCAAGAGTCTCCTGAGTGTCCCATAACTTCAGCTTCCTCCCTTCAGGGAGTGATTTACCGAACCATCCGATGAGATGGGACCTCTGCTCCTCGTCCGGCGATGGCACCTCGATCTCGATGATCTGGGGCAGCCGCGATATCTTGCTGTTTATCAGGCTCATGGACTCTGACAGCAAAACAACCGTGTCCTTTCCATTTATAAATCCAGGGTCGGAGAACCAATCCATGCATATGGCGACTCTCTGCCTGTCCACGTCCGACAGCCTGCTTATTTCCCCTTCAGGAACGAGGAAGTCCGCACCCTCTACGATGATGACGAGATTCTCCCACAGGAAAGGAACTCCATCCCTGCCCAGACGCGAGCAAAGGCACATCTGCCTTAGAAATTCCAGCGCATAAGTCGGACTGCCCTTGGCTCTTGACAGGCACTCATCAAAACTGTACTGGGGATTCTGCGCCAGTTCGGCTATTCTCTTCCTGGTCCTCGCAAGTGCGAGATCAATAGCATGCTGGTTTCCATCATCGTGCAGCTTCCCCCAGGCATCCCTCATCTTCTGGGCGTCGTCCATGTTCAGGAATCGTATTGGCCCGTTGAGTTCGTAGATGACCAGGATGGTGCCTGAGACCGACCAGCTGTCAACCAGAAGGTCGACGAGCGGGATATAGCCCCCCCCCTCTTTTCCGTTGCTGCAGAACAGGTCCGTAATGTTGCCGGTGAGCACAAGCGTCCTCGCCTGTCCTGAATTGATGATCTGTCCGGCCTTCCTGACAAAATCGCATGCTGTTTCTTTCACTCATCCCCCTATTATTTTTGTTCTGTCCACCACTGTGGTATATTCCCTGTAGGAACGGCAGGCTTCCGGATTGAAGACGGTGCAGATTATCTCCTCCTTCTGCTCGCGGAACAAAAGGAAGTTGCGTTCGTTCTTGGCGGCAAATACGGGGGAGGGCTTGTCATAGACTATAGTGGCTCCGGGGCAACTGGTTTGACCCGTCTCCTTCCAGTTCCAGTACTGCGACAACCCCACCACGCGGTCGCCCACGTAGATGGCCTCATTTATCTCGTGCGTCACCAGGAACATCGTGTATGGAGGCTGTTTCCCGGCCTTGATGGCATTGCAGTTCTCCCCGTAGAGGATAAGGAGCACCCTCTGCATTTCTTCGCGGGTCGCCTCGTCCAGGGCGCCGAATGGCTCGTCGAGAAGAAGTACCGTCGGCTTCATGATAAGAGCCTGCGCCAAGGCCACCCTCTGGCACATTCCGCCTGACATTTCCGGGGGATATTTCTTCAATGCCGACCCCAGCTTCATCTTTTCGAGCATCTCGGCCGCCTGCTGCATGTGTTTTCTCCTCAGGTCCCTCCAGACCAGATATTTGAACGTACGGCCCGGGATGCTTGTCTGATCGACCATCAGGCCATAGGCGACATTCTCCTGGGCGGTCAGATGCGGAAACAGAGAATATCGCTGGTAGACAATTCCCCTGTCACGTCCAGGACCGTCAATCACTTTTGACGTTTCACCGTCATATGCGATTATTTTCCCCTGGCTTGGGAGATGCGTGCCCAATATTGCCCTGAGCAAAGTCGACTTCCCGCATCCGCTTGGACCGACAATGCCGACAATCTGCCCCCTTTTGATATCGAGGTTGATGTTATAGAGGACCTTGTTTTCTCCAAACCAATGGGATACTCCCTCGATTTTCAGTATTGATTCCAGCATACGATGCTCACTCCTTGTCCTTGTACCACGGGCACATGATCCTGCTTGCATATTTGAGCACGTAGGTGATTGCGCCGGCATATATGGTCAGGATCACGATAAGCGGATATACGACTTCAAACCGGGTCGCCTTGGTCAGGATGCGGATCCTGTATCCGAACCCTTCGCCGGCGACGATCTGTTCCGCCGCAATGAGGTAGACCAGCGCCGGACCAATCATTATGATCGCCAGTTCAAACACCTTGGGAAGCACATACGGAAATATGGCGGTCGTGATGACTTCGCAATTGCTGGCTCCGAGAGTGTATGACTTGAAGCGCAGCTCGTCGGGGAATTCCTGGACATAGCGTGACACCGACAGCGTCACAATGGGCATTGACCCGAAGACGATCATCGCCACATACATCTCCATGTCAATCCCTGCCAGCTTGAAGAAGATGGGCATTGCCGCAGTCGGAATTATCCGCGATGAGAAATACATTACTGGTGAGAGGGCAGCATCGATTTTAAGGAAACATCCCATGAGAATGCCGACGATGACTCCGCCGATGAGACCTATTGATAATCCACCAAAGAGCCTGCCGAGAGTCGCCTTGGAGGCCTCCCACAGGATTCTCCCTTCGAGATATCCTTTTTTGCCGCTGGCCCGGACGCCGTCCATATTCCCATCGGCCATTGCCGCCGCCAGCAAGTCCGAGTTGTTGCTGTCATCCTCGTCATGCTTTTCACAGAGGAAGACAATCCCGCCCCAGAGCTGGCTCCAGGTTGGAATAGTGCGGTCGTCGGCATTCCTTTTGTGCTGGAGATGGGAGAGATACGTGTAGACTCCGACAAGCAGAATTATGAAGACAAGCGAAAAGAAGAAAGAAGTCTTCTCGGATATCTGCTTCCCTATCATGATGTTCCCTTGTAAATATTCGCTCCTGCGAATATTTATTTCTTCTTGGTTGCCGCCTCTATGTACTGCGGATCAAAGCACAATTCCGCATCGGGATCATTTCCGAATACGACCTTGGGCATCTTCTTCTTCTCGACAAGCCCCTTCTCAAGGGCCCACGGTACAACGTGATCCTTCATCACCTTGGGCAGTTCCTGCCCTTTGAACAATTCCAGACCTTTTTCGGGAGTCGAATAGAACTGTGTCTCCTTCACGATGACCTGCATCTCCTTCAGGCCGAGATTGGCAAAGCGCTTTCCCATCGACGTCAAGGTCTTGTCGTGGGTCTTTTCACTGTCCATCAGCCTGCATACGGTGTAATACGTGTCGATCAGGGCGCAGGCGAAATCTTTCCCGCCTTCCTTTCCAAGAGACTCCCTGGAAGCGGTCACCATGTCAATGATCTGCCCTTTTATCAGGGTCGAGTCAAACAGGCGTTTTATCTTCGGATCGGCCTTCAGTGTCTCCATGACAACCGGGTTCCAGGTTATGCCAGCCTGGATCTTTTCACTTTGCAAGGTGACCCCGACCTGCACCGGATCAAGGCTTTCGAACTTATACGCCTTCGCATCCTCTCCAAGGGCTTCAAGGCACTTGTCGAACGCATATTCCGAAACACTCGATGAAAGTCCCCTGACCACGACCCCCTTCAGATCTTTAACCGTATTTATGCCGGGCCTGACGAGACAGGCGTCTGCTCCGGCGCTTGTAGAGGTGGGAATAATGGCGACAGCCTTTCTTGTCACGCTGGGAGCCAGGCTGTCTATGTTGGTCAGACACGCCGCATCGACATTGCCGTTGACGAACAGGGTGATGCAGGAGTCGTAGTCAGTATCCTTGACTACAATGTCGACATTCCACTTTTTCTCAATGGGCCCCGTTTTCCCTTCAGCGCCGTCGATCAGCCCTATGTCACAGGCCGTGAGGAAAGTGCCGCTCCAGGAAGGATATTCGCTGACGGCTATTGTGAAGGGCGCCCTGTCGGCGGCCATGATTGACAAACCCCAGACCATGATTGTTCCTGCTGATAATGCAGAGATCAGTATCTTTCGCATTTTATGTTCTCCTATTTTAATTTTTCAAACGTCATTCCGGAAGTGTCTGCTTTTCAGCCTTCTGGGCGACATTATCCTTGGAACCCTTTTCCCCGTCGGCACCGAAGATGTCGTTCATAAACTCGGATTCGGCTTCAGCCCCTCCGGCCATTTCCATGAACTCCGCCTCCTGCCTGACCGTATCCGTTCCAGCAAGACGCGATGTTACCTGGGCCTCCGCCTTGGCCTGGGCGACGGATTCCCTGAGGCGTCTGAGGTCGTCGGCCGTACCATCGTTCGCGATGCCGGCTATGGCCTCCCCAACTGCCCGTGTCTCCCGGGCTATCGCCACATCTGCCACGCTCCGTTCCCTCTCGTCGATAAGCTCCTGGAGTTCACGGTGGAGCGCCTGAAGCTGGACTTCATAGCCCTTTGAATCCTGCTCGTTCTGGGCTACATCCTTTTCAAGGCTTTCCTTCCTCTGCAGCAGAAGCTCAAGGGAACTTTTGAAATCCTGATACGCCTTCATGCATTTTACGAATTCCACATCCTGCTGCGCCAATTCCTTGGTCTTGCCCTTTGCGATTTTCCCGGCCATCGCCTTGGCTCCGTTCATCAGGCGTTCCTTCCTGGTGATGTCTTCCTTCGTGTCACCTAGTTCGGCGCGCTTGCGCTCCACGTTGCGGATCAGGCCCGCGACTGCATTGCGGACCTGGAGGATGGAACCGCGCTTCTTCTGCAGCAGGTCGTCAAAACGCGCCCTGACAACGTTCGGATCCTCGTTCAAGCCCTTGGTGCTTGCATCAATTTTGCCCGACATCATATATCCTATCGCCCTGAAAAACCTTCCAATTGCACCAAACATAGTCATTCCTCCCTCTTAAGTTATTTTGCATTTTGTAGATACTTTTCCTCGTCTGCAGAAGGCCTGCCGCCCCGCAGGGAATCCATTTTCATCTCCACCTCTTCGGCAATCTTGAGACTGGAGTTCAACTCCTCCCGGAGTTCGGCAAGCTGCTGTCCGTCCCGGGAATTGACTGCGTTTTTTTTTATGATGGACAGGACATTGCCGAGATTTTCAAGATTCTTTTCCACCTCCTGGATCAATGACTCCCTCTGCTTCAGCAGCTGTTCCTTGATGGAGGCCCGCTGCATCTCCTGGGCCGTGTTCCACAGCTCCAGCGATTCCCTCAGATAATCGACGCTCCTATGGAAAAGCCTGTCCGCATCGGAAATGATGTCGAAAGCGCTTATCGCAACAGACTCCGACTGCACATTCATCAGGGACTTCATCAGGGTGCGGAGATCTTTCAGAAGATTCCTTGTCCGGGGATCCCCGTCCTTCTTGAGTTCCGCGTACAGCCTGTCGAGCCCGTCGTTGCGGTTTTTTTCGATGGACTCCCTGCCTTCATTGACAAGCTTCTCATAGTTCTCATTCCATCCTGACAAAAGCCTCTGGAAGTAGATGCCGGCCGAAATAAGAATAAGGATGACACTGGCCGCCAACGCGATGCCGGACTCCAGGCTGACCGCCCAGGCTCCAAAGGCGACTGTCACGCCGAGCAGGAACGGGGACAGCGTGATCCAGTCTGCAGGACCAAGGAGCAATTTTCTGATTATAGACTTCCTGTCCATACTATATCCTACCCCGCTTAGCTCCATTGTTGGACTTTAGGCATTTTCAGGTCATAAACTATATGTATCTTACAAGTCTTTCAATACAAGTAACTAAAAAATGGAAATTCCGGCAAAACTGTTTTGCATTTTGAAGGAGATTGATTGAGGACAACTCTTGAAAGAACGTGGTGCAGGCGTCCCGCCTGTGACGGAGCGCCGGTCTCCAGGCCGGCAAGTCGACGTCGAACCTACGATGTTGAATGT
>JBAQUG010000442.1:0-9716 GCA_049297395.1 Victivallales bacterium | reverse complement strand
GCCAGAGATTGAACGAGCTCTCATACACGGCTGTAAGCCTTCTGCTTTCTAAGTCGTCAATGGAAGCATAGACACGCTGCGCGCTTTCGCTCGTGAAAAATGGATTTGGGGAGACATGCTGAACATTATGCCAATTGCCAGTATTATCGACCACACAGTGGCGGTCGTAAGCATGATCGGCATCAGCACGAACTTCCCGCAGAAGGTTGAGAGGTGGGTTGAGTATTAATGGATGATTCAGTGAAATCTCGCCTTCTGGTAGCTGCGCATGAGGTACGAAATGGCCGTTATTGCTGCGTACCCAAGCAATTAAATTTAAAATTCCATTAGGATTCTCGATCTGGACTCCAGCTCTGTTCACAGCCTCCAATCCATCTTGAATATGCCAGAAGTAGCTGGGACTCATGTCTCTAAGCCAACTGAGCCGCACAAGGTCAGCTACGGACATACTTTCAAACCGCCAGTGTGGATTATTGGGTTTGCTTGCTTGGATAGCATAGCCTTTTCCCCAACCACAACCAACGAAAATTATGAACCCTTCCTTAAGATCTTCCCTCCCATTGAACTGCTGGAGAACCTCATTAACTGAATCTTTCAATGCATCGCTTAGAGTTCCATCATCCGGATAAAAGTCCTTGAAGCTACTTTCAGAATTTACCTGCACCGATGGAAGAAAAAAGTGGAATGAGATGTAATAACCTTCATCAACCTTCAGAATGAAATTCGATAGTCGGTGTATGCCTGACCTTTTCCAATGAACTGGTGCAAATAATGGACCGCCAAGTAAACACGTATGGTATAAGAGTTTTGAGTAATTTTGCGAAAGTATGCGATTAAAGCTTTCAATCCAGCCATCTTTTATAATATTTTCAATTGCAAAGTTTCGCATAGCCACTGATAGTGCTGAGGGGAGTACGACAGTTATGTGTGTTGCATCTTGCATAATCAGTGGGTAACGATTCAAACAATTGTTACCAAATTGTTGCGTAGGCAAATCCGCCTGTATCTGTGGATACAAGAGGAATTGCTTAATATCTTTAAGGTTAACCCCATGTTCATTTAGTTCCTCGAAGGTAATTGTTACGCGAGATATTAGGGAGTCACCCCTGGGGATCTCTTGTAGCGACAGTGTTGAACAGACTTCTTCTGAGCCTAGTTGATAGCGGTACAATCCAGATTTCTTACAGACTATATCGGAAATTACAAGCAATGCGTGAGCACAATCCTTTAGATGCTTGAATTGTCCAAAATCTGGCATCGTCGCAATTACATCAATAATGCGTTGAGTATAGAATCCTGCAGCCTCCCAGATACCCTCGAGAAGCATATAATCTCTGTTTCCATCGTGCACAAGAGCAACAAACACATCTTCTGCTGGATCTTCACCCAATACACAACGCGATTTGCCAATCATGTCAAACCAGCGTACAAGGTTGTCAGTATTCGCTTTCTTTCCGCCGGTGCAATGCACAACAGCCAATGTAATGAGAATCTCAATTCGTATACAATTTGATTGGTACTCAGGTAAAGTTAAAAGGCTAGCCAGGAGAGGTATGGTAACCAATGGATCATAGGCAGAAAGCTCACTGACAAGAGATTTATTATCTTTAGAAATCTCTTCAATAGTTACTTCTTGGCTTGCCCATCGCCTGTTTTCAGCTAAAAAATGATTCAGCACATTGAAATCAACGATTTCGTCAGACAATTCTCGGTCCTTCATGAAATTATTGTGATTGATAATCGAATATGTCAAGCAAATTCTAAGTTAGGGCAAGTAGTAAGGAAAAAATACACTTAAAGATGCATGCAAAGTACAGTGTTGTGTTATACAGTGGAAAGTTAATGGATTGTAGCAGTGATTGGCTAATAAATGAGTTGGTTGGGCAATAATGGGGAAGGGGTGTGGATTTTAGGGCTTGCTCGCCTTGGTGAGCCAATACGATGGCCTACTGAGCAAATCAATGGCTTTGAATTGAAGTATAATAATAAGCATTGGATCGATATTCTGCTAAAACTTGGGAATCAGCCAAAGCTCAATATTTTTTAAGTATTAATATATAGGACTTATGGTATAGGGTAGGCTTACATTTCTATTAAAGGTTTGCTGTCCTTATATATGAATCATAAGCAAAAGGCGTATACAAATGATAACTGATTTTTTAAAAAGAATGGATGATGGATAAGAATAGGAGCTAGAAACCTTATTATACGGGCATAGTAAAGCTAATAGTTATTGTGGGAGTCCACTATTTATTGAGGTCCTATTAGTCTTTATTTATGCAATATAAAGCATTCAAAGACGATCATAGTTCATCACTAAATTGTCTCCGAAAAAAGCATCTCCCGTTAAGCAATGGATGAATGAAAGAATAACTAAAAAGCCCGAACTGCCCGCACAGCAAAGAAATTGGACTTTTGATGATGCTGCTGGTAGCCACCACTGGAAGCAATGTCTACCTCCCATGCTTCAGCCTCATTGAACTCCGAGGAACTCCAAAACCAAGTATAAATATTACCATTAGAATAGCCTGCTTCTTGTTGTGATACATTCAACTGGGTAAGTTCATCCTTGGATGGCAGAAACCAAACATCATAACCACCTAACACCAGATCCTTATAAAGCAATGCCGCATAGCTACCTACCATTCCTACCCCGTGTACAGATACAATCGTCGTAGTGTTGGCGCTTCCGCTTTCTATCCCAGTGGCAGTCGCTCCTGTGGCTATATTTCCGCTTAACCCTGGCCATATAGCACGCATTGCATGATCACTCGGTGTTGCCTCCATGTAGCGCCAGCCTGCGGAATAGTACCCCTTATCATAGAATATAAAGCCTCCGGCAGGTCCTGTATCGCCAACAACGTAGTAGTCTCTCCAGATTGCATACAGTACAATGTTGGTTGTGCCCATAGTGAACGTAGAAGCTGCTACCTGGTTCGTTCCTGTCCCGTTTGCCTCTGTGTTCCAGCCCCCAAACACATATCCGGTTTTTGTCAGAGTCCCGGTATTGCCAAGGAGTGTGACTGTATTGTTGGCAAAATATCTTGTTGAATCTTGTGGGACGATCCCGCCCGTATTGCCATTACCGTTGTACGTAACTGTGTATGTCGGAGACCACTTTGCATAAAGAATCACGCTGGTCCAATCCATTGCAAAGGTTGAAACCACTGTACGGTTGGTCCCGGTTCCTGCCGCCTCGGTGTTCCAGCCATCAAGTTCTTAAGCATTGTTTCGCTTAAAACAGTAACAGCTGTTCAAGAAATGGTCGATGCCAAGGGTTGGGTAGTAGGCTATGTTGAACTGAACTACGAAATGAATCCATTTCGAGCCGTTGTGAACTATGCACAATTGGCTTTTCTCTTCGCAGCGGCGGTTGCGGTAGTATTGGCGATCCCCATCGGCATCATTTCCAGTAGGCGAATCACGACACCTCTTATGCAGTTAAGCGATGTCGCCATCAGGATGAGTTCAGGAGATTTTTCGGTTAGGGCGAAAATCAAAGGCAAAGACGAGATTGGCATCCTGGTAGAGAAGTTCAATCAAATGGCCTATCGGATTGAAGAGTTATTCAGACAATCAAATGAGGACCGTGACACTTTGCGCAGATTTATATCCGACGCGTCGCATGAGCTTCGAACCCCATTGAGTGCTCTCGCGAACTCAATAGAACTACTTCAAAACGCAGCATCGAGTGACCCTTTGGCCCGAACGAAATTCTTAAGAATCTGCGAGTCCCAGGTTCAGAGATTGGGATGGATTACTGGGAGTCTTCTGGATTTATCGAGAATGGATGCACACAATCCGGAGCTTGATTGGGGAACATATCAGCCATTCGATCTTGTAACGGAAGCGGCCTCAGCCTTTGAAGAACAGGCAAAGCGAAAAGGAATCCAAATCATCATCAAAAACCATGAACCAGAAGGTAAAATCAATTGTGATCGATCCAGGATGATCATGGCGTTATCAAATTTGATAGACAATGCCGTCAAGTTCACCGATCCTGATGGGCTTATTAAAATCAGTGTCCATATGGCTAATGACGAAATCACCTGCAAATTCCGGGTTCAGGATACTGGTACTGGAATTCCGGCGACAGACCTTCCCCATATATTCGAGCGATTCTATCGAGGAAGGGCCAACCAATCACAAGGCTGTGGTCTCGGATTGGCAATTGTCGAAAGTTTAGCAAAGATACACGGAGGCAACGTAACCATAGAGAGCAAATTCGGCGAATGCACAGTGGCTACAATCTCCATTTCAAGATATCAAGCCAGCATATTGCCCTGACACTATTTCGCGGAGTTTTGTGGTATCTTGGGTGCACGTAAAGAAATAGAAAAGCATTTTTGCAGACATCCGGATAGCGATCCCCGGATCCCGGTCGCTATCTACTTCAGTCGTCTGTTTTCATATCCAAGCTGTCGATATTTTTTGCTTCACTAGGCGTCATACCGCTATACTTCTTTTTCCAGCGATAGAAAGTTTGTTCGGAGATACCCATATCATGGATTACCTGAGTAACTGATGTACCTGTCTCTACTTGCTTGATGGCATAGGTAACCTGTTCATATGAAAAGACTGAATTCTTCACTATTCCTCCATGTGCCCAATACTGTCGTCGATAGTATCGCCTAGGTCTTATTCTTGACTTGACGAGCTGTACGCATCGCATTTAGCACGGCAATGAGAGAGACACCGACATCGCCGATGACCGCTTCCCACATATTGGCGACACCTGCAGCGCCGAGAGCGATAAAGACTCCCTTTACGACAAGCGCGAGAGTAATGTTCTGTAGAACAATCTTTCGGGTGAATTTTGAGATTTCAAGCGCGAGGGGTACTCTTGCGATGTCGTCGTCCATGACCACGACATCGGCGGCTTCAATCGCGGCATCCGATCCCATTCCTCCCATGGCAAATCCCACATCAGAACGTACGAGGACCGGCGCGTCATTCATGCCATCGCCCACGAAAACCACAGCGCCATTTCTATCTGGGTCCTGTTCAAGTGACTCCAGCTTCGCTACTTTTTCATCGGGGAGCAGTTCGGCGAAGTATCCATCGAGTCCGAGTTCTTTTGAGGTTCTCTCCGCGACCGAACGATCATCTCCAGTCAGCATAACAACCTTGCGTACGCCTAGTTCTTTCAGCTTGGCTACAGTACTGGCGGCAGCGGCCTTGATCCGATCCGATATGATGATATATCCAGCATATACTCCATCCACCGCCACATAGGCCACCGTGCCTTCGACTCCGCTTTCATCATGTGCTATAGCTTCACGGTGAAGCATGCGATCGTTGCCTATCACGATGGTTCTCGCACCAACTTTGGCAATCACGCCGTGCCCCTTCACTTCGACGATATCCTGTGCCGTCAATGAGCCGGATTCGGCCGCCTCGCGGATCGATCGTGCAATGGGGTGCGAAGAATGCGACTCAGCGGCAGCCGCCCATCCAAGGAGTTCTTCCTTCGTGAATCCATTGTGAACCACGACCTTCACCACACAAAAGACCCCTTCGGTGAGTGTGCCCGTTTTATCGAACACGACGGTATCGACCTTGCTCAAGGTATCGATATAGTTCGATCCCTTTATCAAAAGCTTGTTGCGTGATGCGCCACCAATTCCTCCGAAGTATCCAAGGGGAATCGAAACAACGAGAGCACAGGGGCAAGATATGACGAGTATAACCAGAGCACGGTAGACCCACTCCTCAAGGGTAGCGCCTGAAATGAAAAGCGGAGGGAGAAAAGCCACAAGCGTGGCTATGCCTACTACAATGGGAGTATAAATGCCAGCGAACCGAGTTATGAATTTCTCGGTTGGCGCTTTTTGGGACGCCGCGTTCTCGACAAGATCGAGGATGCGCGCTGCCACGGTCTGTCCAAATTCCTTCTCGACCCTTACTACGATGCGGCCTTCATCATTCACAAAGCCGCCGAGAACCTTGTCGCCAGCCTCGACTTTTCGCGGCACTGATTCACCAGTAAGGGATGAAGTGTTCACTGACGATGAGCCTTCAACAACCGTTCCATCGAGCGGAACTCGCTCTCCAGGGAGCACCTCAATCAAATCATCAACGTCTACTTCCTCGGGTGCGACGAGCCATCTCTTGCCATCCACGAACATCCGTGCAGAATCTGGCCTTAAATCCATCAAGGATGCTATTGATTTTCGGGATTTTTCGACTGCTCGATCCTGTAGATACTCTCCCACTGAATAGAACAGCATGACACCGACAGCCTCAGGCAACTGATGAATGACGATCGCACCGATGGTAGCGATGCTCATAAGGAACATTTCGTTGAAGACCTGTCCTCGTATGATATTCTTGAATGCGGCGATGAGAACGGGAGCCCCGACGAGCGCGAAAGCTGCAAGAAGAATTCCATACTCGGCTATTGATTTGGGAGTCTCGTGTAATGCTTTATTGAACACAGACCCAATGATAAAGAGGAGTCCTGCGGCAATGATCCTGATCATGGGATGGCCGCTCTTTATCTCATCTGATTCATAAGTTTTTTTACTATCCAAAGAGGTGATGGTAACCCCCGGTTCGGTATGATCTATTATTTTTCGGGCCTGTTCTTCATAGTTCTCGTCCAGATAAACCGTTCCCGTGGCAAAGCTCACGCGGGCGGTCTCCATACCCTTATTCTTCTGGAGTGCGCGTTCAATTTCGTTGGCGCATTGCGCGCAATCGAGTCCCTGAATCTTGTATTTGGTCATATTCTCTCCCTGCTATTATATACGGTCTATATAGTGTTCTTTGGCTTGCTTTATGAGGTTAAGTACGTGAGTGTCCTCAAGGCTGTAGAAAACGCTCTTGCCTTCCTTGCGGCTTTTGACTAGACGCAAGGTTTTGAGAAACCTGAGATGATGGGAAATAGCAGGCAGCGTCATTTCCAAAAGGAAAGCTAGATCGCATACGCAAAGGTCGCGCTGGGCAATGAGATAAAGAATTTTTACCCTTGTTTCGTCGGATAAAGCTTTGAAAAGCTCCGAAAGCCCCGCGACGTCGAGCAGCAATTCACGAAGCTGGTCTGCTTCGGCAGCGCAGGTAACGCCACATTGACTGCAAATGTCTTCGTTCATGAATACCTTCTCCTAAACGATTGCTTGATTAAGCAATCGTTTAGGAGAAGGTATTCGATAGACGATTTCTTGTCAATAGAACGAGGTTAATGCTCGATAAAAAGTGCTCTGTGATCGATCATCGTATTAGTGCCGGTCTCGACCTGGCAATATTCACATATTTCAGCGGATCGGTGAGTTTTCCTGCTAGAAGAACTTCGTAATGCAAGTGCGGACCTGTAGTCAGGCCGGTTTTACCGACGGTCCCGATCACACTGCCCCGTAGTACGCTCTGTCCACGATTGACTGCCATTGTCTTTAGATGTGCATAGCGCGTAGTATAACCATTTTCGTGTTGGATGATGATATTGTTACCGTACGTTGCGTTATACCCTGTGAAGGAGATCGTTCCGTCGGCGGCCGCAATAATTGGATCTCCAGACCGTGCGTTGGAAATATCAAGTCCTTTATGGAAATAAGGCTTGCCAGTAAAAGGATTTGAGCCTGCGCCAAATACGTTGGATATATAGCCAATTTCCCCTTCTAACGGCCACAGAATCGGCAACTCCAATAGAAGCTCTTGGTTGCTTAAAGGTATAAGGCTAGATATGCGCATACTACTCATCTGCCTTCTTTGATAATCTTGTAGCTGGATCAGATCTTCAGATTCTGAAATAGCAAAACTAGGCTTCATCTCTGATTTAACTGTGGCAGCGGTAAGGTTCTTGCTCTCATCCAATCCGTCGATAGCAGTAAACATTAATGGCAGTAAAATTGCCAACATAGTCCTGAAAAACACTGTCACGATCTTTTGAAAACCATGAGGATGACTAGGCTTGAGGAGCGGAAAGACACTCTGTTTATTCTTTTCAAACTTGCACAATAAGCCCATCGACACCTCTGAAGAAGAATTCCACACTATACAAATGTTAGAGGTTATACAAGGTTACGCTTCCGTATTTCAATCTGTATCTGCTTTGCAGCCGCACTCATTTTTCAGTAGAATGACCTTATGTACAGATCCTCAGTCCGATCTACGATGCTTTGCTTAACGTTAATTCTTTTTGCAGTTACATTGAGGATTTCAGCAACCGAGCAAAGTATACAGGAGTACAGCGCTGATGTAATAGCAGTATCCTTGATCACGATTCTGCCTGGTCAGCCCTTATATTCCTCTTTTGGCCACACGGCTATTCGGGTCGTCAATACTGAAAGCAGAGAGGATATACTCTATAATTATGGCCTTTCTGTATATCCTTTTAACCTTCGCTTCCTGGGCAAGATGCTTATCGGCAAAATGGACTTCATGGTCGATGCGTTGAAGACCGATGAAACACTTCGCTTCTATCGGGGAGTGGAAAATCGAACAATCATCGAGCAAGTGCTGAATCTTGAATCGAAGCAGGTTGAAAACATTGTTGCTACCCTTGAGCATGACGTTCGACTGGAAAATAGTGTCTATAACTATCGCTATTTTACTGACAATTGCACAACCAAGGTTTGGGAGATTCTCTCCCCATTCATTGCTGATGTAAACGTTACAGCAATTCCGAGTTCAAGACCAACGTTAAGAGGTTCCATCAGGGAAGCAATAGGTGAGAAAACCTGGCTGCGCTTATTGATTGATCTGTTGCTTGGGTTCCCGGCGGATCGTCCACTTGCTCCCAATGTTCAGCCATTTCTTCCCTTGCAGCTAATGGAAAAGGTGGAAAGATCATCAGTCAAACTCACTGTCGGTCAACAGAATTTTGTCCTTAGTTCTCAGGTCCTTTACAAGGCTTCGAAGCAATCTCTCCTCCCATTACAGATCCAGCCGATCATATTCTCAGTTGTGCTTCTCGGGTTGTCTCTTTGTCTATCCCTGATCCCCAGCACACTGCTCGCCCAAATTTTCGATGCGTTTCTTTTTGGAGCCACTGCAATCGCTGGATTATGCATTTTGTTGTTTGGGATTGTAGCCGGATACCGCGAAGTTGGTATGAACCTTAACCTTTTATGGGCTAACCCTTTGGCAGTTTTTGCGCTTGTTGCCCTTCGGCGAGGACTATATCGCCGTGCATCAGCCATTATCGTACAGATTTTCACTTATTCTGCCGGGCTGTTTGCCCTCGTCGGAGGAGTAGGCATTCAAACTCTACCACTGGAGTTTCGAATCATTGCACTTGCTATTGCTATCAGGAGTATTTCTTTGTATCGTCATACTCTACCTGTTAGCAAAACCTATCAAAGAAGATATTAATCCAGAGATGGACCACCTCGGCATTGAGTCTAGCATCTCCCGATAATGTATATAAGAACCAATGTTAATCTCGCCCTGTATCTGTCACATGGAAGGGATTAAAATTCGTGTCACTGGCATAGATATCATTGCCTTCAACTTTCTTGATCCAATTAACGACTAAATAGGTCTGAGATTCTGTTACTAGTTTGGGAATTAGCCAAGTTGCTCCAGTTTAGTATTATTAATACTTAGTTCATGTGGTATACCGTACGCGCAAGTGGCTACGAGTACACCCTGTTGGCTGTGCAGAAACCATTCCTCGACTTTCGTCTTTTCGCTTCGTTCCAGGCCTGCATGATAGAAGCGCGTATCCAGGCCCAGTCCCGAGCTGATTTTTTCCGCCAGTGTTTTCGATCCTTCCC